>CAZDTG010000475.1:0-2490 GCA_964508005.1 uncultured Steroidobacteraceae bacterium
CGATGTTGCACCGGCAAGGCGCGACCCAGGTGATCTTCGACAAGGATCGCGGACTGGAGATTCTGGTGCGTGCACTGGGCGGAGAGTACCTGCCGCTCAAAAACGGCATCCCGACGGGATTCAACCCGCTGCAGCTCCCGCCGACCCCGGGCCACCTCGAATTTCAGAAGGCCTGGCTGCGCTTGCTCGCCTGTCCCGCCGGCCGCTCGTCGCTCACGGTCCGGGAAGGCGCCGATCTCGACCAGGCACTGCGCGGGACGCTTTCACTGGACCTGCGGGCGCGGCGCTTATCCCGCCTGATCGAGTTCCTCGATACCACCGATTCGGAAGGGCTGTTTGCACGCCTGTCGCGCTGGTGCGAGGCGGGAGAGGGCGATTACGCCTGGGTTTTTGACAACCCCGAGGACCGGATCGTGCGAATGTTGCCCGGGCAGCCCGTGATCGGCTTCGATGTCACGGAGTTCCTCGGCAACGAAGTCACCCGCCCGCCGGTGACGCTCTATCTCTTTCATCTGGTCCGGCAGCTTCTCGACGGCCGGCGCCTGGTCTGCTGGATGGACGAGTTCTGGCGGCTGCTTGCAGACCACGCCTTCGAGCGCTTTGCCCAGGATGGCCCCAAGACCTGGCGCAAGTTGAATGGCGTCATGTGCCTGGCGACACAAAGCGCCAGCGACGTGCTCGACAGTCCCATCAGCCGCACCATCATCGAGCAGACCCCGACCAAGGTGTTCTTTCCCAACTCCGAGGCCGGTGCCGCCGAATACACCGCTGGCTTTGGTCTCACCGAACGGGAGTTTCGCCTCATCAAGGAGCGCCTCGAGCCCGGCTCGCGGATGTTTCTCGTCAAACAGGGGCACCACAGTGTCGTCTGCCGGCTCGACCTGCAGGGCTTTGAGGCGGAGCTGGCGGTGATCTCGGGCCGGGCGAGTCAGGTCGAGCGCATGCACCGGATCATGGCGGAGCAGGGCTCAGATCCCGCCCGCTGGCTGCCCGTCTTCATGGAATCCGGGGACGCGAACTGATCGCGCCGCCTCATATGCCCTCAACAAGGAGCGTGTCATGTCAATGTCAGTAAAGCGTGCGTTGCTCGTATTTGCGCTCATGGCCACCGGTATGCCCGTCGCGCATGCGCAATTCGCGGTGATCGATGTCGCATCAGTCACCCAGCTCGTATCGGAGGTGAGGACCCTGGAGCAGCAGCTCGCCACCGCGCAGGCCGGCCTGGCGCAGGCACAGGCGGCCTACCAGTCGACGACCGGGTACCGCGGTATGGAGCGGCTTCTTTCCGGCACGGTGCGCAACTATTTGCCACCCGACTGGAACGGCCTGCAGCGCGCATTGCAGGGCGCCGGCAACGGCTATCCCGCCTTGTCCGCCGATTTCAATACTGCATTGACCGCGAACGCGATTCTCTCGGCGCAGCAGCTCGCCGGCGTATCCCCGGCCGCGAATCTGCAGCTGCAGTCGGATCGGCAGTCCGTAGCCCTGTTGCAAGCCGTGTCGCACCAAGCGCTGGCTACCGCCGGCAATCGCTTCGCATCGCTCCAGCAGCTGATCGACGCCCTCGCCCGCGCGGGCGATCAGAAGTCCACTCTCGACTTGCAAGCCCGGATCGCGGCCGAGGCGGGAATGCTGCAAAACGAGCAGACCAAGCTGCAAGTGCTCTATCAGAGCGTGCAGGCGGAACAATGGGCCAACGAGCAGCGTAACCGGGAGCGGATAGTCGCCGGGCATGGTCAGTTCGCCACCCGTTTCCAGCCGACTCCGTGACGGCCGGAAGAGGTGAGTCGTGGGATTTTTCCAAACGTTCTGGACCTGGCTCAACGGTCAGCTCGCAACTTACATCGGCGCCACAACGGCAAAGGTGGCCGCCGCTCTGGAGCCGGCGCTCGTCACTTTCGCTACGGTGTATGTCATGGTCTGGGGTTATCTGCATCTGACCGGGAGAATCGAGGAGCCGTTCGTCACCGGGCTCAAGCGTCTGTTGACTCTAGCCGTGGTTCTCGGTGTCGCGCTGCATCTGTGGCTTTATAACTCGGTCATTGTCGACACGTTTTATCAGGCTCCGACGCAACTGGCGGCGGCGGTCGTGGGCGCGGCGGATCCGGTTACGACGATCGATGCGATCTGGGCTCAAGGCGGAACAGTCGCGGGTTATTTGTTCAGCAACGGCGGGTTGTTCCGGGAAACACTGGGCTATTACATTGCCGGGGCGGTCGTCTGGTTCCTCGTCGGGCTGCTGTGCGTCTACACCATGTTCCTGATCGCATTGTCGAGCATCGCCTTGTCCGTGCTGCTCGCTCTCGGGCCCCTGTTCTTCGCGGCGCTGCTCTTCGACGGCACCCGCAGACTGTTCGAGTCGTGGATTGCGCAGCTGACGAATTACGCGCTGATTACCGTCTTGACCGTGTTGGTTGCGGCTTTGCTGTTGCAAGTGGTGGCCTCCTACGCGAGTCAGACCGTGGCCCGCGGGCCCGGGATCGCGACCGT
>CAZDTG010000476.1:0-2489 GCA_964508005.1 uncultured Steroidobacteraceae bacterium
GGCGCACCGCGATCCGATACTCCTGGTCGATCCAGGCGAACTCGAGCCAGAACTCGCGCTGCGCCATGGCTGTCGTGGTGTTACGGCTGGCGATGAACATCCGCAGGGCGGTGTTACGGTGCGCGGCCAGCTCCTGCACGCTGGCCTGGAGGCTTCCGAGCTGTTCCAGTGCCCGGCGGGACAGCAGCTTCATGTGGCGGGCATGCTGGTGCGTTGGGCCGGCCGGCTCAGCCCGCGCGCGTGCGCAGGGCTTCGAACTCCGCGGTGGTCTTGTCGAGCTCGTCGATGACTTCGCAATAGCGGCGCCAGGCGTTGCGCAACTCTTCGGCTTCGCGCGGTGTCACCCGATCGAGGCCCCGCCGCGCGCGCTCGTGCTCAGACTGCAGTTTCTGGTGGCGGCCCTCGAGGCGATCGAGACGCTCCCAGAACTCGGGATCGAGCCACTCGGCCCGTTGTTCTTCAGACGCACTCATGACCTCACCTCGGGCGCGTTCTTATGCGGGAACGCGTGCAAGGTAGCGAATAAGTGCTACAGCGACATTGCAATTGCGAGTTTCAAACGGGACCGGGTGTCGTGCCAGTGCGTCACTTTTTGCTCTGGGCCAGTAACTGCTCGATCTCACTGTGTTTTATGGCACCGCGCGTGCGCTTGCCGTCCGCGGTGAACATTGTCGGTGTCGAGTCGATGCGAAGTTTATCGCCGAGAGCCTGCAGCTTGTCGATCGGCGCGCCCTTGCAACGCGTCTCGCCCGGGTCGACTTTCTGCAGCATCCATTTCGACCAGGCGGTGCTGCGATCCTTCGAGCACCAGATCGCGACGGCCTTCACGCTCGCCCCCGGGTGGATGGTTTCGAGCGGGTAGAGGAAAGTGTAGACCGTGACGTTGGTAATGCCCTGCATCTGCTGCTCGAGCTGCTGGCAGTACGGGCACAGCGGATCGGCAAAGACCGCAACCTTGCGGCTGCCGTCGCCTCTCACGGTCTTGATGGCGAGATCGAACGGCAGGGAATCGAAGGCGATCGCGTTGAGGGTGTTCCAGCGATCGGCCGTGAGATCCTCCCGTGACTTCGTATCGACGACGCGCCCGGCGAAAATCAACGTCCCGGCGTCGTTCGTATAGAGGAGCTCCGACCCTGTGTTGAGCTCGTACAGGCCGGCGATCGGACCCTTGTGGATCCCCTCGATGTGCAGCTCCGGAATGCGCTCGTGCAATGTGGCTCGGATCTTCGCGGCGATGTCCGCGGGCACATCGTCGCTATCTGCAAGCGCGGTCGCGCAAACGGTCACTGCCAGCAGCAGCACGATGTAATGTTTCAGGCGCATTTGCTCTCCAGGCTCAGACCGCGCTTGGGGAGTCCTGCGGCTTAAGCGATTGCTTGCATTGTGCCACTAGCCGGCGGCAGCGGCGCGTCACTATCTCTATTGCTTCATTGCTTCTGCTTGGTCGGCCGCTGCCACTCTTCGATCGTGGTTTGCCGCGCCCGAGCTACGGTAAGCTTGCCCGCGGGAACCTCCCGCGCGACCGTGGAGCCGGCGGCGATCGTCGCACCGGCGCCGACGGTGATCGGGGCGACGAGCACGCTGTTGGATCCCGTGTGAACGTCATCGGCGATGGTCGTGCGGTGTTTGTTGGCACCGTCGTAGTTCGCAATGATCGTGCCCGCGCCGATGTTCACACGACTTCCCACCTGCGCATCGCCCACGTACGCGAGATGGTTGGCTTTGGAGCTCTCTCCCATAGTCGAGTTCTTCACCTCGACGAAGTTGCCGATGTGCACGCCGTCGCCGAGAGTCGAGGTCGGGCGGAAGCGCGCGAACGGCCCGATATTGCACGATTTCCCGATCACCGCGCTGTCGACCACGCAGTTGGGGAACACCTCGGTATCGTCACCGATCTCGCTATTTCGCACCACGCAGTTGGGGCCGATGCGAACACGGTCACCGAGTTTCACGTTCCCTTCGAGGACGACGTTCACGTCGATGAATACGTCGGTTCCGTGCGCGACACTGCCGCGAACGTCGAGGCGAGCGGGGTCGGCAATAGTAACGCCGGCGAGCATCAGGTCCCGCGCGACCTGGCGCCGGAAAGCGGCCTCAAGATCCGCGAGCTGGGTTTTGTCGTTCACCCCCAGCACTTCGACGGCGTTGCGGACCACGAGCGGGTTGACTGCGACCTTTTCCCTCGCCGCCATCGCGATGACGTCCGTCAGGTAGTACTCGCCCTGAGAGTTGTCGTTCCGCAGGCCCTTCAGCCACTTCTTCAGCAGCCGCGCCGGCGCGGCGAGCACGCCCGTGTTGCATTCACGGATCTTGAGCTCTTTCTTCGAGGCATCCTTCTGCTCGACGATCCTCTGCACCCGGTCGCGCTTGCCGCGGATGATGCGGCCGTAGCCGGTGGGATCCTCCAGCTCCATCGTGAGAAGCCCGGTCTGCTGGGTTCCGGCGACGGACAGCAACTCTGACAGCGTCGAGCGGCTGATGAGCGGGAC
>CAZDTG010000477.1:0-2487 GCA_964508005.1 uncultured Steroidobacteraceae bacterium
CGCGTGCGCGCCATTCGCGAATGATCCTGTCGACACTCCTCGCCGGCAGTCCGCCAAAATAGTTGACTCAGGCAACTATATCATGAAAAACTGCGGGCGGTGCTTCCTGCCGCAGGGCTGTCGCCATGACCATATCCACCGAACAGATTGCGCGCGTGCGCGCCTTCAATCGCGACTACACCCGCCGTATTGGCGTGCTTTCGGAGGGGCTTCTGGACAGCCCTTACTCGCTCACCGAGGTGCGCGTGATGTACGAAATAGCGCATCGCCGTGACGTCACCGCCGCGGAGCTGGCGGATGAGCTCGACCTCGACCGGGGATACCTGAGCCGGCTGCTGAAGGGGTTCGAGACGAAGAAGCTCCTGGCACGGACGGCGTCGCCGGAAGACGGACGCCGGCAGCATTTGCGGCTCACGCCCGCAGGAAAGCGGGTGTTCGCGCCACTGGAGCGCCGCTCTCGGGAGCAGGTGAAGGGAATGCTATCCGGGCTGGATGAGGCACGCCGCGGTGCCGTACTTCAGGCGATGGAGGTGATTCAGAGCGCCTTTGACGGGAATCGGGTCAGTCCCGCATGCGCCGCGCCACTTACCCTTCGCGGCCACCGCCCCGGCGACATGGGTTGGGTGGTGCAGCGGCACGGCGAGCTGTATCACCAGGAGTATGGTTGGAACGAGGAGTTCGAGGCGCTGGTGGCCGAGATCGCCGCGGAATTCGTGCGCAAGCTCGATCCGACACGGGCGCGCTGTTGGATCGCGGAGCGCGCGGGGCGCCGGCTCGGCTGTATCTTCCTGGTAGGCAAGGATGCCTCGACCGCGAAACTGCGGCTGCTGCTGGTGGAACCGGAGGCTCGCGGCCTGGGAGTCGGTCGCGCGCTGGTAGGCGAGTGCATCCGATTCGCGCGCGAGGCGGGGTACCGGAAAATCGTGCTCTGGACTCAGGAGAACCTGGCGGCGGCCCGCCACCTCTACAAGGAAGCGGGCTTCGAGAGGATCGCCCAAGAGCCGCACCATAGCTTCGGGCATGACTTGGTGGGGGAGACCTGGACGCTCGAGTTGCGCTCGGGCGCAGTTTAGGGGCGGACAGATCGGCGAGTCGACGACCGCCTCGAGGTCACGTCGCGTCCAAGCGAGATCTCGTCACGGCCAAACGATAGTAGGGGCTCTTCCCGGCCTGCTAGAGTCACGCACCTGACTACAAAGAGGGCGTCCGACCATGCGCACTTTGTCGCTTGCCGCGGGAACCCTGGTTGCCGCACTGACCTTCCCGATCATGGACGCGCAGGCCGCCAGCGAAATACCCAAGGCGGTCTCGGCCGCCGTCGCTGACCCTGCCCGGCCCGACGCGGATCGCCAGCGCGATGCGGACCGTAAGCCGGCAGAAAGCGTTGCTTTCGCCGGTCTCAAGCCGGGACAAAAGATCGAGGACATGATTCCCGGCTCCGGCTACTTCACCCGCATCTTCAGCGTTGTGGTCGGGCCGACCGGTCATGTCTATGCGGTCCCTCCACCCCGGCGTCCGAACGCTCCGGAAGGCTCGCCGGACCCGGCGGCAGCCGTGGAGGCAATCGCCGCCGATCCACACTACAGCAACGTGAGTGTCATCGTCGGGCGTGCGACCAGCCTATCGCTCCCCGAGCCGGTCGACATGGTGTGGACCTCGCAGAACTATCATGACTTGCACAACATCCCGGATGTGGATGTCGTGGCGATCGACAAAGCGGTATTCAATGCGCTCAAGCCCGGCGGTGTGTTCATCGTGCTCGATCACGTGGCGCAGAAGGGCTCGGGCTTCCGAGACACGTCGACCCTGCACCGCATCGATCCGGAAGCGGTGAAGAAGGAGGTCGTGGCCGCAGGTTTCAAGTTCGAGGGGCAGAGCGAGATCCTGCACAACCCCAACGACCCGCATACCGCGAAGGTGTTCGACCCCTCGATCCGCGGCAAGACGGATCAGTTCATCCTGAAATTCCGCAAGCCGACGTAAATTCGCCTGGGGGCGCCGCCCGGGCCGGCCCGGGTTGGAATGGGCCGCAACGAGCGTCGTCAGCATCCGCGATTTCCGCTACGCCCGTTACGTAACCGAGTGCGCGGAGTGGCTCGTCAGCGACCACTAACAGCGGTGTCCCGGCACTGCGCGCGATCCCCCCGCTAACCCCCATTCTTGCGAAACACCAGCACGAAGCGGCCGTCTTGCCCAAGCCGGGCGGAGTATAGGAAACCAACTCACGGGCGTCGTCCGGCCGGCGCAGCAGAGCGCTCTTGCCGGCGAGCTTGAAGCCGCGCTTCTCGAAATCGCGGACGGCATAGGCCTCGTCGATCCGATGCAGCGTTCCGGCATCGGCGCTGCCCGTACCGGCCTTCGCGGAATGATCGACGATCAGCAAAATGCCGCCCGGTTTCAACACGCGGGTGAGTTGGTCCAGCGCGGCGCCGGCGTCAGACAAACGCCTGCGGCCGCGGGGCCACGCCTTCAGGCGGCTTTGATGAT
>CAZDTG010000478.1:0-2475 GCA_964508005.1 uncultured Steroidobacteraceae bacterium
GTCAGGCAGAGCGAATCCACGCCACCCACCACGGCCGCATCGATGAGTCCTGCCTCCATCATCCGGCGCGCCGATCCAAAGACCTTCGCACTCGACGAGCACGCCGACGAGACGACGACCGCCGGCCCTTCGAGGGCCAGCTTGCGCCGCGCGAAGTCGGCCACCGAGAAGGAGTTATGAGTGCCGCGGTAATGAAATCCCTCCGGCAGCGCGCCGGTGCCAGGATCGCGTTGCCGGTACGCGAGCTCCGTCTCGAGAATTCCCGAAGTGCTCGTACCGAGAAACACTCCGACCCGGCGGCGTCCCAGCCGGCTGGCAAGCTCTTCGACCGCCGCCGTGAAGCCATCCTGTTCCAATCCCAGTTGCGCCAGGCGGTTGTTGCGGCACGTGAAGCTCTCGAATCCCGTGGGCAGCCGCTCGTCATCGACTCCGCTCACCTCGCCGACGTAGGTGTCGAGCTCGACGGTCTCGAACTCGCACGGCGCGAGTCCCGTGCGCTGTTCTTCCAGGCTCGCGAGCGTCTCTCGCAACCCGCGACCGATGCAGCTCGTCGCGGTGAAGTGACTGAGCACGAGCGGCTTCATGTCAGTGCCGCGCGCAACGTAATGGGCCGCAGTTTCGCCTCCGCAACGGCCATCAGCAGGCGCGGCAGGACTTCGAGAATGATGGGCCCTCCCGTGGGGGTCCGGCTCGCATGACCGTCATGCAGCAGCAGGATGTCGCCTCCTTGAAGGTGTCGGGTCAGTTTGCCGAGCACCCTGTCGGCATTGCGGCTCACCGTATCGAAGCCGCGCCGCGTCCAGCTCGCAAGCTGCAGATCGAGATTCGTCAGCACCGGGTCGAGAAAGGGGTTGCGCAGGCCGGCGGGCGCGCGAAAAAACACGGGTCGGGTACCGGTAACCTCCTCGATGTTCTCCTGCGCGCTCTCGATCTCCTCCGTGAGCGCGCCCGGACCCAGAAGCGAGAAGTTATGCAGATGCCGCTGAGTATGATTCTCGATTGCGTGACCTCTTTGCACGATTTCCCGGGCGAGCTCGGCATACCGCTGCACCTTCCTGCCGACACAGAAGAATGTGGCTTTCGCCCCGAGCTCATCCAGCGCTGCCAGCACCCGCGGGGTAACCTCAGGATCGGGGCCGTCATCGATCGTTATGGCTACCGCGCCGTGAGCTGCCGCCTGGGCGGGGAGTCGCGTCCAGTTAGGTCCCAGGAGCCTGCTCCGCGGCCACAGCCCGACCGCGGCGATCAGCAGATGATCGGCAACCACCGCGCCCAAGGTCCACGGCCAGACATGAGGCCGCACTGCAGTGGCTGCTATCGCCGCCACGTGCAGGGCCGCCGAGCCGCTGATGAGCGGCGTCGGTCGCCAGCGCTTATGAATCACTGAGGCCCCCAGGAAATCTCTTGTCGAGGAAATTCTCCCAGAGTCGCCGCCACGCTGGCCATTCGTGCCCGCCCGGTATGGTGTCGACGCTCTCGGGAGCGAGAGCGGCCGCCATCAGCCGGTGACTGTCCGCGAAGCGATCGTCTCGGCCGAACCCCAGGTGCAAGGGCGACGGGTGAGACCGCTGCTCCTTGATGAAACGCCATATCCTACGCTCGTCGTCATCGTCCGCCAGCTTACCCGGCGTCCACTCGTGAACCCCGTTCGAGCGCTCGATCTCGCCAGTCACGATGTGGTTCCCAAGATAGGGCGCGAACAGGCACAACCCGTCGATCTCCCGCGGATAGCGCTCTGCGTAGGCGATGGCCACGAATCCCCCCAGGGAAATGCCGCCCAGCCAGATCGAGCGGCAGCCCAGGGCCCGGGCCGGCAGCACGAGCTCGTGCCGCAGGCGGCGCAGGATGGTGCGATCGGTAAGGTGCTGCAGCTTCAGCTCAACGAAAACGAGGTCGAGGGGCAATACCCGCTGGCGCGCCGCGCTGGCAAACCCCTCGCGCAGAAAGTCTTCGGGAGCGCTGTAAGCCGCGGGCAGCAGCAGTACTCGGGTGGCTGCCACGGCGCCGGTTTCAGCGGGTTCCAGGATCACGCGCATGACCTAACCCGGCACGGTTTGCGCCGGGGCCGGCAGATGCCGGGCGAGCAGCGCGGAGAAAATGAGCGCCAGCAGGGCGCCCGGCGCAACGGTCGAGCCCAACGCCGCGAGCACCGGTACCGTCGAGAAGGCCAGTATGCCGAAACTGACCACGGTCGCGGCATTGGCAATGAGCAGCGAGGCCAGCGTCAAGGGCACCGAGCCCGGATGGGCCTCGTTCGCCCGGCGATCGAAGAACAACGCGTAGTTCGAGCCTACGGCGACGATCAACAACATACCGATCACGTGCAGAATGGTCAGTTGTCGTCCCATGAGCGCAAATCCGCCGGCGACTGCGAGAACCGCCAGCGCCAGGGGGATGACCACACGAACGACCCGCGCGGCCGAGCGCAAAGCGACGAGCAACAGTATCACGATGGCTGCGAATCCCGCCAAGGAG
>CAZDTG010000479.1:0-2455 GCA_964508005.1 uncultured Steroidobacteraceae bacterium
ATAGTTCGCATAGTAAACGATGCCGCCGCCGTCCGTGTCCTCCCAGTAGACGCGGGCGGCCCAGGAAAACACCCTCACCGGTCGTCCTCGAACAACTGCAGCGTCGTGGCGGCGCGCTCCGGCGGCTGTATCCCGAAATGCAGGTACGACGCGCGCGTCACCATCCGGCCGCGCGCCGTGCGCACCAGAAACCCCTTCTGGATGAGGAAGGGCTCGATCACATCCTCGAGAGTGCCGCGCTCCTCGCCCACCGCGGCGGCGATGCTGTCGATTCCAACCGGCCCGCCGTCGAAGCGCTCGATGATTGCGCTGAGAAACTTCCGGTCGAGCGTATCGAAACCGAGGGGGTCGACCTCCAGCAGATCGAGCGCGGCGTCGGCGATGCGCTCGTCGATGCGCCCGTCGGCTTTCACCTGCGCGTAGTCGCGAACGCGACGTAACAGCCGGTTGGTGATGCGTGGAGTGCCGCGCGAGCGCTGCGCTATGCGGCGGGTGCCCCCTTCGTCTATGGGCACGCCGAGAATGCCGGCCGAGCGCTTCACGATGAGCTCGAGATCGGCGACATCGTAGAACTCGAGGCGTTGCACGATCCCAAAGCGGTCGCGCAGCGGCGAGGTCAGGAGGCCCGCGCGCGTCGTCGCCCCAACGAGTGTGAAGGGTGGCAGGTTGAGCTTGATGGAGCGTGCCGCGGGGCCCTCGCCGATCATGATGTCGAGCTGATAATCCTCCATGGCCGGATACAGCACTTCCTCCACCACGGGAGACAGGCGGTGGATCTCGTCGACGAACAGCACGTCCCGCGGCTGCAGGTTCGTCAGCAACGCGGCGAGGTCGCCCGGCCGCTCGAGTACCGGGCCTGAGGTCTGGCGCAGGCTCACGCCCAGCTCGGCGGCCAGAATGTTGGCCAGTGTGGTCTTGCCCAGGCCCGGCGGTCCGAAGATCAGCACGTGGTCGAGCGCCTCGCCGCGCTGGCGTGCGGCCGTGACGAAGATCTCGAGCTGTGCCTTTACGGCGGTCTGGCCGATGTACTCATCGAGGCGGGCCGGGCGGATGGCCCGCTCGACCGCTTCGTCCTCACTCCCTACGGCACCGCTGATGATTCGTTGCGCTTCCAAAAGGGATCCTGTCGCTGTTTATCGCCCAAGGCCGCCGCTGGATACTGCCCGCTAGCGTACCGCTAGTCCCGACCCGCGCCCTGCAGGGCGCGCCGGATGAGCTCTTCGGTCGAGTGTGTACCGGGGCCCACCGCCTTGAGCAAGCGAGTCGCCTCCGCAGGGCGGTAGCCCAGCGCAATGAGCGCGCCATAGGCTTCGGACTCCGGGCTCGCGCCCGCCGCGACCGGGACGGCACCGTGCCCCGCGGTCGCCTCTGGATCCTTGATACGGTCGCGCATTTCCACCACGAGCCGCTCCGCCGTCTTGCGCCCGATGCCGGGGACCTTGGTGAGGGCCGTGATGTCCTCGTTGACCACACAGCGCGAGAAGGCCTCGACGCTGATGCCCGACAGCAGCGCGAGAGCGATCTTCGGGCCCACGCCGGACACCTTGATCAAGCTGCGAAACAAGCGCCGCTCGCTTTCGGTCGCGAAGGCATAAAGCACATGCGCGTCCTCGCGGACGACCAGGTGTGTGAGCAGGCGCACTTCCTCCCCGATGGCGGGGAGATGGAAGAACGTCGACATCGGCGCCTCGAGCTCGTAGCCGAGGCCGCCCACATCGACCATGAGCTGCGGCGGAGATTTGGAGGCGATACGGCCACGGACCGATCCGATCATTCGTGAGAGCCTTCAGGCGGCCGGCCGCGCCGGAGCGGCTCGTGCAAGCGCCTGCAGCCGGCGGGAGTGAGCATGGCACACGGCGACCGCGAGCGCGTCCGATGCGTCCGGACCGATGCGCCTGGGAAGGTCGAGCAACGTCGCGATCATGTGGGCTACCTGGGATTTCTCCGCAGCTCCCGAACCAACCAGCGCGAGCTTTATCGCGCGCGGCGCGTATTCAAACACGGGCAACCCCTTCGGCACCGCACACAGGGCCGCCCCGCGCGCCTGCCCGAGCTTCAGGGCGCTTTCCACATTGCGGTTGACGAATACGCGCTCGACCGCGACTTCGGCCGGCTGATGCTCGCCGATGAGAGCCTGCAGGCCATCGAAGATCAGGCGCAGGCGCTCCGCCATGACAGCGCCGCCGACATTGAGACACCCGTGAGCGACATGCACGTAATCGGCTCCGCGGCATTCGATTACGCCAAAACCCGTGCGCCGTGACCCGGGATCGACGCCGAGGATGCGCACCCTCAGGGCGGGCTTGACGAAAGCTGATGCACCCGCTCCAGCGTCGGTGGCCGGGCTCGCCTCGCGCGCAGGCGCGGTCCCCGCGACCGCGGCCGGATCAAATGCGCGCCAGGACTTCGTCCGATATCTCGACATTCGAATGAGCGTTTCGTCCAAGCACCGGCC
>CAZDTG010000480.1:0-2420 GCA_964508005.1 uncultured Steroidobacteraceae bacterium
TACGAGCTCGACGTCGACAATGCGGAAAATGCGGAAGCCGCGATCGAATATCTGACGACCCATCGGCCGGACGTGATCTTCATGGATCACATGATGCCGGGCATGGACGGCTTCCAGGCCGTGCAGGCCATCAAGAACAATCCACGCACGGCCACCATCCCCATCATGATGTACACCTCGCAGGAGGGTGAGCTATACCTGGGGCAGGCGCGCGCACTGGGCGCCGTTGGCGTGCTGCCGAAGCAGATCAGACAGGCGGATGTCTCGAAGGTGCTGTACCAGCTGCACCTGGTCGCCGACCGGCGTCGTCCGGAACAGACCACTTTCACGCCCGTTACGGCGTCGGGGCTGAGCGATGCGTCCGAGGAATCCCAGGATCTCGCGGCGATGGCCGCTGCCGCGGATCCGACCGCGCCCATGGCGCTGACCGCCGCGGCATTGAGGCAACAGTTCGCGGAGCTGCGGCGGGCGTTGGTCGCGGGAGTCGACACGCAGACAGACCGCCTTACCGCCGAAGTACGGGCGCTGCTGCTCGACTCGCTGCCACCCCTCTCGTCCGGCGCACGCTCTGCCCCGTGGGCTTGGCTGGCGGCCGGCGTGGCCTTGGCCATCGCGGTGGTGAGCACGGTACTTTGGTGGCGGGACGTGAATCTGCTCAATAAGATGACGGTCGAGCTCACGCTGCTCCGCAATGACGTAGCCGAACAGCAAGCCGCCACAGCGGCCCTCGCGGCCGCCGCAGCAGACCGCGGCAGCCCAGGCCAGGCTGTCTCCCCGCCCGGAGCGTCCGGGTCCACAGGGCCAGGCGGCCACCTGTCCCAGACCTCGCCAGCAGTGGGGGCCGCCGGAGCCGTCCGGTTGCAGATTCCGACCGAGGCAAAGCCCACGGTCATGCCGGTCCCGTACGGCGCCGATGCCTTGGGAGGGGCACGGCTCGATGCCGTCCGCCAGCTCATCTATCGGCTGGCTCGCGAAAACGCGAGCGGCGTCGTGGACATCAAGACCTTCGCCGGACGATTTTGTCTCGTCGGCAACTCCGTCGACGGCTTCTCGCTTGCGCCGGACGAGACGCTTTTCGCAAAATGCGATGTGGTAGGCAACCCAGCAGACGATGCTCTCTCACCCGCCCAACATACACCGCTCGCTCTCGCCAATATCGCCGGCGACGTCCGTCATTCGACGCACGGCGCGCTGCAGGTGCAGTCCTCCGCGGGTGATCCGGCAAGCGTGGCCGTCCAGTACCCTCCTCTTTCCAACGATCTCACGGCAGGCGAATGGAACCGCGCCGCCAGCGCTAATAATCGCGTGGAGATCCGTGTGCGCTGAGCGTTCCGGTGCGCCGCGGCCGTGATCTTCGGCGACGACTTCAACCCACCGCGGTGGCTCCGGAACCGGCACGTGCAATCCATGCTGGCCAGTACGGTCGCGCGCCGGGGTCCGATCGTCCGGCGTGCAGCGCCGGTCGTGGCGGCAGAAAAAGTTGTCCTGCTCGATTGCGGCGACGGCGTCCGTCTGCAGTGCTTTCATTCGAGTCCCGCAAACACCACGGGACGCGTGGCGGTGGTCCTGCACGGGTGGGAGGGCAGCGCGCAGTCGCTGTACGTTCTGTCTCTGGCACAGCAGCTGTTCGAGCGCGGCTTCGAGGTGGTACGGCTCAACCTTCGCGATCACGGCGACACGCACCATCTCAACCGCGAGCTGTTTCATTCCTGCCGTCTGCCGGAAGTCGTGGGCGCGATCGGCAGCGTGCAACGCCTGTTTCGGGGCAAACCCCTGCATCTCGTAGGCTTCTCGCTCGGCGGGAATTTCGTGTTGCGGGTCGCCGCCCAGGCGGGCGGAGCCGGCCTCCACGTGGCCAAGGCGATCGCCGTCTCGCCCGTGCTGGATCCGGGCGCGACGCTCATCGCGCTCGAGCAGGGCATGCCGGGCTATCAACTCTACTTCGTGCGCAAGTGGATGCGCTCGCTGTTGAAGAAACAGGCCGTGTGGCCCGGCGACTATGACTTCCGGGAGATCGGACGCCTGGCGAACCTGCGGCACATGACCGCGGAGCTGATCCGCCGCTTCACCGAGTTTCCCAGTCTCGATGATTATCTGAACGGCTACTCGATCACGGACGGGCGGCTCGCCCGGCTCGACGTACCCGCCACCATCATCACATCGCTCGACGATCCCATCATTCCGGCGCACAGCCTCGAGCGTCTCGCGCGGCCGTCCTGCCTGCGGCTGACGGTGACGCGATTCGGCGGTCACTGCGGCTTTCTCGAGCGCCTCGTTGGTCCGAGCTGGGTCGAGCGGCGCATCATCGCGGAGCTCGACAGCGAGCGCGAGTCCGGCGAGTTGGTACCGGACTTGACTTGTTGACTTGTTGTGATCCGGAGTGAATGTCCGCAACAAGTCAAGTCCGGTACCCCTGCGTG
>CAZDTG010000481.1:0-2399 GCA_964508005.1 uncultured Steroidobacteraceae bacterium
CCATGACATGCGGTGAGGCCGTGATGAAGTTGCTCTCGGCCTATGAGGTGGACACGGTCTTCGGCATGGCCGGGACGATGACCGTCGAGCTGTATCGCGGCATCGAGCTTTCAGGGATCCGCCACGTGCAGTGTCGCAACGAGCAAGGCGCCAGCCTCATGGCAGACGGCTATGCGCGTGCGACCGGCAAGCCCGGCGTTTGCACGATCATCGCCGGCCCCGGTGTCACCAACGCGGCGACCGGCATCGCTCAAGCTTATTGCGATTCGCAACCCTTGCTCGTGCTGTCCGGAGCGTGCGCCACGCGCACGCACGGGAAAGGCTGGGGAGCGGTCCATGAGCTCAACGACCAGGTCGCAGTAACAGCGGGATTCACCGCATTCAGCGCCATGGTCCGATATCCGGAAGAGCTCCCGGAACTGATTGCGCGTGCCTATGCGGTGTTTCGCGGCAGCCGGCCTCGTCCGGTTCATCTGTCGCTGCCTCGGGACGTCTTGCCGGAAGCCGTCGGGCCTGACTGGAGGACCCGCCGCGCTCCGTCCTTGCCGATGCCCGATCCGGCGGCGATCGACGAGGCCGCCGATCGCCTCGCGCAGGCAAAGCACCCTCTGATTCTCGTCGGCGGTGGCGCGGTCGGGACGCGCAAGGCACTGACTGACATCGCCGAGCGTATCGGGGCTCCGGTTCTTTCCACCAATGCCGGCAAGGGGATACTTCCGCATTCCCACCCTTTATCCCTGGGGTGCTCGATCCTGCAGGAAGCGAGCCAGCAGGCGCTGGCCGACGCCGACGTGGTGTTGCTGGTTGGCTCGGAAGTCGCGCCAGGCGACCACTTCCTGCCGAAACTTGAAATAACGGGCGACATCATCCGGATCGACATCGATCCAACGGAACTGACATCGATGTATTCCGCGGCGGTGCCCATTCAGGCCGACGCCCGTGCCGCAATGCTCGCCCTGTCGTCCGCCCTCTCCAGCCGGAAGCCGACGGCGCAGGGGTCGGAAGGCGAGCACCGGGTCCAGGATGTCCTCGCGCGCAATGCCGCGAAAATGACCGAAGTCGAAAAGCTGCACGCGCGGGTATGGAAGATACTGCGTTCAGCGCTTCCTACGGACGCAATCGTGATGGGCGACGCCTCGCAGATTGTGTACACCGGCTCGTTTGCAATGCCGATGGAAATGGAGCGCTGCTGGTACTATTCCGGCACTTATTGCGCCCTGGGCGTCGCCTTGCCGATGGCCATTGGCGCCAAGATCGGTGCGCCGCATCGGCCGGTGATCGCCGTCGCCGGCGACGGCGGGATCATGTTCACGGTCAATGAGCTGGCCACCGCGGTGGAAGAACGCCTCGCGCTTCCGGTCATCGTGTGGAACAACGATGCCCTGAAGGAGATCGTGGACCAGATGGACCGGCGGCAGATTCCGCGGGTCGGTGTGGAGCCCAAGAGCCCCGACTTCCTGCAATTGGCGCAGAGCCTTGGCTGTCATGCCGCTCGCGCTGCGAGCGCCGAACACTTGGCGCAATCCGTGCGGGACGCTCTCGTCGCGGATCGTCCGACACTGATCGAAGTCCGACAGGACAGCCCGTGGCTGATGGCCTAGCCCACAAACAACGTCCCCGATCGCCGGGCGCCTCACCGTGAGGCTCGAGCGTGTACCGCCCCACATGTGCCTGCCACCATGCGCCAGATCGTGGATCGCACAGGCCTTATCGCTCGAGGGGTGGGGACCCTGGGCTCAGCCCGGATGTAGCGCGCGGGGACGTCGCACCGGGTTCTGGTCGTTGATCTCGTCGCGCGGCCGGTAGGGCGCCTCGAGGAAGGCCCTGTCCTCGGCATCGAGGCGCAGGCCCAGCGCCTGCACGGCGACGTCGATATGCGCCGTCTTCGCAGCGCCCACGATCGGAACGTTGTGGTTAGGGCTGCCCGCAACCCAAGCCATCGCGACGTGTGCCGTGCTCACGCCCCTGCGCGCGGCCACCTCCCGCACGCGGCGTGCGATCTCGCGATCAATGTCGTCGCCGTAGTACTCCTGGTAGACATCGTCCGCCGCACGCGCGGTCCGGGCGTCACGCGCGAGGAAGCCGCGTGCGAGGGGACTGAAGGTCGTGACGGCGATGCCTTGGTCCCGGCAGTAGGGGAACATCTCCCGCTCTTCCTCGCGGTAGAGCACGTTGTACTGGCACTGCATGTTGACGAATGGGGTCCAGCCGTTCATCGCCGCAACGTGGTTCATCTTCGCGAACTGCCACGCATACATCGTGGACGCGCCGAGGTAGCGCACCTTGCCGGCCCGGACCGTGTCATGCAGCGCCTCCATTGTTTCCTCGACGGGCGTGCCCGCATCGAAGGCATGGATCACGTAGAGGTCGACGTAGTCTGTACCCATCCGCGCCAGCGA
>CAZDTG010000482.1:0-2390 GCA_964508005.1 uncultured Steroidobacteraceae bacterium
TGTTTGCGCCGACGATGGCCGAGCAGGTCGTCATGAGCCTCGATGATCACGACCGCCTGATCGCGTATGTGCTCGGCCTGTCCCACGCTCTCAACATCGCCTTCTTCACGGCCCTGGCGGAGAGCGGCGAAGCCGCGCCGAAGCTCGCGCGCATGTCGAGTACCACGTTCGATTCGCAACTCGACGTTGCGAGTCGCGTGGCGCAGGAGAGCCCGGACCTTTACTACGAAATTCAAAGTCTCAACGACTACGGCGCCGAGTCGCTGGAAGCCCTGGCGCAGGCCGTGGAGCGCATTCGAACCGCGGTGCTTACGCAGGATCACGATGCATTCGCTGCGCTGATGCGCCGTGGACGCGATTACCTCGAAGACCGTCGCAGTGTGGCGGAGCGCCGTGCCTGACAGACCCTCAGCGCGATCCGCTGCGGCCGAGGAACGGATCCGGGCGCTGGAGAGCGAGAATCGCCGGCTGCAGGAGCGGCTGCAGGACCTCACGGAAGAGGCGAGCCGTAACCAGGCGTTGCTGGGCAAAACGCAGGAGCGCGAGCTCGAGCTCCTGCGTGCCGGCTCGCTCGCGCAGCTGCTGGAGCGCCTGATCCACGGCTTGAAGAGCTCGTATCAACTGGATGCCGTCTCTCTCGTGCTGAATGACCCGCAGCACGAGATCCGGCACCTGATCGCCGGCGACGGGTCCATGGTCGACGAGCTTCGCAAGGTGCACTTTGTCGATGCGGTAAAAGACGTGGCACCGCGGCTTGCGGAGCTGGAGCGCCCCTGGCTCGGCCCTTTCTGCAACGAAGATCACGAGCTGCTGCTGCAAGGGGCCGCCAACTCAGGCAGCCTCGCTCTGATTCCTCTGCGGCGCAACGAACAGCTCGACGGCGTGCTCGTGTTTTGCAGCCGGGATCCGATGCGCTTCACCCGTGAGCTCGCCACCGACTTTCTCGCTCACCTGGGCGTGGTGGCGGCGATCTGCATCGAGAATGCGGTCAACCGCGCACGCCTGGTGCGCAGTGGCCTGACCGATTTTCTCACCGGCTTCCACAACCGGCGCTACCTGCAATCCCGACTGCGCGAGGAGCTGGCGCGCGCGCAGCGGGCGCGCCAGTTCGTGGTCTGTCTGATGATCGACGTCGATCACTTCAAGCGCATCAATGACCAGTACGGACATCTCGCCGGGGATGCCGTTTTGCGCGAAGTCGCGCGCCGGGTGGATGCCGAGATGCGGACCAGCGACACCGGCGCACGCTTCGGCGGCGACGAGTTCGCCATCGTGTTGGCGCAGAGCAGCTTTGCGGATGGCGAGCGCGTGGCTAACCGGGTGCTGCGCGCCGTGAGCAGTCAACCTATCAAGGTGGGCGCGCACGGGACGGAGACGGTAACGCTGTCGATAGGTGTAGCCGCGGCAGCACCCGGCTCCGAGGCGAGGGATCTCAAGGCGCTGGCCGAGCGCCTCATCGCCGAAGCCGACGCCGCTCTGTACCGAGCCAAGAGCGGTGGCCGCAATCGCGTTGCGACGTCACAGAACATCGTGGCTTAGCACAGGTCGTACCGACACCTTGATTTCGCGCCAGGATGGAGCGGCCTAGCGCGCCCGCCCCCTCAGCAACACGATAAACAGTGGAGCTCCCAGAAGAGCCATGATCGCTCCAACCGGAAGCTGCCGCGGGCTTGCGATCGTTCTCGCTACGAGGTCGGCAACCGCCAGCAACGTCCCGCCCAACAACGCCGCTGCCGGCGCGACAATTCGATGATCGCTCGTGCGGAATGTCAGCCGCACGGCATGCGGCGTAATCAGACCCACGAACCCGACGGTGCCCGCACTCACGACCGCGATAGCCGTCAGCATGGCGCACCCGAAGAACAGCAGCGACCGCCAGGCATCGAGCTCGAGACCGACACTGCGTGCGCGCAGCTCTCCGGCGGCGAGCACATTGAGCGGCCGTCCGATCAGGAGTGCCACGATTACGGCGGCTAACGCGGTCAGGGCGCTCGTCCATGGGCTGAGCGCCCACTCCAGGTCCCCCGCAAGCCAGAACACCATGCCCCGCACGCGCGAAGAATCGGCCACGGCGAGGAGGACGCTGATGACGGCGCCGCAGGCGCTGGCGAGCACAACGCCAGTCAACAGCAGGCGTGGCGTTCCGCCGTCGCGCGCGAGGAAATATACGACCGTTACGGCGGCGAGCGCTCCGACGATGGCGGCCGAGTGCACGGAGAACGCCTCGGCGCCCACGATCATGGCAAGCAATGCACCTATGGCCGCGCCCCCCGAGACGCCGAGGACATACGGATCCGCCAGGGGATTGCGAAACAGCGCCTGCAGCAGCACGCCCGCCAGAGCGAGCAGACTTCCGACTCCGAAGGCTGCGAGAACCCGGGGCAGCCGCA
>CAZDTG010000483.1:0-2386 GCA_964508005.1 uncultured Steroidobacteraceae bacterium
GGCGCCCAGGTCATCATCGATCAGTTCATCAGCTCCGGGGAAGCGAAGTGGGAGCGGTTCTGCGGTCTCGCGCTGTTCCTGCCGCACGGCTATGAGGGTGCGGGGCCGGAGCATTCCTCCGCCCGCCTCGAGCGCTTCCTGCAGCTGTGCGCCGAAGCGAACATCCAGGTGTGCGTGCCGTCGACGCCGGCGCAGATGTTCCACATGCTACGGCGGCAGATGTTGCAGCCGTTCCGCAAGCCGCTCGTGGTCATGATGCCGAAGAGCCTGCTGCGAAACGACCTGTCCGTGTCCTCTTTGGAGGATCTGACGCAGGGCAGCTTCGCCCGGGTCATCGACGAGGTCGACGATCTTGCGCCGCAGCAGGTGCGCCGTGTGGTCTTCTGCAGCGGGAAAGTCTATTTCGAGCTGTTGAAAGCCCGCCGCAAGGACGGGCTGCGCGACGTCGCGCTGGTGCGCATCGAGCAGCTCTATCCTTTCCCGAGCGAGGAATACGAGGCCGCTCTGAACCGCTATCCGAACGCACGCGAGATCGTGTGGTGTCAGGAGGAGCCGCAGAACCAGGGCGCCTGGTACCAGATTCGCCACCGCCTGCAGGAAGTGCTCGGTGGACGGCGGCAGGTTCTGTACGCCGGCCGCGCGCCGGCCGCGGCGCCGGCCACGGGCATCAGCAAGATCCACGACACCGAGCAGGCCGCGCTGATTCATGCGGCCCTGCATGCAACCGCTACTGAGGAGTCCGCGCGGGAGACCACGCGGCTGACGGGGACAGGTGCCATCGGGGCGGCGGCTGCCTCCGGCACTGCCGCCTCCGCGACTCCACTGAGAAAGAGCTCATGACGACTGAAATCCGGGTTCCCCAACTGCCCGAGTCCGTGGCGGATGCCACGCTCGTCGCCTGGCACAAGCAGCCGGGAGATGCCATCAAGCGCGACGAGAATCTCGCGGATCTCGAAACGGACAAGGTCGTTCTGGAGGTGCCGGCGCCGGCCAATGGCGTGGTGCGCGAGATCAGGATACAAAGCGGCACGGTCGTCACCAGCGGCCAGGTGTTGGCTATTATCGAGGAAGCCGCCGCTGCCGGGATGTCGTCATCCGCGAAGCAGGCCGGGGCCGCTGCCGTGGCATCCGCTACCGTTGCGAAAAGCGCCGCCACGCCGAGCGCGTCCCAGGCCGCGGGCAACGGCCAAAGCCAGAGCCCGGAAGCTGCCGGCAAGCTCAGCCCTTCGGTACGGCGGCTCGTGGAGGAGAACAAGCTCGATCCGGGCGCCATCCCCGCATCCGGCAAGGACGGCCGCCTGACGAAATCGGACGTCGTGGAGTTCCTGGGGAAGCAACAATCACAGGCCGCCGGGCCTGCTCCGCGGCAGGACGCCCCTGCAGCGGCGCCGGCCGCACGCGCGCCGGTCCCAACATCGACGCCAACACCCGTACCAGCCGCCCGCCCTCCGGGAACGCGCACCGAGCAGCGTGTGCCGATGACCCGTCTGCGCCAGCGCATAGCGCAGCGTCTCATCGAAGCCCAGTCCACGCAGGCTCTGCTCACTACGTTCAACGAAGTTGACATGACGGCCGTGCAGGAGCTGCGTAACCGCTACAAGGACCGGTTCGAGAAGGATCACGGCGTGAAGCTCGGCTTCATGTCCTTCTTCGTGAAGGCCTCGATCGAGGGGTTGAAGAAGTTTCCGGCCGTCAATGCCTCCATCGACGGCAGCGATGTGATCTATCACGAGTACTACGACGTCGGTGTCGCCGTCTCCACCGAGCGCGGCCTGATGGTGCCGATCGTGCGCGACGCGGACCTCAAGAGCTTCGCGGCGATCGAGAAGGAAATCTCGAGCTACGCGAAGAAGGCGCGCGAGGGCACGATCGCTATCGAAGACCTCACCGGCGGCACCTTCTCTATCACCAACGGCGGTGTGTTCGGCTCGCTCATGTCGACGCCGATCGTGAACGCTCCGCAGAGCGCGATTCTCGGCATGCACAAGACCCAGGAGCGGCCGATGGTCGTGAATGGGCCGGGCGGCGCCGCGCAGATCGCGATCCGCCCGATGATGTATCTCGCGGTGACCTACGATCACCGGCTCATCGACGGCCGCGAAGCCGTGCAGTTTCTCGTGACGGTGAAGGAGTGCCTCGAGGATCCGGGGCGGATGCTGCTGGGCATCTAGAAGCCGCGGATACAAGCCTCCGGACCCGGCCCGGTACCCCCCCGCCGCGGCAGCGGCTCTACCGTTGCCGCGCGTGAGTTCGTCCCCATAATCAAGAACAGCAGTCCAAGGTGGAGCCCCCCAATGTCCGATTCTTTTGATGTCATCGTCATCGGTGGCGGTCCCGCAGGCTATCCCGCCGCGATTCGCGCCGGACAGAACAAGCTCAGCGTCGC
>CAZDTG010000484.1:0-2372 GCA_964508005.1 uncultured Steroidobacteraceae bacterium
CGACCGTGTCCCCGACACGCACATCCTTCCGATGCACCTCGCCGATGTTGTGCAAGGTAACGTTACTTACCGTCACACCGCTCACGAAGACAGGCTCGAGGCGGGCAACCGGCGTCAGGGCGCCTGTGCGCCCCACCTGAAACTCGATCCCGCGAACCAAGGTGAGCGCTTCTTCGGCCGGAAACTTGTGCGCCGTCGCCCAACGCGGCGCCCGCGACACGAATCCGAGGCGCTCCTGGTCGGCGCGACTGTCGAGCTTGTAGACGACGCCATCGATCTGGTACGGCAGCGAGCGCCGCCGCCCGCCCATGTCATGATAGTACTCGAGCAGCCCCTCGACCCCGCGCACGAGGTGGGCGTCGGGGCAGATCGGCAGGCCCCAGTCCTCGAATGCCTGCAGCAACTCGCCTTGCCGCCCGGGAATGCTGCCGCCCTCGACGGTGCCGAGGCCGTAAAAATACATTTGCAACGGGCGCTTCGCGGTAATGCGCGGGTCCAGCACCCGCAGGCTTCCCGCGGCCGCATTGCGAGGGTTCACGAAGACCTTTTCACCGCGCTCGCGCGCGAGCCGGTTCATGAGCTCGAACCCTTTGATGCGCATGAAGACTTCGCCGCGAACTTCCAATACCCGCGGAGCTTTGCCCTGCAGCTCGCGCGGCACGGAGCGGATCTGCCGCACATTCGCCGTGACGTCCTCGCCCCGGACGCCGTCGCCTCTCGTCGCCGCCTGCGCGAGCTTCCCATCACGATAGATGACCGTCACCGCAAGTCCGTCGAGCTTGGGTTCGGCCCAGTAGTCGAGATCCCCCTGGATGTCGAGCCGTTCGTGGATGCGGCGGTCAAAGCCGCGTACATCCTCGTCGCTGAACGCGTTGTCGAGCGAGAGCATGGGGACTTTGTGGATGACCTCGCCGAACGACTCGCTCGGGGCCCCCGCGACATGTTGGGTCGGCGACTCGGGAGTGATGAGGTCGGGATACTCGGCCTCGAGCGCGCGCAGCTCGATCATGAGCTTGTCGTACTCGGAATCCGGGATCTGCGGGTCGTCGAGCACGTAGTAGCGCTCGTCGTGGTGTGCTATCTGTGCCCGCAGCTCCGTCACGCGAGCTTCGGCATCGCGTCTCACGAGGTCGTTACCGCGCCCAGCGACTCGCGCAGAGTCGCGATTCGGGTGGGTGTCAGCGGGCCGCCGCGCTCGTCCTGCAATGCGCCCTGCAGCCGCTCGTTGAGACTACGTGCGGTCGCGAGCAGGTCATCGAACGTCCGCAGGGGCGCTCTCGGACCGGGCAGGACGGCGAACAGACTCACCCCGCCATAACGCTGCAGATCCATGGTCGCGAGATCGAAGGTTCCGGGCTTGCTGAGATCCGCGGCGCTCAACACCGCGCGGCCGCTCTCGTCGGGCTTATGGAAGATCTGGAATTTGCCGAGTACGAAGCCTTCCGAGGCCAGCGCGAGCCGCAGTGCACGGCCCGCAAGACGATCGGGCGCCGAGGCGACGAGGCGCAGGGCAATGACGCGCCGTTGGTCATCCGGCGGCCAATCGACGATCGGATCCGCGACAGGGGTCACGTCCGCGGCGGTGAACCCGGGCGCGGAGGTTTTTGCGGGGATCTGCGGGGCTTGCGAGCTCTCGCCCGCTTCCTGGAGTTGTGCCGGCCGGGCGGCAGAACCAGACTCCGGTGTATTCGCGGAAGTCCCGGACAAGGCCGCGCCGCCCTTGCGGGAGGTTGCCGCGCGAGCCGGATGGCCGAACACCGCCTCGTTGAACGCGCGCTCCTCGATGTCAACCGGGGGGCGATCAACTTGCGCTACGGTGCCCTGGTCCGATTGTCGAAAGTCGCCTGCGGCCCGCGATGGGCCAGCGCTTTCGACCGGGACCCCAAAGGCGCGACTTTCGGGCCCCTTGGCGGCGCTTCGCTTCGGCGCGGGCGTATCCAACCGCGGGACCTCGAATTCGGCGGCTGACCTGGCAAACACATCCGGGCGCACCAACTCGACGGAGTCGATGTCGGAGAGGGTGGGCTCCATCGCACGCCCGCGGACCGCCGGCGGGCCCGAATCCATCACGGGCAGCGACAGGGTCGGCGGGTCCACGAGGGGCTCGCCCACCTCGACCCGCCGGGCATTCAGCGTGTCGTCCTCGATCTCAACGACCGGCAGATCCTGCGGCGGTCCCGGGTCGCGCGCGCGCATCTCCGGCAGCGTCAATGCGGGCTCGCGAAACACGGGCCCGGAAGTCGTCTCCGCGCCGTGCTCCTTCTCGCCCGTGTGCTCCGTGAACCCTTGCCGCTGCTGCCTGCGCCGCTCTATCCACGCGAGCAGGATGATGAACAACACCCCGAGGCAAAGGAGGGTCCAGCGCAGCTGAG
>CAZDTG010000485.1:0-2369 GCA_964508005.1 uncultured Steroidobacteraceae bacterium
GTAAGCGTGCGGGCGTGGCCCAGTGCGCAGGCGGTGATTTCCAGGGCAGACTGCGCGAGTCTGCGGAGTTCTGTCCGGCCTATTCCTGCTCGGACCGGCGACGCTTGATCTCGGGCAAGACTTCGTCGATCACGGTGTCCTCGGCCATCGCCTTGCCCAAAGCCGTATCCAGGCGCTCGAGTAACTGAGCAATCGTTTCCCCGTCCTTGGACACGAGGGCCACGCGTGCCTTCTTACCTTGCGCCGCCAAGGCGGCGCGTCGAATCGGGGGAATCTCGCCGATGGTGATCTGGCCACGCGTGTTATCGAGAAAGGACTGAATATTCCCGAGCGCTGCGGCTGAGGTTTTCTTCGTGAAGATCATCAGGCCGCCAGCGCCTTGGTGACCTGGTCTGGCTGATTGAGTTTGTCAGCGATATTCCACGGCAGAAGCTCATCCACCTTGTTGATCGGATGGTCTGCGATGCGCTCGAGGACGTACTGCAGGTATGTCTGTGGATCAATGTTGTTGAGTTTGCATGTTTCAATCAGACTGTAAATGATCGCAGCCCGTTCTCCGCCGCTGTCAGATCCGAAGAAGAGATAGTTCCGGCGACCAATCCCCATGCCGCGAATCGAGCGCTCTGCGACCGTGTTGTCTATCTCAAGTCGACCATCTTGTGTGTAGCGACAGAGCGCCTCCCAGCGGTTGAGTGAGTAGTTGAATGCGCCGGCGAGATTGGATTTCTTATCCAACTGGGAAACGGTTTCAACCATCCAAGCGTGCAATGCGTTGAGCAACGGCACTGCGTACTTCTGCCTTGAAGAGCGACGAATCTCCGGCGAGCAGCCACGGATGTAATCCTCAATCTGATACAGCGCACCGATGCGATCGAGAGCCTCTTTGGCCAGTGGAGACTTCACCGCCGCGTATAAGTCGAAAAACTGTCTCCTCGCGTGAGCCATGCAGGAAATCTCCTGGACGCGTGCGGGCGCTCCCGGTGATGACGGGATGAACAGCGCTTCGAAACCCGCGTACCCATCGACCTGCAGCTTCCCGGTGAAGCGCGCAAGGTGTTTGAGCGGATGTTTTCCGTGCCAGGTCGGTGAATATTGGTACCACACAGCCGGTGGATCGGTTGACCCCCATGTGGTTCCATCACGGACGTAAGTCCACATGTGCCCGCGCTTGGTTTTTCCCGTCCCGGGAGCCAGAACCCTGAACGGGGTGTCATCGGCGTTGATGTTGGATGCCGCCAGAACGTACGTCGCAAGTGCCGCCACCAGAGGGGCCAACAGCTCACTGCTCGCCGCGACCCACTGCATGAGGGTGGTGCGGCTCAACCTCAGACCCGCATGGGCGAAGATCTGACATATGCGATACAGCGGTAAATGGAAACCATACTTCCATGTTAGGATTAAAGCCAGGAGTGAGGCACCGGCGAAGCTCTTCTGGATCGGACGCGATGGCGCCGGCGCCTGTACGATGGTGGCGCACTTCACGCAGCGCTTCTTGGGCCGGATGACCTTGGTCACCTTGAAGGTGACGGTCTTCACTTCCAGGATCTCGGCCTCATCCTTGCCGAGATCCTTCAACGCACCGCCGCACTCCGGGCAGGCGCAGACCTTCGGATCAATGACCTGGGGGATACGTTCGAAATGCTCGGGCAGCTTCTTGCGGCGTACCGGCTTGCCCTTGGGGGGATTAGCTGCCTCGATCCCAGAGACTGCCTGAGCCTGGCGCTCGGCCTCAGCCACGGCCGCCCGGAGCTCCTCGAAGGTCATCGGCAGTTGCCCGCCGCCCTCGAGCTGTTCGGAAGATTGCCCAAATCTCGCCCGGCGTAGTTTGGCGAGCTGGAATCTCAGGTGCTCGATCACCGCGCGCTGCTCACGCAGCTCGATATCCTTCGCTTGTACCGTCGCGTGATGCTCGATGACGAGGCGCTTGAGCCCTTCGATGTCGTTCGGTAATGCGTTGACCTCGAGCACGCGCGCATTATACGCGCGGCACTCGAGGTGCGCACAGGGTTTGTGCGTGTTTATTGTTGTTGTGTTGTTGTCGGACTGACTGACGGACTACGACTTCGACGTGCCCTCTACACCGTCCGGGTCGGATGAGTTCGGTCAGGATCCTGAGGAGCCAGCGCCGTGCGCTTCGGCGCCCGCCAATCGATCCCCTCAAGGAGCATCGACAACTGCGCTGCGCTCAAACACACGGCGCCACTTTCGGCCCGAGGCCAGACAAATTTGCCCGACCGCAGACGCTTGTAAAACAGACATAGGCCGTCCTGGCTGTCCCAGAGAATCTTGATTTTGTCGCCCCGACGTCCCCGGAAAACGAAAATCTGACCCGAGTACGGGTTCTCGTTCAGTGCCGTCTGTACCAGGGC
>CAZDTG010000486.1:0-2364 GCA_964508005.1 uncultured Steroidobacteraceae bacterium
CGCTCATTTGCCGCCCTCGCCGGCGAGCAAGGTCGTTTGCAGCGTCGGCATGTCCTTGTCGCCGCGACCCGAGAGACACACCACGACGTTGCGCCCTTTATTCGCAGCGGCCCAGCGACGGGCCCCGAAGAGCGCATGCGCGCTCTCGATCGCGGGCAGAATGCCCTCGTACTCGCAACACGCCTTGAGAGCCTCGAGCGCCTCCGAGTCGGTCGAAGTCAGATAGCGCACGCGCCCGGAGGCCAGCAGCAGCGAGTGCTCCGGCCCCACCCCGGGGTAATCCAGGCCGGCGGAAACGGAATGGGTCTCCTGAATCTGGCCATCCTCATCCTGCAGCAGCATCGAGAAACTGCCGTGCAGGACGCCAGGACTGCCGAAAGACAACGTCGCCGCATTGTCGCCAAGGCCCGGTCCACGTCCGCCCGCCTCGATGCCGATGATCTCCACGCTCGCATCCGGCACGAACGCATGGAATGCACCGATGGAGTTGGAGCCTCCACCAACACACGCAATCACTGCATCGGGAAGAGAGCGCGTTTCCTCGAGCATCTGCGCACGCGCCTCACGGCCGATCACCGCCTGCAGCTCACGCACCAGGTACGGAAAGGGATGCGGACCGACGGCCGAGCCTATCAGGTAGTACGTATCCAGCGGATCGGACACCCACGCGCGAAAAGCTTCGTCGATCGCCGCACGCAGCGTGCGATCCCCGGTGGTCACTGGAACGACCTGCGCACCGAGCAGGCGCATGCGTCCCACGTTGGGCGCCTGGCGCTCCATGTCGACAGCGCCCATGTACACCGTGCACGGTAGCCCCAGGCGTGCACAGGCGGCCGCGGTCGCGACGCCGTGTTGTCCGGCACCCGTCTCCGCGACGATGCGTTTCGCGCCGATCTTCTTTGCGAGAAGCCCTTGGCCGATGGCATTGTTGATCTTGTGCGCGCCCGTGTGCGCGAGATCTTCCCGCTTCAGCCAGATGTTGGCACCCCAGAGGGCGGACAACCGCGCCGCGAAGGTGAGTGGCGTCGGGCGGCCCACCCATGTCTTCAACTCGCGGCGCAGTGCGGCCTGAAAAGCGTCGGAATGCAGATGCTCCCGAACCCCCTGCTCGAGGCGCTCGAACGCAGGGATGAGCGTTTCCGGCACATACCGACCCCCGAAGGGGCCGAAGCGGCCGTGCGAGTCGGGAAATTTGCCGGCGATGGCATCGGCCAGCAGGCGCGGGCCGTCGAGGCCCATTTCGGAGACTGTCATACAGGATCCTCATGCGCAGGTTGCTCGCGAACGCCGCGGCGCGATTGTTCAGCGACATCGCCGGACTGCGCGGCCGCTGCATCCAACTTTGGGCGGCCGGATGGCGCCGGCTTTGCGCCACGTGCCGCCGTCACGAACTTCGCGATCTCGAGCGGACTCTTCACGCCCGGCCGCGCTTCGACGCCGGTTGAGACATCCACTCCGAATGGCGCCACATCCTCGATGGCGGACGCAACGTTGCCGGGATTCAGGCCACCGGCGAGCACGAGCTGCGTGCGGCGTGCGACGAGACGCGCCGCCGTCCAATCGCAGGGCACGCCCGCTCCGCTCGTGACTCCTTCAAACAGCAGCCGTCGCGGCAGGCCGGTGCTTTCGTCATGAATGCCGCGCAGTACCGGCAGCAGCTCGAGTTGCGCCGGCAGTTGCAACAGCGGCAGATCGATCGTATCAGTTTGCAGGACGTCGGGGCTGAACCCTCGCAGAATCTCGTCGATCTCCTGCTGCCGCGGATGGCGGGTGACCGCGACGCAGCGAACGCGCCCTCGCGCCGGTGCAGCAAGTCGCGTCGCCACTTCCAGGCGCACACGGCGCACCGACTCCGCGAACACGAAACCGATCGCGTCGACGCCCGCCTCGAGCGCCGCGGCGACGGCCTCAGGAGTGGTTATGCCGCAGATCTTGATCCACATGGGGCTAACCGGTCCCTTTCCCGGTGCGCTCGGACCCGGACGAGCGCGCGGCACGCCCTGCCTGTAACATCGCCGCCGCCAACGCACCGGGGTTTCCGCCTTGCATCAGCGCACTGCCCACCAGCGCAAGCTCATATCCCGCCGCGGCCACGCGCCGCGCATCGTCGGCCGACAGGACGCCGCTCTCCGCCACCCGCGGCACTCGGGCCGGCAGCAGATGCGCCAGCTCGACGAGCCGCCGCGGGACGATCTGCAGCGTCGCCAGGTCGCGGCAATTGACCCCGGCGAGTAACTCAACACCCCGCGCGGCGTGGTGGTCGACAATGCCGTGCATCAACTCGATGTCGCTCGCGTCGAAAGCCTCCAACAGGACAAACAGCCCCAGGCTGCCCGCCTGCTCGATGAGCGCGTCCAGCGCCTC
>CAZDTG010000487.1:0-2358 GCA_964508005.1 uncultured Steroidobacteraceae bacterium
TCAGCCCGGCCCAAGCCGAACGCCTGTGAGCCGGCGGCATCTGTCCGGCGGCAACTGAGGAACAGGAGGTGACGACGCCGCTGCGAGCGTTGCGGATGCGCGCGAGCCGCGGTAAAGTTGAGATGACGCTCATGACGGATCGGATTATTTGGCGAGTACGCCGCCGAGAGGTCGCAGGGGTGTCGAGAAAATCGCCGAGTGTTGCAATGCCTCGTTTCGCGAGGCAGGGTCTGAGACTCTCGGTTGTAAGGGACGGCAGTCCCGCGTCGAGTTGCCGACGTCCGTCTGCGGGAACGAGGCACCGTGAGCATTTGCCGGCCGAGCCCGGCATTCCCGCCATTGCGAGGCAGGGAAGGCAAATGCGAGCGGCGTCATGAGCACCGGCCTCACTTCTCCGCATCCCCCGCCGGCTCGACTTCCACGAGCGGATGAGCGGCGCGATCGAAACGCCGCCACAGCTCACCGATCGTCACCTTCTCGGTTGGATGTACGAGCTCCGGCGCCAGGGACGCGAGCGGACCCAGCATGAACGCCCGCTTCAACAAGTCCGGCCGCGGCAGCTTCAGGTGGGGCTCGTCGCAAATCAGTTCGTCATACAGCAGCACATCGAGATCCATCGAGCGCGGCGCCCAACGTGGAGCACCCCGCGGGCGCCCACACAACGTCTCGATGGCGTGCAGCCGGGAGAGCACAGCGTCTATCGGCAGCGGCGTCGTAAAGCCGGCGACGAGGTTGATGAAATCCGCGCCCTCGAAGCCGACCGCGCGGTTCCGATACCACGGCGAGAATCGCACGTTGGGAAATTCCCGCCGCAACTCACGCGTCGCGAGCGCGACGTTACGCTCGGGCTCGACGTTACTGCCGACTGCGACGTAGACGGTTGGCACGAAAGCTCAGGCCCTGCTGGCGGCAGCGGAAGGAAGATCGGAACGGCGGCGCTCGATCATGACACCCACATCCCGCGAGTTGCGGATGGCGCCCGGCTTGTTGACCTGCAGCCGCACCCACTCCAGACCGAACTCCTCGAGGAGCAGCATCGCGAGGCGGTGCGCCAGGGTCTCGACGAGCTTGAATTCCGAGGCCTCGATGAAGGCCAGCACGCGCTTGGCCACTTTCTTGTAATCGACGGTGTCCGCGACCTCATCGGTCACGGCGGCCTGCCGGCAGTCGACCGGCAGCTCGAGATCGATGACCACGGTCTGCCTGACCCGGCGCTCCCAGTCGATGAAGCCGATGATGCATTCAGCCGTCAGGCCGCGCAGAAAGATGCGATCGCCGGAATACAACGGGTCGGTCAAGTGAGCTCCTGGGGTTGGCGCGCCCGCGTTGGGCACGGCTGGCTAGTCTAACGTGCGGCCGTTTGCAGGGATTCCAGGGGCCAGCGCGCCCGCGCCTCGATGGCAAGACCGTCGTGCTGGCCCGCCTCGAGCCGCGCAAGGCCGGCAACTGCGATCATGGCCGCGTTGTCGGTGCAGAACTCGATGCGAGGATAGTACACGCGGGCACCCTGACGGCGGGCGGCCTCCGCAAGCCTCTCCCGCAGGCTGCGATTCGCACTCACGCCGCCCGACACGACGAGAGTGTCGAGTCCGGTCTCCTCGAGCGCGCGCAAAGCCTTTGCGGTCAGCGTCTCCACGATCGAAAGCTGTACAGCTGCCGCCACGTCAGCTCGCAGCGCATCCGTCATCTCGCGGCCGCGAAGAGCATGCACCACGGCGGTTTTGAGCCCAGAGAAGCTGAACTCGAGACCCGGGCGGTCGAGCATGGGGCGCGGAAAGATAAAGGCACCCGGCTTCCCATGCGCGGCCAGCCGCGCCAGCTCCGGCCCGCCGGGATAGGGTAAGCCCAGCAGCTTCGCCGTCTTATCGAAGGCCTCTCCCGCGGCATCGTCGCGAGTCTCGCCCAGCAGCCGGTAGCTGCCGATCGCGCGCACCTCGATGAGCATCGTGTGCCCACCGGAAACGAGCAGTGCCACGTGCGGGAAGGGCGGCGGCTCCGGCTCCAGCAGCGGTGCCAGAAGATGCCCCTCCAGGTGATGGACCCCCAGCGCCGGGACCTTCCACGCATAGGCAAGACTTCGGGCCAGGGACGCTCCCGTCAGCAGGGCTCCGATCAGGCCGGGACCCGCCGTGTAAGCGACCCCGTGGAGGTCCTGGGGTCGTGTATCCGCCTTTGTCAGCACGCTGCGGACGAGGGGGAGCAGCCGCCGGACGTGGTCGCGGGACGCCAGCTCCGGCACCACCCCCCCGAAGACCCGGTGGAGCTCGATCTGGCTGAAGATCTCGTGCGCGAGCAGGCCCCGGCCGGCGTCCAGAATGGCCGCGGCGCTCTCGTCGCACGAGGATTCAATTGCCAGAA
>CAZDTG010000488.1:0-2358 GCA_964508005.1 uncultured Steroidobacteraceae bacterium
GGCATGAATCTCAAGGCAATCCGCGCCAAGGGGCTCGCCCTCGGACTCATCGCTCCCGGCCAGGTCCTGAGCGATGAGGATGCGATGCAGCTCATCCTCGAGCCCGGCTTCTCCACGGCAGGTGCGATCACCCAACAGGCCGGCCGAGGCGTCGGCATGGACGTGGTGGCGACCGAGATCAAGCGGCTCGGCGGCGCCCTGCACATGGAGACGAAAGCGGGTGAGGGCACGGTGTTCACCATCCGCCTGCCCTTCACGCTTGCGATCAGCCACGCCCTGGTCGTACGCACCGGCGAAGAGTTCTATGCTCTGCCGCTGCCGACGGTGGAAGGCGTGCTGCGCCTGTCGAAGGCCGAAGTCCTGGCCCACCTCGGCCGCGAGGCAGCCGCATTCGACTACGGCGGGCAGAAGTATCGCTTCCAACACCTCGCCACCTTCGTGGGACTCGAGCCTTCACCGCTCCCGGAACAGGACGTGACCATCCCGGTCGTGCTGGTGCGCGCCGGCGAGCACTCGACCGGCCTCGTCGCCGACGAGCTCGTGGGCAGCCGCGAGATTGTCGTGAAGTCGGTTGGCCCGCAGATTTCCAGCATCCGCGGCATCTCCGGCGCGACGATCCTGGGCGACGGCCGCATCGTCATCATTCTCGACATCGGGGCGCTCGTGCGCGCCGAGTGGCGCGCCCGCCCGCAGGTCGCGATCGTCCCGAAGGAGAAGGCCGATAAGCGCGTGTTCGCAATGGTGGTCGACGACTCCATCACGGTCCGCCGCGTCACACAGCGCCTCCTCGAGCGCAACGGCATGCGTGTACTCACCGCGCGCGACGGCATGGACGCCGTGGCGCTACTGCAGGAGAACATTCCCGACATCATCCTGCTCGACATCGAGATGCCGCGCATGGATGGTTACGAAGTGGCCGCGCACGTGCGCAATGACCCACGGCTGAAGGACGTGCCCATCATCATGATCACCTCGCGCGTGGGCGAGAAACACCGCGCCCGGGCGATCGAGCTCGGAGTGGACGACTACCTCGGCAAACCGTACCAGGAAGCGCAGCTGCTGGAGGCGATCGCACCGCTCGTCGAGCGCCGCCGCGTGGCCATGGGCAGCCACCTGTACGCCGCCGAGTTAGGTTGAGAGGGCCGCAATGGCTGAACGCGTCACGGAAATCTACAGCCTGCTGGTCCCCCTCGTCGACGGGCGGCTCATCATCCCGCGCTCCTGCGTTGCCGAAGTCGTGGGCTTCCAGACCCCGTCGGAGATGACCGGCGCTCCGCCGTGGTACATCGGCACGGTTCCCTGGAATGGCAAAGCCGTGCCGCTGGTGTCCTTCGAAGGCGCCTGCGGGCAGATGATCCCGCCCGCCTCCGGGCGCACCCGTATCGTCATCCTGCATGCCCTCGGCACGCGGGTCGAAGGCGGCAATTTCGCGCTGGTCTCGCAGGGTTTCCCGCAACTCGTGCGCGTGAGCAACGACGTCGTCCGGCCCGACAACTCGCGTGTATTTCCCGACCGTGCGCCGGTGATCTGCCAGGTCCGCATGATCAACGAGACGCCGCTCGTCCCCGACCTCGAGCGCCTCGAAGAGATGATCGCGGAGGAGACGACGATCAGCAGCTGAGACCCGGACGGGCTGGCAGCTCAGCTGCCGCCGCGAGCGCCGGTGGCGGGCGGAACGATGGTTGCCGTTCCCTTCGGGGCATCGCCGGGTGTTGCGCCGGCCTGCGCAGCCTTTTGTCCGGCGGAGTGTGGTGACGACGGTGGACGGAAGCCGATCGGTATCGTGTAGTTGCCGTCCGTCTTCGCGAAGGGCAACCCGTTGACCGCGGCGTACGAGCCCTCACACAATTCGAGCTTCGGCAGCTTGGGCCAGGTGCCCATGGGCACGACGACCTTGGGGATTACGACGTCGACGCGCGTAAAGGGCACACCGAGCGCCCCGGCGAGATGCTCGACCAGCGAGCGCAATTCCTCCCCAAAATCGTCCGCCACTGAGGCGTCGCGGGCCATGAAGTAGGTCGTGAGGTAGCGGGCGATCGGCGATGCCTTGCCGATCTCGTGATTGACCAGCTCCTGCTCGTTGGCGAACGTGAAGATCGACGTCGTCGAGAGATAGTCCACGAAGTCCGTTGGCACCGACGGCTCGTTGGAGTGAATGGCTGACGTGCTCACCTCGATGACCGAGCCCGTCTTCTTCACCTGCACGTCCCCGAGCTCGAGCTCATAGACGAGCTTTGCCGGCCAGGCGATGAAGATCTGCGGCGTCTTGCCGATGACCTGCGGACAGGCCCGGTACCAGATCGCGATCTGCCGCTCGTGCTCGATCACCGCGTGCGTGCGCACCTGCGTGAGGATGAC
>CAZDTG010000489.1:0-2352 GCA_964508005.1 uncultured Steroidobacteraceae bacterium
GCGATCGCCACCGCGGCCGTAAGGATGAGCAGGTTGAACTCGTATCCGCGCTTGGAGTTCCAGAAGCCGTTCTGCCAGTGCGTCGTCGCGATCGCGTTCAGCATCACCACGACGAACGCGAGAGTGGCCAGCGGAGTAGCCAGCCCGATCGCGAGGAGCAGACCGCCCGCGAACTCGGCGATGGCGGCCGCGAGCGCCATCAGAAGCGGCGCCCGGAAGCGAAGTCGCGCGAACCCCGCGGCGGTACCGGCAGGCCCGCTGCCGCCGAACCAGCCGAACAGCTTCTGCGCCCCGTGCGCTGCCATCAGAAGCCCAAGGACGACTCTCAGCAAGAGGATTCCGAACGACATCGTCGCCTCCCCGTCCAGGATTTACTCCGATTCACGCATCGACGCGGAATACAGTAGCAGCTTCGATAATAGAAGCTCCTGCGGATTACGCTGCTACGTCGTCGGGAGGTGCTCCTCGGCCCACTGACTGAGCTGCTGCAGCGCCGGCAAGACCGCGCGACCGTGGTCGGTCAGCTCGTAGGTGACTGAGAGCGGCGGCCCCTCGGCCACCGTGCGGGTGACGAGCCCGGCTCCGCACAGTTCGGCCATGCGGTCGGAGAGCATCGAGTCGCTGATTCCTTCCGTTGCGCGGGCGAGCGCGCGGAAGCCCATCGGCCCGTCGCTCAAGGTGCCCAGAAGCACACCTGTCCAGCGTTTGCCGAGGAGGTCGAAGGCTCGGCTCAATGCCGCGTCTCCGCGCAGACATGCCTCGTGTCCGATGCGCGCGCGCCCGCCGGTAGAACTCGCCACCGTCAGATCATAGGGATCTCGTAGCTACTCCGAACAGCTGAGGCTACTAGTGAACGAGTAGTAGGCGGTGTTTGAGGTGACAATCGGGATCAGTGCCGTCTGGGGCCCGACGGGACCGTGGAGAAGATCGGCTAATAAGCTGCAGGAAGGAGGTTGTGATGAACCAGGCTCACCACCCCGAACCCGTGCGCTATTTGGTGTTCCCCGCTTCGCTTCGTACAGGATCGCTTAACGCGGAGCTGGCCGGCCTCGCCGCCCAGACGATCACGGCCAAGGGAGGACAGGTTGACGTCGCCTCGATGGCAGATTTCGACTGCCCGTCTTACAACCTGGATCTCCAGCTTGAACGTGGCTTTCCCCAGGGCGCGGAGGAGTTCAGGCGGCGGCTGGAAAACTGTGACGCGTTCGTCATCTCGTCACCGGAATACAACGCATCCATGCCGGGGATGCTGAAGAACTCGATCGACTGGGTCTCGCGGTTCACCCCGCAACCGTTCAACGAGCGACACTCGCTGCTGATGTCGGCCTCGCCCTCCATGGCCGGCGGCAACCGAGGACTATGGGCCCTACGCATGCCCCTCGAGCACCTGGGTGCTCGGGTCTACCCGGACATGTTCTCACTCGCTCAGGCCCACCGCGCCTTTGGCCAGAACGGATATCTCGAGAACCCCGAGCTGCAGCAACGCTTTGACACCAACATCACCAACTTCATGGACCTCGTCGAGGCGTCCACGCACTATCCGTGCCTGAAGCGAGCGTGGGTCGAATACCTCGGTGAGCAGCCCGATCCGAGCCTGGACCGAGTGGAGAGCGCCGCGCAGGCCGGGTGACGCGAGCTATTCGAAGGCGCGCGGGTGATCTTCGAAGTAACCGGTCCGATCCAGGTGCGCGCGCTCCCACGCGCTGACGAAGCGGCGCCAGGTCTCCCCGGTCTCGTCTCGGCTGGTGAACGCGTGCTTGAGCGAGAGGGCGATGCGGTGGCAGACGGCCAGCGTCCAGGGGTTGGCGAGCTCAGCCTCCGGCACTTCACCAAGCACGGTTCCCTGCTGCCGCGCGACGTTGACGATTGCCGCCGTCAGGTTGACGAGATCCTCCCCGCCGAGGTCGCCGGCTTGGTCGAGCAAGACATCGACGGGATGGCCCACCTAGCCATGATATGGGCCGCTAGAAATGGGGCATCTGTGGTCGGAGGACTGACGCAGCGATTGCACCGCGCGCGGGCTGGCGCGGGCACGGCTCAAGAGCTTCTGGCCCGACTCGGCCGCCCAGATCTCGCCGAGCGGATTCCACTCGGCATTTCTGTGGACCACCTGCTGGAGGAGTCGCAGCACGAGGCGGCTCTGCTACGTCATCCCTACGTCTCGCCGGATCACGTGATCCTCGCCGTCACGCGCCTCGTGGACCAGAAGGCTTACGCCGACCGCTGGGACCGCCTCGCAGGCCAACTGTTGGCTGCGGAGAGGCGGCGATGGCTCATCCCTCGCCCGCTCGGCCGGCATTCGGCCGCCCGTCCCGAGGGCCAGCATGAGCTCGAGCGGCTTCATCAGGAGGC
>CAZDTG010000490.1:0-2342 GCA_964508005.1 uncultured Steroidobacteraceae bacterium
CCAGCTCGTTGCGCGTGTATTGCATTTCGGCCAGGCGGCGCAGGAGCTTTCTCTGATCCATGCGGTCGCCGCGCACGATGTGCAGGATCATAGAGAGGTATGCCTGCGGATCGCCGAGGCCGTAGATCGAGGAGACGGTGGCGACGATGATCGAGTCGGGGCGCTCGAGCAGCGCCTTCGTCGCCGAGAGGCGCATCTGCTCGATGTGCTCGTTCACGGAGGAGTCCTTCTCGATATACGTGTCGGAGGACGGAACGTAGGCCTCCGGCTGGTAGTAGTCGTAATACGAGACGAAGTACTCCACCGAGTTATGCGGGAAGAACTCGCGAAATTCGCCGTAGAGCTGCGCGGCGAGTGTTTTGTTGTGGGCGAGGACCATCGTGGGGCGCTGCACTTGCTGGATGACGGACGCCGCGGAAAATGTCTTTCCGGATCCCGTGACTCCGAGCAGCGTCTGGTGCGCGAGTCCATCATTCAGGCCGCTGACGAGCTTCTCGATCGCCTGGGGCTGATCGCCGGCGGGCTCATAGGCGGCTTCGAGTTTGAACGGAATCTTTTCCATGCTTGGGTCTCAGGCAGCAGCGAAATCGAGAAAGGCGAACGCAAGGGAGGCTCTGTGCAAGCGCCCGGATGCGAAACGCAAGCGTGGCGCTGGCGCCACGAGGTTGGTGGGAAGTGCTCCGATCCCGTAATATAGCTGGGCCGCTCGACTTCCGGTGCACCACAGGTAATCCCGTGAACCTATCTCTTTCACGACGCGTCCAGCGCGTCAAGCCCTCGCCTACGCTAGCCGTCACCGCCCGCGCTGCCCGCCTCAAGGCCGAGGGGAAGGACGTGATCGGTCTCGGAGCCGGCGAGCCCGATTTCGACACCCCCGCGCACATTGCGCAGGCTGGCATTGACGCGATCAAGAGCGGGTTCACGCGCTACACGAACGTCGACGGCATCAACGAGCTCAAAGACGCGATCATCGCGAAGTTCGAGGTCGATAACGGGATCAAGTACGAGCGCTCGCAGGTGCTGGTCTCATCTGGGGCCAAGCAGACGATTTACAATCTCTGCATGGCCGTGCTCGACCCGGGCGACGAGGCTATCATTCCCGCGCCGTACTGGGTGTCTTACCCGGATATGGTGATGCTTGCGGATGGTCACCCGGTGATGCCCTTCGCCGGCCCGGCCCAGGGGTACAAGATCACACCGCGCCAGCTTGCGGCCGCCATCACGCCGAAGACGCGGCTCGTGCTCCTCAACAGTCCCTGCAATCCCACCGGCGCGGCGTACACGCGCGCGGAGCTCCGCGCGCTCGGCGAAGTGTTGCTCGAGCATCCGCGCATCATCATCGGCACGGACGACATGTACGAGAAGATTTATTGGGCGCCGGAGCCGTTCTGCAGCCTGCTCACCGCGGTTCCGGAGCTCTATCACCGCACGATCACGATCAACGGCGTGTCAAAAGCGTATGCGATGACCGGCTGGCGCATCGGCTACTGCGGCGGCCCGAAGGAGATCGTCACCGCCATGAGCACGATCCAGGGCCAGTCGACCTCGAATGCGTCGAGCATCTCGCAGAAAGCTGCCGCCGTCGCGCTCTCGGGCGACCAGTCCTGCGTCGCCAGGATGAATGAAGCGTTCAAGGCGCGACATGACTTCGTAGTCCAGGGACTCAACTCGTTGCCGGGCGTGAGCTGCCTGCCGGGCGCGGGCACGTTCTACGCGTTCGCGGATGTATCGAAGGCGATGACCTCGCTAGGCTGCCGCGAGGACGGTGAGTTGGCCGAGCTGCTGTTGAATGAGGGCGGCGTGGCGGTGGTGCCGGGCAGCGGCTTCGGAGCGCCGGGACACATTCGCATCTCGTTTGCCACGAGCATGCAGAATCTCGAGAAGGCGATCGAGCGCATGGGACGCGTGCTCGCCGGACGGATCGTGGCCAAGAGCGCCTGAGGCGTCACGCGGGAGTTCTTACTGACGGTGAGGGTCGCGCCCTCCCCCGGCCAGTTACGTCAATCTGCTCTCCCGAACGACGGGTCTGCAAGCATTGCGGACCCATCCCCCATCCTCTACGCACGCGACTTCGCCGATCACCCGTCGGAACTGAGCACTTCACGGATTTGCTGCGATGCGCTGTGCAGTTTCGCCGCGGGGGTGCGCTGCTGCGGACGACCGTTGCTCAATGTGAGAGCGCCGTCTCAGCAACACCACAGGGTTTTCCGTTTCATTGCGCCGGTTATGGACAAGACGACCTTTACTGCGCCGGCCGGGATCTCATCCGGGTCGGACATCCGCCGAGGCAACATGAAACGCGTTCTGCTGGTCGATGACGAAATGCCGATGCTCGATGCGCT
>CAZDTG010000491.1:0-2337 GCA_964508005.1 uncultured Steroidobacteraceae bacterium
CAGTCGATCGGCTCGGGCGGCGGCATCAAGCAGATCAAGGCGAAGACGGTCACCTTCGGTGCCTCCGACATGCCCTTGAAGCCGGAAGAAGTGAAAGAGTCCGGCCTCGTGCAGTTCCCGATGATTATCGGCGGCGTAGTGCCCGCCGTGAACATCAAGGGGGTGCAGCCCGGACAGCTGGTGCTCGATGGCACCACGATCGCCTCGATCTATCTCGGGGAGATCACCAAATGGAGCGACCCGCGCATCAAGAAGCTGAACCCGAAACTGGCGCTGCCGGATACGGCGATCGCGCCGGTGTATCGCTCGGACGGCTCGGGGACCAACTTCCTGTTCTCCGATTACCTCTCCAAGTCCAGCCCCAAGTTCAAGGACACCATCGGCGCTGCAACCTCGGTGCAGTGGCCCACCGGCATCGGCGCGAAGGGTAACGAAGGCGTCGCGAACATGACGACCCAGACGGACGGTGCGATCGGGTATGTCGAGTACGCGTACGCGAAGCAGAACAAGATGTCTTATGCGCAGCTCGTCAACAAGGCCGGCAAGACCGTCGCGCCCAGCGCCGAGAGCTTTCAGGCTGCCGCGGCCACCGCGGATTGGGCACATGCCCCGGCGTACTACCTGATTCTGACGGATCAGGCGGGTGCGAAGAGCTGGCCCATCACCGGAGCGAGCTTCATTCTCCTCTACAGCGTACCGCAGGATGCGGCGGCGACCGCCGAGGCGCTGAAGTTCTTCAATTGGGCGTACAGAAATGGCGCCCAGATGGCTGCGGAGCTGGATTACGTGCCGCTGCCGGACTCGCTGATCAAGCAGGTCCGTACCACGTGGAAAACCGAGATCAAGAGCGTTCCGGCGCTGGCCGACGTCCCCGCTGCGCGCAAGCGGATGTAAGCCGAATCGAGCCCGCTCGCGGGACACGTTGGGCAGGAGCGACCGTCCCGCTGCCGGCGATCCGGCGTGCGGTGAATCGGCGGCCGGCGCGTGCTTGAGTCCGGCGCGTTCGCCAACGGTATAGTGATGCGCTACGGCGGCCGTCCGGAACAGGACGGCCGCCGATTTAGTTACGGACCCATTGAGTTGCAGGACGGAGCGAGTTTGAGAGGTTGCCACCGGCTATGAACACCGTGGCTGCGATCGGGCCGCGGCACGCCGCGGGGCAGCGTCTGCGCGAGCGGATTTTCCGCGGTGCCACATTGGCCGCGGCGCTTCTGGTCCTGGCGCTGCTCGGCGGCGTTGCGATCTCGCTCCTGAAGGGCTCATGGCCCGCCTTCTCGCACTTCAAGCTCGGCTTTCTCACGCGGGAAATCTGGAATCCCGTCACCGACCAGTACGGCGCGCTGGCGCCGGTCTATGGTACCCTCGTTACCTCGTTGCTCGCGATGCTGCTCGCGATCCCCATAAGCCTCGGCATCGCGATCTTTCTGACGGAGCTCGCACCTTCGTGGTTGAAGCGGCCCGTCGGCGTCGCCATCGAGCTGTTGGCTGCTGTGCCAAGCATCATTTTCGGCATCTGGGGCCTGTTCGTGCTCGCGCCGATCCTGCAGCGGCACGTCCAACCCTGGCTGATCGAGTGGCTGGGTCCGCTGCCGTTCATCGGCAAGCTCTTCCAGGGTCCGCCGTTCGGCATCGGCGTGCTCACCGCAGGCCTCGTACTCGCGATCATGGTCATTCCGTTCATTTCAGCGGTCATGCGCGACGTGTTCGAGACGGTTCCGGACGTGTTGAAGGAGTCCGCCTACGGCCTCGGCGCCACGACCTGGGAGGTCATCTGGAAAGTCGTCGTGCCCTATGCTCGTACCGGCATGGTCGGCGGCATCATGCTCGGCCTCGGACGCGCGCTCGGCGAGACGATGGCCGTGACATTCGTCATCGGTAACGCGCACCGTGTCAGCACTTCACTGCTCGCACCCGGCACGACCATCTCGGCTTCCATCGCGAACGAGTTCACGGAAGCGGTCGGCGACCTGTATACCTCCTCCCTCGTGGCGCTCGGCGCACTGTTGTTCCTCATCACGTTCTCGGTCATCGCCGCCGCGCGCTTCATGTTGTTGCGGCTCGACCGGCGTGCGCTCTCTTCCGTATGAGCGGTTCCCTGATGAGCGGCATCGCGCAACGGCGGCGCACCGTCCGCAAGTTCACGAATGTGCTGGCTCTGGCGCTGTCCGGGCTGGCAACCTCCATCGGGCTGTTCTTTCTCGGTGCCATTCTCTGGACCCTGATCAAGAACGGCCTCGCGGGCATGTCGACCGCGCTGTTCACCGAGAACACCCCGCCGCCGGGCGGCACTGGCGGCCTGCTGAATGCCATCTATGGGAGCGTCGCGATGACGCTCAT
>CAZDTG010000492.1:0-2330 GCA_964508005.1 uncultured Steroidobacteraceae bacterium
GTCGATATATGGCGTCTATCGGGATTATAAAGTCCATCGATTGGAATAATAGCGGGGTCACCCGCATCATTCCGTTCGCACCCACACGGGATTGAAGACAACACCCCCCTCGCGAAGGAGCTTTTGGCATGTCAGGCATTGGTCAGCGTTTTCCGGATTTCTCCCTCACCGGCGTCGTCTCAAACGACGCGGACAAGGCGTTTCAGCCGTTCACCCAGGACAGCTTCCCCGGCAAGTGGAAAGTCGTGTTCTTCTGGCCCAAGGACTTCACTTTCGTGTGCCCCACGGAGATCGCCGCGTTCGGCAAGCTCGACAAGGAGTTCAAGGCGCGCGACGCGCAGCTGCTCGGCGTCAGCATCGACAGCGAGTTCGTGCATCTCGCCTGGCGTAGCACCAAGGACGAGCTGAAGAACCTGCCCTTCCCGATGCTCTCCGATCTCAAGCGCGAGCTGACGACCCGCCTCGGTATTCTCGATCCGGAGGCCGGCGTCGCGCAGCGTGCGACATTCATCGTCGATCCACAGGGCGTCATCCGTTTCGTCTACGTCACGGACCTCAACGTCGGCCGCAACCCGGAGGAAGTGCTCCGGGTGTTGGACGCGCTGCAGACGGACGAGCTTTGCCCCTGCAACTGGAAGAAGGGCGAGGACACTCTGAAGGCCGCCTGAGCGTCATTGCGTTCAGGAGTTTGAACAGAGCCGGGCGGCCGTGACGAGCGGCCGCCCGATCAGGAGCCCCTGTGGGCTCCATGCGGAGGAAAGAATGATCACGTTGGACACCATTCGCGATGCGATACCCGATTACGCGCGCGATCTGAAACTGAATCTCGGCTCGGTTCTGACGACGGCCGGCGCTCCGGGGCTATCGGAAAAGCAGATCTGGGCGGTAGCGCTCGCTTCGGCGATCGCGTCGCGCAACCTGGAGCTCACTCGTGACATCGAGATGCTGGCAACCGCTCGTCTCGAGCCTGCCTATGTGAACGGTGCGCGCGCAGCGGCCGCGATCATGGGCATGAACAACGTTTACTACCGCTTCCTGCACCTGGTGGAGGATCCGGAGTACGCGCAATTGCCAGCCCGGCTGCGGATGAACGTCATCGGCAACCCAGGCATCGAGAAGCTCGATTTCGAGCTGCTGTCTCTTGCGGTTTCTGCTATCAATGGCTGCGGCACGTGCGTCGCTTCGCACGAGCGTCAATTGCGCAAGCACGACGTTACGCGCGAAGCGGTGCAGAGCGCGGTTCGCATTGCCGCTACGGTGCATGCGGTTGCGCGAGTGCTGGAAAGCGCTAAGCTGGAGAGCGGCGCGGGAGCTGCCCAAGCCGCCTGATCGGATCGCAGCCGCCTGTATGCAGGCTCGTGCGCCCGCTCGCCCAGGCCAAGGTGCGAGCGGGCGGAAACTCGTGGGGTGAAGAATGCCTGTGCGAACCGCTCGCGCTCCGCGCATTTCCGCCGGCGTGGCCGTCGTACGGCGCACCCCCGCGGGCTGGCGGTTTCTGCTGTTGCGGGCGTATCGCAACTGGGACTTTCCCAAGGGGGTGGTTGAGCCTGGCGAGGAGCCCCTGGCTGCCGCACGGCGCGAGGTCAAGGAGGAATCACTGATCGATGATCTGCGGTTCACGTGGGGCGAGGAATACTGCGAGACCCCGCCCTACAGCAACAACAAGATCGCGCGTTACTACCTCGGTGAGACTCAGACGGAGCACATTACCTTGCCCGTGAGCCCGGAGCTCGGGCGGCCTGAGCACAATGAGGCGCGCTGGGTTGATTTTGACGCCGCACTGTCGCTCGCCTCGCCACGGGTGGCCGCTGTTGTGCGCTGGGCTGCTGAGAAACTAGGTCTCCCGCAGGACGGGGGAGCGTGAAGAGATTGGCGCGGTGGAGGCTGTTGCGCCGGGGTGTTGGTTCGACGTTGCGGGGAACCCTCCTGGCCTTGACGATGATGACGGCAATGGCTGCCATGCGTGCGCCGGCAGCCATTCCGGCTTTGACGGATGCCTCTGGCGCGAAGAGTCCCGCGGTCGCCGTGTCTCGGCGCGGACTGTTACTCGCTGCCGCCTACCCGAACCGTCAGGGCCATGAGCTGGCCACCCGTGCCTCTGCCGTTTATGACGACACGGGTCAACGTGTCCCGCTCCCCGCCCCACCCCGTCGTATCGTTAGCCTCGCGCCCGGTGCAACAGAAATGCTATTTGCTGCGGGCGCTGGCGGCAGTCTCATTGCAACCGTGGACCATTCCGACGAGCCCGCAGCGGCAAAACGAGTCCCACGCATCGGAGACGTGACGGCGATCGACATAGAGCGGCTCGTCGCGTTACATCCGGACGTCGT
>CAZDTG010000493.1:0-2327 GCA_964508005.1 uncultured Steroidobacteraceae bacterium
GGCACCGTGTAATAGCCGTCGGGCACCGCTCCGCCCGGATGCGCGCTCCAGGGCACGGCGGGCTTGTGGGGATCACCGTCGAACGGGCCGTTGTAGATGCGCTTCGGCTCGAAGAAAACGACCGGGTCCTCGCCCTCGATCGAGCTTATCAACAGCCCCTTGGCATCATAGGGAGTCGAGGGCATCACGACTTTGATCCCGCACACGTGCGTGAAGATACCCTCCGGACTCTGCGAATGGGTCTGCCCACCCCGGATGCCGCCGCCGCACGGGGTGCGAATGGTCACCGGCGCGGAGAATTCCCCGGCCGTCCGGTAGCGCAACCGGGCAAGCTCGCTCACCACCTGGTCGAACGCAGGGTAGATGTAGTCGGCGAACTGGATTTCCGCCACCGGCTTCAGTCCGTTCACGCCCATGCCGATCGCCGCCGCGACGATGCCGCCCTCCGCGATGGGAGCGTCCAGCACCCGGTGCTCGCCATGTTTGCGCTGCAATCCGTCGGTCACCCGGAATACACCGCCGAAATACCCGACGTCCTCGCCAAGAATCACGACCCGCGGATCGCGCTCGAGCATGATGTCCATGGCGGAGTTGAGAGCCTGAACCATGTTCATGTTTGCCATGGTTCAACCTTCCCGGGCCACGGGCTGCGCCTGGGGCCCGGCAGGCTCCGCTTCCGACCCTGCCGCCGCCTGCGAGAGCGCCAACAGCTGTTCGCGCTGGCGCGCCAGATGCGGCGGCATGTCCTTGTACACGTCCTCGAACATGCTGGCCGGATCGAGCGTTGGACCTTCGGTCAGGGTCCCATAGGAGGCAGCCTCTCTCCAGGCGGCGGTTACCTGCGCCTCGAGCTCCTTCTCGAGCGCGGCATGCCGCTCCTCCGACCACTCGCCCAGAGCGATGAGATGCTGCTTCAGCCGCACGATCGGATCGCCGAGCGGCCAGGCCTTCCATTCGTCCTTCGGGCGGTAGCGCGACGGATCGTCACTGGTCGAGTGAGCTGCGGCCCGATAAGTGACATGCTCGACGAGCGTCGCTCCCCCGCTCTGGCGCGCACGCTCGGCGGCCCATTGCGTGACCGCGTAAACCGCCAGGAAGTCGTTGCCGTCCACCCGGATGCCCGGTATGCCGTAGCCTGGGCCCCGCTTGGCGAAGGTCTGCATCTCGCCGCCGGCAAAACCCTGGAATGTGGAGATCGCCCACTGGTTGTTGACGAGGTTGAGGATCACCGGGGCGCGATAGACCGCCGCAAACGTCAGAGCGTGGTGGAAGTCGGCTTCGGCGCTCGAGCCCTCACCGATCCAGCTGGCGGCGATCCGGTCCTCGCCCTTGATGGCCGCCGCCATCGCCCAGCCGACAGCCTGCGGAAATTGCGTGGCGAGATTGCCCGAGATGGAGAAGATGTTGCCGCTCGCCCAGTGATACATCACCGGCATCTGCCGGCCCTTGCACATGTCCCGGGTATTCGAGAGGCACTGGCACATGAGGTCCACCGGGCTGCGGCCGCGCACGAAGTGCAGGCCCTGGACCCGGTAGGACGGAAATAGCATGTCGCCGGGCAACAGGGCCATGCCGGCAGCCACGGCGACCGCCTCCTCCCCCGTGGATTTCATATAGAACGAGATGCGCCCCTGCCTCTGCATGCGCTGCATCCGGTCGTCGAACAGCCGGGTCAGCACCATGTGGCGCAAACCGACCTGCAGCTCCTGCGGCTCGAGATGCGGATTCCAGGATCCGACCGCCTTGGCGTCGTCGCCGAGTACGCGCACCATCTCCCCCGCAAGGCTCTCGATGTCGCGCGCGGGCGCCGTCGGATCCGGGCGGGAAACCGCCCCGGGAGGAGAGATCTGCACGTAGCTGAAATCCGGCTTGTCGCCCGGGCGGGCGGGCGGATACGGAATGTGCAGGCGCGACCGTGGCGTCATAGGGCGTCATCTCGAGCGAAAGGCCAAGCGGATATTACTTGGGCTGCCCTGCAATGAGCGTTCCAATTTGGCTCCCTGGCGGTGCGCGCGCGCACGATTCGTTGCAGCCTGCCCGCCGGCGCAAGACGCATTATCCACCTTATGCCCACCGCGCAGGGGGCGGGCGCTGCCGGTCGCTACGCAAGGGCGGCTGCATCCAAACACGCCGGGCCTCGCATCTTAGCTGTCGTACCCTCGTTTTCGAGCAGAAGGTCTTCCAGTCATGCACCAGCCCGCCGCGGCCGTCGCCATCGCCTTCTGGCTCTTCATCGCCGTCGTCTGCGTCGCGGGCATGATCCAGGGTTATCGTAAGCGGCAGCTGGCGCTCGAGCCGCTGCGCATCGCCATCGAGCACGGGCAGCA
>CAZDTG010000494.1:0-2315 GCA_964508005.1 uncultured Steroidobacteraceae bacterium
CGACGGGTGTGCTCTCACGTGCGTTCAACAGAGCCGCGGCGACCACCAGGTCGTCGGCGCTCGTAATCTTGATATTTGCGGCTGAGCCGTGCACCAGTACGGGTCGCTCGCCCACCCATTCCAACGCCTGTGCCTCGTCTGTCGGCAAACGACTCGTCGCGAGCGCGCGATCCAACGCGTCGCAAAGGATTCCGTAGCGGAACATCTGCGGCGTGAGGGCGCGCCACAGGCGTGCGCGGTCCACCGTGTGCTGGACCTCGGGATCGCCACTCCCGCCGGCGGCAGGGGCACCGTCAGCGCGTTTCAACGTGTCGGCAGCGGGACTGGCCAGCAGGCCGCCGATGCGATGATTGCCAAGTTGTTCGAGCAGGTGTTGGAGATCCTCCGAGGCGAGACACGGCCGTGCGGCATCGTGTACGAGTACCCAATCGTCCGAGGCTGCACGTGCGGCCAAGGCCGCAAGACCCTTGCGAACGGTATGGCTTCGCTCCGCGCCCCCTTGGGCGTAAATGAGCTCGGGTCTGCGCCCGGGGAGCTTGGCGAGGCGTTCGGCTATCTCACCCCAGTACGGGTCGTCCGCAGCCAGTGCCACGACGACTGCGGCACAGCTCGGGTCGGCGAGAAAAGGGGCCAACGCCCATTCGATGACGGTACGACCTTGCAGTGGCGCATATTGCTTCGGTTTGGACGTACCGAATCTGCGGCCGACACCGGCGGCGGGCATGACGAGCCAATAGCGCATTGAAAACCCGGATGGATCAGGAGCGGAGCGGCCCACGTCAGTGGGCGGCAGCGGTCCGTGTAGAGGATTGAGCGACCGGGGACGATGAGGGTGGCACCACCTGATAGAACGTCTCGTGGGGAGCGATCATGCCCAGATCGCTACGAGCCCGCTCTTCGAGCGCATCCATACCCGTCTTGAGATCGCGAACCTCAGCCGCCAGCTGCCGATTGCGCTCGGTAAGTTGTCCGTTTTCGCTACGCTGCGCCGCGACGGCCCTCTGAAGCCGATCCAGCTCCCGCACACCATCCTCGGAGAACCAAACCCGGTACTGCAGGAGGAGTATGACTAGAGCCAAGCCCGCGGCGAGCCATTTCATGGGGTCCACAGCGTATCAGACGGCGCGCCACGCGCGAAGAGTGCGATGCGTGCACCGCGCCCGTAGCAGCGGGTCCTGAGGGCGCCAACCCTGCCGCAATCCAACTCAGATTTTCACCGGGAAGGCGTCACGGCCGGCATACCGGACTTTCCCGAGCTCGGCTTCGATGCGCAGGAGCTGGTTGTACTTGGCCATGCGGTCTGAGCGTGAGAGCGACCCGGTCTTGATCTGGGTGGCCGCCGTGGCGACTGCGATGTCGGCGATGGTATTGTCCTCGGTCTCACCGGAACGATGGGATACGACGGACGCGTAGTGGGCCTTGTCGGCCATCTCGATGGCGGCGAGTGTCTCGGTCAACGTGCCGATCTGGTTCGGCTTGATGAGAATGGCATTGGCGATGTGCTTGTCGATGCCTTCCTTGAGGATCCTGGTGTTCGTCACGAACAGGTCGTCGCCGACGAGCTGCACCTTTTCGCCGAGCGCCCGGGTGAGCTGCGCCCACCCATCCCAGTCGCCTTCGGCCATGCCGTCCTCGATGGTGATGATCGGGTACTTGCCCGCGAGCTCGCCCAGGTAGCGTGTGAACTCGGCGGGCGCGAAGCCGCGCTTCTCGGACTCGAGCTCGTACCGGCCGTTCTTGAAGAACTCGGACGAAGCGACGTCGAGACCGAGATAGATGTCCTTGCCGGCCTTGTAGCCCGCCTTGTCGATGGCCTGCAGAATGATGCCGAGAGCAGCCTCGTTCGATTCGAGGTTGGGGGCGAAGCCGCCCTCGTCGCCGACCGCGGTCGACAGGTCGCGCTCGTTCAGCAGTTTCTTCAGCGTGTGGAACACCTCGGCACCGTAACGCAGCGCCTCTCGGAAGCTCGGGGCGCCGACCGGCAGGATCATGAACTCCTGGATATCGAGGCTGTTGTTGGCGTGCGCTCCGCCGTTGATGATGTTCATCATGGGCACGGGCATGACCGGCTCGCGTCCATCCTTGATGGATTGACCGAGGTACTTGTACAGAGGCTGGCGCGAGTCGTTTGCGGCTGCGTGGGCCGCTGCGAGCGAAACCGCGAGGAGCGCGTTAGCGCCCAGGCGTGACTTGCTGTCCGTGCCGTCGAGCTCGATCATCTTTTTGTCGATGCCGGCCTGGTCCCTGGCGTCGTGACCGAGGAGAGCCTGCTGGAGCACGGTGTTGATGTTCTCGACGGCCTTGAGAACGCCCTT
>CAZDTG010000495.1:0-2303 GCA_964508005.1 uncultured Steroidobacteraceae bacterium
CCGACCGCGACATCCCGAAGGCTCACGTACAAAGTGCCCGTCCCGAGCTGCAGATCGGCCATCGTGCGCGACGGGTCGACTCCCGTGACGACGCCGTCGAGGACCGAGCCGACGGAGTCGGGTCCCACGATGGCACGCAGCTCCGGGCGCAGGCTCACCTCGGCCACGGTGCCCTGCGCGACGACGCGCCCGGCCTCCATCAGGACCACATGAGTTGCCAGTTGCAGCACTTCCTCGAACTGGTGACTCACATACACCATGGGTATTGCGAGGCGGTCGCGCAGTGCCTCGAGATACGGCAGCACCTCTTCCCGCCGCGCGACGTCCAAAGAGGCCAGCGGCTCATCCAGCAACAACAGCTGCGGCTGGGAGAGCAGGGCGCGGCCCAGTCCAACACGTTGCCGCTCGCCTCCCGACAGCTGGTGCGGTCGGCGGTCCAACAGAGGCGCGAGGCCGAGCAGGCCAACGACGTCCTCCAGGGTGATCGAATGTGTGCTCGCTGCCGCATGCCGCAGGCTTCTCTTCCAGCCATAACGCAGATTGCCCAGGACACTGAAATGGGGAAACAGGCGCGCATCCTGGAACACATAACCGATGCGCCGCCGCTCCACCGGCAGCGAAATTCCCGCGCGGGTGTCGGTGAGGACCGTGTCGTCGAGTTGGATGCGGCCCTCGTCCGGCGCCAGCAGGCCCGAGATCACGTTCACCAGGGTCGTCTTGCCGCACCCGGAGCGCCCGAACAGCGCGACGATGCCGGGGGTCGGAGCTTCGAGCTTCGCCTGCAAGGTAAAGCCGTCGCGCCTCTTGAGAGCTGCAACCCGCAGCATCCTAACGGCCCAGAAAACGACGCACGCGCCGCGCCAGCAACTCGGCCGCGAACAGGCCCGACAGACCGAACAGCAACGAGATGATTGCGAGCCGCAGAGCAACGGTAGCGCCGCTCGGCGACTGAATGGCGGTGTACAGCGCCAGGGGCAGCGTCCGGGTCGCCCCGGGAATGTTGGATGCAAAGGTGATCACCGCTCCGAACTCGCCCAGGCCGGCCGCGAAGGCCGTGACCGCGCCGGCGAGAATCCCCGGCAACATCAGCGGCAGGGTGACCGTGAAAAAGCGGTCCCACGGTCCGGCGCCGAGCGTGCGGGCCGCCGCCTCGAGCCCCGGGTCGACATTCTCCAATGCGATCCGGATGGCGCGCACCATCAGCGGGAACGTCATGACTGCAGTGGCGAACGCGGCCCCCGCCGTCGTGAAGGCGAGCTGAATACCGAGTCGATCGTGCAGCCAGCTGCCGAGGACCCCATTGATACCGAACAGAACGAGCAGCACATAACCGACCGCGACGGGCGGCAGGACCAGAGGCAGGTGGACGAAGGCGTCCAGGACCGGCCGTCCGGGGAAGCGGACCCGGGTGAGCACCCAGGCGGCCAGGATGGCGAGCGGCAGACTGAACGCTACGCTGCGAGCGGCGACCTCGAGGCTTAGACGCAGCGCATCGAGCTCGGCGGAGCTGAGGAGGTCGTTCATCGCGGCTCGAAACGGCGGCCCTTCTTATTAGTGGCGGGCGGACTCTCTCACGAGAGCCTGCCCGCGGCCAGTGCGGCGGCCGGCGCGGGCGTGCCTCTTACCAGGGCTTGACTTCCCTTGACTCCCATGACTTCGCCCGCATGTCGGAGGCACGCCCCTTGCGATGTGCGCGAGGCCCAAAGGCGAACGACGCCGGAGAATAAATGAACACCGAGCGACAGTACGGCTGGATGTGGATCCAGGCGTGTGAGGCCCTCGACCACGCCGAGAAACTGCAGCGGCAGTTTTTGCGCTACGCAGGCCCGGGCGTGGACGCGGCCGTATGGGAGCCGCCGGTCGATATACACGAGACGAATGACGGGCTATCGCTGCTGTTCGCGCTGCCGGGTGTGGCAGCGGAACAGATCGAGGTCACTCTCGAACCGAACGCGCTGACCGTCAGCGCGAGACGTCCCCTGGTCCTCAGCAACCATGACTCCGTCATCCGCCGCCTCGAAATCCCTCATGGGCGTTTCGTGCGGCGAGTGCCGCTTCCGGCTCGCATGCGAGTGACCGGGACGGCGCACGTGAACGGTTGTCTTGAGGTGCGGCTGACCTGGGCCGCTGCCTCTCGAGCACGCGAGTAACACTATGGACGAAACAGAGACAATGTCCGCCAGTTCCCGCATCGAGCTGCCTCCGTTGCCGGCCGATGCCGTGCCGATCGTCGCCACACGCAATCTCGTGCTGTTCCCCGGTATCGTGTTGCCTGTCGCGCTCGGGCGCGAGGAAAGCATCGC
>CAZDTG010000496.1:0-2297 GCA_964508005.1 uncultured Steroidobacteraceae bacterium
TCCTCCGGCGTGAGACGTATCGACGCGGCGGCGATGTTCTCCTCCAGATGCTCGACCGATCCCGTGCCAGGGATCGGCAACATCGCCTTGGAGTGATGAAGAAGCCACGCGATCGCGACCGCTCCAATCGACACGTTGTGACGCTCTGCGACCCGAGCGAGCGCCCGCAGGGCGCCCGACTGCCTGGCGTGGCGGCCGGAATCGAGCGGCGCCCAAGGAATGAACGCCATGGACTTCTTCTCGCAATACCGCACCACGTCGTCCGAGTGGCGGTCCTGGAGGTTGTATCGATTTTGCACCGAGACTATGGGTGTCAGCCGCTCGGCTTGCTCGAGCTCCTGGAGGCTCACGTTGGAGATGCCGATGTGCCGGATCTTGCCCTCTCCCCGAAGCCGGATGAGCTCGCCAATGGAGTCCGCGAGCGGCACTTTCGGATCGGGCGCGTGCAACTGGTAGACGTCGATTCGCTCGAGCCGCAGGCGGCGCAGGCTTCCCTCGCACGCTTCGCGCAGATGTTTGGGATGAGCGTTGCGGTTCCAGGCCTCGGGAGCCGGACGCACCAGGCCGCCCTTGGTCGCGATCACGAGGCCCGCCGGATACGGGTATAGCGCTTGCGCGATGATGTTTTCGCTCACCTCCGGACCGTAGGAATCGGCGGTGTCGATGAAGTTGACGCCGAGCTGGACTGCCCGCTGCACGACGCGGACGGCCGTCGCCACATCAGGCGGTGGTCCCCAAACGCCAGGGCCGGTGATGCGCATGGCCCCGAACCCTAGCCGGTTCACCGTGAGGTCACCCCCAAGTGTGATCTGGCCGGCGGCACTGGCATTGGCAGTGGTGCTCATAAGATGACCTCCGCGAGTTGGAAGACAGCCGGGCCCCGCCACGCGGGCAGGGGCAGTGAGCCAGCAAGCATTATGCCCTTGGGCGGGTGCCATGACTCGGCGCCGGCGCGAGATTAGACTCGTACTCATGGATAGTGTCGATGTGGTCGTCATCGGAGCGGGAGTCATAGGGCTGGCGGTGGCACGCGCGCTCGCCCGGCAAGGGCGCGAGGTGCTGATTCTGGAAGCAGCGGAGAGCTTCGGTACCGGGGCCAGCTCGCGCAACAGCGAAGTGATCCATGCGGGCATCTACTATCCCCGGGGCTCTCTCAAAGCCACGATGTGCGTCACCGGACGCGCTCTTCTCTACGACTTCTGCGAGCAGTACGGCATTCCTTTTCGCCGCTGCGGCAAGCTAATCGTGGCGACGGCGGAGGCTCAACTCGCGGAGCTGGACAAGATCAAAAAAGCTGCGCTGGCCAACGGCGTCACTCTGGAATACTTCAGCCGTGCTCGAGCCCTGGAGCTCGAGCCCCGGCTCGAGTGCGAAGGCGCCCTGCACTCCCCGCTCACCGGCATCATCGACTCACATGCGTACATGCTCGCACTGCTCGGACAGGCCGAGAGTCGCGGCGCCACGCTGGTGACCGACAGCCGTGTGACGTCCGTGAGGCTCGAGTCCGGCGGCGTGCTGATCGGCGTCAATGACGAACCGCCGGCACTCGAGGCCGGCACGGTAATCAACAGTGCGGGTCTGCATGCCCCGCAAGTCGCCCGACTCATCGCGGGCTTCCCCGCGGCGCATATTCCAACACCCTACTTCGCGAAGGGCAGCTACTTCACGCTCTCGGGACGCTCGCCGTTCGAGCGCCTGGTGTATCCGGTCCCGGAGCCGGGCGGGCTGGGGGTGCACCTCACGCTCGATCTCGCCGGCCGCGCCCGATTCGGTCCCGACGTGCAGTGGGTCGAGCAATGCGAGTATCGGGTCGAGCCGCACCGCGCCGAGCGATTCTATGCCGCGATCCGCGCGTATTGGCCGGACTTGCCGGATGGCGCGCTGCAGCCCGCCTATGCGGGAATTCGACCCAAGATCAGCGGCCCCGCAGACCCGGCCGCCGATTTCCGGGTGGAGGGTCCCCAGGTGCACGGCGTTCCCGGCATCGTGAATCTGTTCGGAATCGAGTCCCCCGGCCTGACGGCATCTTTGGCACTGGCGGCATTCGTGGGCCGTCTGGCGCACGGCGTGAGCTCGTCTGAGCCATGATCGCCTGCCGCGGCTGCAGTGATCGCTCGCGCAAACAGTCTGTCAGCCGATGATTCGCCGCTCCCGCAGACTCGCGACGATCCGGCGCGCAATCTCTTCCGGCGGGCCGTCGCTCGTGCGCACCACGATCTCGGCATTCTCCGGCGCTTCATAGGGCGAATCGATGCCGGTGAAGTTCTTGATCTTGCCTTGCTTCGCGCGGGCATACA
>CAZDTG010000497.1:0-2295 GCA_964508005.1 uncultured Steroidobacteraceae bacterium
AGCAGGAACTGACTCCAGCTCGTCACGTCGATCTCCGCGGCCCAGTCGGGAAGCTTGCGCGTCTGCGCCTGACGCAGCACCGAGCCGAAGCCGAAGGGCACGTTACCCAACACGGCGATGCGGCGCTCCAGCGCAAGCGGCAGCACGCTGGAGGCGGCCTCGCGGTCCGCGATCGAGTAGTCGACCTGCACGAAGTCGAGCGGATACTGGCGCATGTACTCGACCATGCGGCTGTGCTGTTCCACACGCGATGTCGTGATGCCGATGTAGCGGATCCTGCCGCCCTTCTTCCATTGCTGCAGCAGCGGCAGCAGCGCCTCGACGCCCTCGAGATTGTGGACCTGAAGCAGGTCGACGCGCTGGGTCTTCAAACGCGCCAGCGAGCGATCGAAACTCTCCTGTCCGGCGCGCGTCGCAGTTCCCGCCTCGTTGACGGACAACTTCGTGGCGAGGAACATGCGGTCCCGGATGCCGAGCGCGGCGCGCGCATCGCCAATGAGCGACTCGCTGTCACCGTAGGCCGCAGCGGTATCGATGACGGTTCCGCCCATCTGCTGCAGGCGTTGGATCTCGGCCTGGATCGCATCACGCTCGCTGCTGCGGAACTTGTCCGTGCCCAGACCTACGGCGGGCAACCTTTCGCCAGTGGATGGAATGGGCTTGGTGATGAGCGGCAGGTCCGGGGTCGAAGGGTCGGCCGCTGCCCAGACAGGACGCCGCAGCAGCAAAGCGGCGCCTGCCGTCAAGCCCGAGCGCAAGGCATCGCGTCGTGATCTCATGGGCCGAAAGTGACACGACCGGGCTCCTTTGGGAAGTGGCGGCAGCGTACACTGCGCCGAAACGAGCCAGGGCGTGGCCTGGCCCAGGATCGATACGGGATCGTTGAGCGACGCGAGTCGCGGGAGAGAGCCGATGAAGACGTTGCGTGGGTTTCTATTGAGCGCCGCGCTGTTATTCGCGGCCGGCATGGCGTTCGCCGCGCCCGACGACGCCGATTACCGGGCTACCATCGACCTGTTCAAACACGCGGGCGAAAGCGCCTGGTTCTTCCAACACTGCTACGGCTATGCCGTCTTCCCAAATATCGGCAAGGGCGCCTTCATCGTCGGCGGGGCATACGGCAAGGGCCGTGTCTACGCGCACGGCAAGTACGTCGGCGATACCTCCGTCACCCAGGTGAGCGTCGGGTTCCAGGCCGGCGGCGAGGGCTATAGCCAGATCGTATTCTTTGAGGACAAGCGCGCCTTCGACGAATTCACGAAGGGGAATTTCGAGTTCGACGCCGGCGTGCGGGTTGTCGCGATCACGGCCGCCGCGGGCGGTGAAGCCGGCACCAGCGGCGCGAGCGGCGATGTCAGCGCAGGCAAGAAGGACGCGGCCACCGCGGGCAGCTACTACAAAGGCGTGGCGGTGTTCACGATCGTGAAAGGCGGAGCCCTGTACCAGGCGTCGGTGGCCGGACAGAAGTACTCCTACAAGCCGCGCAAGGCGGGCTGACCCGCAAGGGAACGGCGGTGCCGCACACCGTGGCGGCGGTACTCATGGAGCTCGGTTGCGATGCCACGAAGGCAGGCGGTGTGGAACCAACAACTGCGCGATCGGGCGCTCGAGAAAGCGACCCCGACTGCCGCCGCGGCCCGAAAGGAATGCCCTCAGCCGCGGTGCGTGCCGCGCACATGGGGGGTAGATTTCTTCTGCGCTGCGGCGACCGTGCGGCGGCCCAGCCCGTCCAGGATCCCGCACGCCGTTTCTTCACGAGCCGGGCTGCACTGCCGGCGCAAAGCCTTCAACTGCCGCTCCAGCTGCTGCAGCTCCGCGACTCGCGTGGCGACATGCGCGATGTGCTCATCGAGCAGCCGGTGCGCCGCCTCGCAATTCTCCTGCGGGATGTCGCGAACCCGCAGCAGTTGCCGGATCTCCTCCAGCGTCATGTCCAGCGCACGGCAGTTGCGGACGAAGGCGAGCCGCTCGAGGTGCTCGCCGCCGTAGAGCCGGTAATTGCCGGCGGTGCGAGTCGGCTGCGGCAGCAAACCTTCCCGCTCGTAGTAGCGGATCGTCTCCGCCGGACACTGGGCGCGGCGGGCCAGGTCACCGATCTTCAAATGCGCAGCCATACGCTTGACCTTGAAGTTGCTTCAGGGTCTGCACTATACGCCGCCCCGTAGATTCCCGCGGGCGGTCAGTTCGAGGCAGTCGAGGCCTGGGGAAGGATGAGCCGGAGATGCACGTCCCGCGAGGCGCCGTACGCCCCGTGGTTGGCGTCGGCCATCAGGAGACCGCCGCGCCAGGGCAGAA
>CAZDTG010000498.1:0-2274 GCA_964508005.1 uncultured Steroidobacteraceae bacterium
ACTCATACTCCAGGCCCTGGGTCGAGAAGGCCGCGTGCTCGCGATCGACCGGGACTCGCAGGCCATCGCGGCCGGGCGCGTGCGCTTTGCCGACGAAGTGCGGCTTACGCTCGTCCACTCGGCGTTTGCCGATCTCGCCGCGTGCGTGCAGGCACACGCGCACGGTCGCCCTTGCCGCGGCGTGCTCTTCGACCTCGGTGTCTCCTCCCCGCAGCTCGACGATCCGGCCCGCGGCTTCAGCTTCCGCGCCGATGGTCCGCTCGATATGCGTATGGACCCGACACGCGGTGAACCGGTCTCTGCCTGGCTCGCTCGGGCGAGCGTCGACGAGATTCGCCAAGTGATTGCGACATTGGGAGAAGAACGTTTCGCGCGCCGTGTAGCGCAGGCGATCGTGACCGCCCGAGCCGAGGCGCCCGTCGAACGCACGTCGCAGCTCGCCGCGCTCGTCGCACGCGCGGTCAAAACGCGGGAGCCCGGCAAGAATCCGGCAACGCGCACCTTTCAGGCGCTGCGGATGTTCATCAACGATGAGCTCCGGCAGATCGAGAAAGGCCTGGCCGGAGCGCTGCAAGTGCTCGATCGCGGCGGCCGGCTGGCCGTCATCAGTTTCCATTCGCTCGAGGACCGCGTGGTGAAGCAGTTCATGAAGCGTGAGTCGCAGATCGATCCCGCGCTCGTGGATCTGCCGGTCGTGCCGCCCGAGCTGCAGCCGCGGATGAGGCTCGTCGGACGCAAGGCTCGCGCCGCGGACGCCGAAGTCGATCGCAACCCGCGCTCGCGTAGCGCCCTGCTGCGGGTTGCGGAGAAAGTGCGATGAGCGCGGCGGCATGAATCTCCTGACCCGCAAGGTGCTCCTGTTCGCCATCCCGATCCTCTGGCTCGGGGCGCTCGGCTCGGCCGCGGGCGCGATCTATTGCAAGCACCGCGCGCGTGAGATGTTCGTGGAGCTCGAGCGCTTGAGCGCCCGCCGCGACAACCTGGAGATCGAGTGGGGTCAACTCCAGCTCGAACAGAGCGCCTGGTCGACCCAAGCCTTCGTCGAGCGCGTGGCTACGGCGAAGCTCCATATGGCGATGCCTCCTCCGAAGGAGATCGAGATCGTCGCGCCATGAAGAGCCGTCACTCCTTCGACGCCCCGTTCTCGTTTCGCTGGCGGACGCATGTCCTCATCGGCTTGCTCGTCTGTAGCGCCGGGGCTCTCGCCTATCGCGCGGTCAATCTGACGCTCGTCGATCACAGCTTTCTGGCGAAGGAGGGTGATGCGCGCTTCTCACGGGTCGTGCAGATCGCCGCGCACCGCGGCACCATCACTGATCGTTACGGTGAGCCGTTGGCTGTCAGCACTCCCGTCGACTCGATCTGGGTGAATCCGAAGGAGCTGGCGCTCGCGCCCGACCAGATCCCCCGCCTCGCGGCCGCCCTGCGCCAGGATCGCCAGGAGCTCGCGCGCCGGGTGACCAGCAACCTCGATCGGGAGTTCCTTTATCTCGCCCGGCATCGGGAGCCGTCCGAGGCACAGCGGATCAAGGCTCTCGGCATTCCGGGTGTCTATCTCTCGCGCGAGTACCGGCGCTATTACCCGTCGGGTGAGGTCGTCGGACACATCCTCGGATTCACCAACGTCGATGACGCGGGGCAGGAAGGTCTCGAGCTGGCCTTCGACCACTGGTTGGCAGGCCAGAACGGCGCCAAGCGGGTCATCCAGGATCGTTACGGACGCATCGTGCAGGACGTGGACAGCATCCGCCCGGCGCGCCCCGGCCGTGATCTGGTGCTGTCGATCGACCTTCGCATCCAGTATCTCGCCTACCGCGAGCTGAAGGCCGCCATCCGCGACCAGCGCGCCAGCGCCGGCTCGGTGGTCGTGCTCGACGTCACCAGCGGCGAAGTGCTGGCCATGGTCAACCAGCCCGCTTACAACCCGAACGACCGGGAGCACATCGCCGCGAGCGTCTATCGCAATCGGGCCGCGACCGACATGTTCGAGCCCGGCTCCTCGATCAAGCCGTTCTTCGTTGCCGCCGGCATCAGCGCCGGCAAGTACGACGAGCGCAGCATCATCGATACCTCGCCAGGTTTCATCAAGGTCGGCGCGAAGATCTTCGAGGACGAGCACGATTTCGGCGCCGTCAACATCGCCACCGTGCTTGCGAAAAGCTCGAACGTCGGGATGGCGCACATCGCCTTGAGCCTGCCGCCCGAGCACATCTGGAACACGCTCACGCGCTTTGGCTTCGGTCAGGTCACGACGAGCGGCTTTCCGGGCGAATC
>CAZDTG010000499.1:0-2269 GCA_964508005.1 uncultured Steroidobacteraceae bacterium
TCAGAGCAGGTTTTCCACCACCGCGGTCCAGGCCTGGGCGATATTGGCGCGGTTGTACCCGCCCCCGCCGAGCGCCAGTACCCGTCCGTGACCGAGCCGATCGGCGAGCGCCAGCAGCTCGCGCGCCGCGCATGCATGACTTCTCGACGAGAAGCGCAAGTGCGCGATCGGGTCGTCTTCCACGCTGTCGGCACCGCACTGAAGGATGATGAACTCGGGCGCAAAGCGCTCCAGATGGGCCGTCACCCGCGGCCACACGCGCGCGAAGGCAGCGTCGTCAGAGCCCGGCGGGAGCGGCAGATTGAGCTTTGTTCCTTGCGCGGTGCCGCGGCCTGTCTCCTCGGCAGCACCCGTTCCCGGATAAAGGTAGCGTCCGTCCTCGTGCACGTCCGCGAAGATCACCGCGGCATCGTCCTCGAATGCGTAGAACACCCCGTCGCCATGGTGCGCATCGATATCGACGTAGGCGATCCGCTCGAGCCCCGATTTTTTGCGCAAGAGCTCGATAGCCACGCCGCAATCGTTGAATACGCAGAAACCGGCCGCACGATCCCGTGCGGCGTGATGCAGGCCCGCTATTGGCACGAAGGCGCGGCGGCACTCGCCGTCCATGATGGCGTCTGCCGCATTCAAAGTGGCGCCCACCACGCAGGCGGCCGCCTCGTACACGCCGCGAAAAGCCGGCGTGTCGCCCCCATCCAGAAGCCCTTGCCCGGTGGCCGAGCGCTCCCGGACGAAGCTCACGTAGGCGGCCGTATGAAAGGCTCGCAACTCGTCTTCCGTGGCGACGCGCGGCTCGAGGATGTGGACGCGCTTGTCCAGGCCGCGCGCCTGGAACTCGCGGACGAACGCCGCATGCCGGTCCGTCCCGAAGGGATGACCGTCACCGAAGCCATATCGAGCCAGGCGGTCGCTCACGACCACTGCCACGTTGGATTTCATGTGACAGGCGCTCCGGTCATTCGGGAGGATGCGGTCAGACCCAATCAGGATGGCCCAACGGGATGGACAACGGGGTAGCTCGCAGGCGGCGCGCGGCAGCGTAACACACGCCGCAGCGGGCTGTCTGACAAGCGCAGGCGCTCGTCCCGCAAGGCGCGGGCCATCGCCAACCGCGGGCGACTCGATGATAATGCCGGACTTTACAAGTCCGTCGCGGCGACGTGACGGCAGTGATCAGCAAGCATGGCTCAGTACATTTATACGATGAACCGGGTGTCCAGGGTGGTGCCGCCGAAACGGACCATCCTGCGCGACATCAGTCTTTCCTTCTTCCCGGGCGCCAAGATCGGCGTGCTCGGCCTCAACGGCTCGGGCAAGTCCTCCCTGCTGCGCATCATGGCCGGAACCGACTCCGGCTTCGATGGCGAGGCCCGCCCGCAGAGCGGTATCCGCGTCGGTTTCCTGCCGCAGGAGCCGGAGCTCGACGACGCGAAGGATGTGCGCAGCACGGTGATGGAGGGCGTGGGCGACACCTTCCGGCTGTTGGAGCAGTTCAACCAGATCAGCGACAAGTTCGCCGAGCCCATGTCGGACGACGCCATGAACGCGCTGCTCGAACAGCAGGCGAAACTGCAGGACGCCATCGATGCGGCCGGCGGTTGGGAGCTCGAACGCAAGCTCGAGATCGGCGCCGACGCTCTGCGGCTGCCGCCGTGGGAGGCGCGGATCGGCACCCTGTCGGGCGGCGAAAAGCGCCGCGTCGCGCTGTGCCGGCTGCTCCTGTCCGCGCCCGACATGCTGCTGCTGGATGAGCCGACCAACCATCTCGACGCCCAGTCCATCGCCTGGCTCGAGCGGTATCTCGAGGAGTATCCGAGCACAGTCATCGCGGTCACGCACGACCGCTACTTCCTCGACAACGTTGCCGAGTGGATTCTCGAGCTCGATCGGGGTCACGGCATCCCCTGGCACGGCAACTACTCCTCCTGGCTCGAGCAGAAGGAGAAGCGCCTCGCCCTCGAGGAGCGCGAGCGCGAAGCGCTGCGCAAGACACTCGAGCGCGAGCTCGAATGGGTGCGGCAGAACCCCAAGGCGCGCCAGGCGAAGAGCAAGGCGCGCCTGCAGCGCTACGAGGAGCTCGCCTCGAAGGAATTCCAGGAGCGCAACGAGACGAATGAGATCTATATACCTCCCGGTGAACGCCTCGGCGATCTCGTGGTCGAAGTCAGGAATCTGCGCAAGGCCTACGGCGAGCGGCTCCTCATCGACAACCTGACATTCAACCTGCCCCGCGGCGGCATCGTCGGCATCATCGGCCCGAACGGCG
>CAZDTG010000500.1:0-2264 GCA_964508005.1 uncultured Steroidobacteraceae bacterium
CTTGAGAATGGGCCAACGTTTGACACCCAGATCGGGCACCATGGCCTGACAGCAGCGACTCAGGCCGTATCAGCTCCGCCGCTGAACCGGATAAGGCCCGAGTGCGAAGCTCTCCGAGTGATATCCCTTGCTGCCCACCTCCCGGGCCAAGGGGCTGCGGAAGTCCGCCCCGCTGCGCAGGCAGGCGAGGACGTACCGGAAATCGTACTTCGGTCGCCACCCTAACTCCCTCACGGCGAGATCGTTCACGTAGACGCGGTCGATCTCGGGAAACAACGTCCAATTGCGGGCCGCGTAAAGGTCCCCGCAATCGGGAAACAATCTGTGGACCACGGCCGGAGCATTCCGGCGCAGCTCCGCAAGATCGTCCCGGCGAAAGGGCGTCGTTGCCGAAATGATGTAACGGCCGAACCCGATGTCGCGCGCCTTGCTCACCGCCAACAGGTGTGCATCGACGACGTCCTCAATATCCACACGGCGATGCAGGAACTCGTTCGCCTGAAGGTTGGGCGTCTCGTACCGCGCCCTGGCTGCTGCATCGTCGTCTTCCTCGGGGAAGAAACGTGACGTTCGTAACACAACCGCCGGCAGCCCCTGTGTGCGCCTGAACAGCTCACAGAGGCTTTCAGCTGCGACTTTCGTCACACCATAGATGTTCTTCGGAATCGGCACCACGTCCTCGGTCACCCAGGCCGCCGGTTCGCCGGCAGCCGGGTTCAGTGCGGCGCCGAATGCGCTCGTGGTGCTCGTGTAAATGAACGACTCGACGCCAGCCGCCACCGCTTCCTCGAGCAGGACCAGTGTGCCGGTGATGTTCGTCTCCACGAACTCCTGCATCGTGTGGGTCGCGACGTGCGGCTTGTGCAGGGTGGCCGAGTGGATGACCGTGCGCATACCCTGCATGCATTGCTTTACAAAGGCACGATCGCATACGGAGCCGACGCGATCCGTGAACGCGGACCGCTTGATGTCTATGCCCAAAGCCTGCCGATGCTCCGCGCGCAGCCTGCGCATCAGCGCCTCGCCCAGGTGACCGGCGCTTCCGGTCACGAGCACCTGCTGGTTCATGGTCATTGTCCCCGGCGGACTCGTTTGACCCATTATGGGTCAGATCGGGCTGCCCGTTAAGTTACCCCCCGGCTTCGGGTGCTTCGACAGGCAACTCGGGGTGCGGCCCACGACCCCGCCCCGACATGTGTGACGCGCATCGTATTCGCCTGAAAACGTGTCTCCAAAGATCGACAACTCGTGACGCGCATCGTTTTCGCCGGCAAGCAGGCGTCTAGACTTTGGACTTTCCGTTAAACCGACCCTGCCTGGTTGTCTTGGTAACCGCCGGCCCAAATCCGCTTTCAAGCTAAAGGAGCACCTCATGGGAGACCCGTACGACAGTTCTGGAGAGCGCACGTCAGTGCTCGGCCCGACCCTGCGATTCAAGGGTGAATTGCACGCCGACGAGGAGTTGCTGATTCGAGGACAGATCGAAGGCTCGATCACCCACTCGCAGCGAATCACCGTCTGTGGGGAGGGCATCGTGAAGGCGAACATCCGTGCGCAGACGATCGTGGTCGAGGGCACGGTCGAGGGCGACCTGCAGGCCGAGAAGTCGGTACAGATCAAGGACACCGCCCGCCTCAAGGGCAACGTGCACGCGCCGAGCGTGAGCATAGTGGAGGGCGCGCAATTCAACGGCGGTGTCGCGATGGATGTCACCAAGCGTCCCGTCAGTGTCAACACACTCACCGCGCGCGCCACCAAGGCCGAAGCGGTGGGCAAATAGCCGGAGAATCGTGACATGACCGTCTTCAACAATCAGACCGATCGCGAGTCGCCGTCCCCCGCGCCGGCGCCGGAAGGTCGGACCGTGCGCGGACCCCAGACGGGCGGCTCGTCCCGCTCGACACTCTCCACTTCCGGGCACACCCCGACGGGGTCTGCGTCTGCGGAAGCCGCCAAGAAGGTTTCCGTTCTGGGCAAAACCCTGGTCTTCAAGGGCGAGCTCTCGGCGGACGAGGATCTCATCCTGCAGGGCCGTGTCGAGGGCTCGATCCATCATACCCAGAGCCTGACTGTCGGGATCGATGGTGTCGTCATCGGCGACACCCACGCCCGCAGCATCGTGGTCGAAGGCACCGTGGAGGGAGACCTGCGCGGGGTGGTTTCAGTGCTCATCGCGTCGACCGCCACGGTGCGCGGCAACATCTCCGCGCCCCGCGTCGGCATCATGGAAGGCGCCAATTTCAACGGTTCCGTGGACATGAGCA
>CAZDTG010000501.1:0-2263 GCA_964508005.1 uncultured Steroidobacteraceae bacterium
CAGCGATCTCCCGGAAGGGCACGCCCTCGTCGCCGACCCCGTGCAGCCGCGACCCGGCTGGTGCAGCTTCCAACGCCAGCCGGAACAGGCGCGCCGCGTCGAGGTTGTGCACGGCGGGCCAGCGGTTGGACCCCTCACCGACATAGGCGGAGATGCCCTTCGAACGCGCGATGCCGATCAGAATTGGGACGAAGCCATGCAGGTCCGTCGGCCCGTGTACCGACAGCGGGAGCCGCATCACCGAGACGCGCACGCCGCGCGCGGCGAACGGCAGCGCCGCCGCTTCCGAAGCCCTGGGCGACCCAGGCGCAGCTGCGTCCTCCTCCGTCACGACGCGGCCCGGCAGAAGACCGCCAGTCCCAGCGGTGACGACGAAGGGCCGATTGGACCCGGCGAGCGCCTCGCCAAGCGTCTCGATGGCGCGCCGATCCATCTGCGCGGCGCCCGAGTAGTCGGAAAAGTCGTGAATGAACGCCAGGTGAATGACGCCGTCCGAGGCGAGCGCGGCGCGGCGCAGGCTGTCGAGGTCGTCGAGGGTTCCACGATGGACCTGTGCGCCCGCAGCCAAGAGCGCGGTGACAGACATTTCCGAGCGGGCAAGGCCAATGACCTGATGCCCAGCTTCCAATAGTTCAGGCACGACGAGGGAACCAATATGCCCGCTCGCGCCAGTGACAAAAACGCGCATGAGGAAGACCTCCTGATGAACACGCTGTCCTCGCCACAGGGCCTGTACCAGGACAGCTAATGACAGTTACTGACATCATTATCATACCATGTGATGTCAACCCCTGACATCATGTATAATAGCAGTATGAGCAGATGGGAACCCAACGCGCGTGCCCGCCTTGAACAGGCGGCCCTGGAACTCTATCGCGAGCGCGGCTTCGACCAGATCACCGCAGCGGAGATTGCCGAGCGGGCCGGACTCACCGAGCGGACGTTCTTCCGCTATTTCTCCGACAAACGCGAGATGCTGTTTTCGGGGCAGGACCGGCTGCGCGACCTCTACGTGAGCACCATTGAGGCCGCACCAGAGACCGCCGCGCCGCTCGACATGGTCGCCGCCGCCTTGGAAGCCGCCGTCCCGGTCTTCCGAGAGCGCCACGCGCTCGTCCGAGAGCGCCAGGCCGTGATTGCTGCCAACCCGGGACTCCAGGAACGCGAACTGCTGAAGCGCGCCTCCCTCGCCTCCGCCATAGCGGAAGCGTTGCAGAAACGCGGCATACCCGACCCTGTCGCGCGCCTGGCCGCAGAAGTCGGGGTCATCGCCTTCTCGGCAGCATTCGCCCGCTGGGTCAGCACACCAGACGAGCAAGATCTGTCGCGACTCATCCAAGAGTCCCTCGACCAGCTCAAGGTCATGATCGCCGGGAAGTGATCCCTCAGGGCAGGCTCATCTCGCGCAAGCTACAGCAAGACACCAGGTGGGGAGGAGTTTGCCCAGGAAGATGTCCTGCAACTGCTCACTTTTCGCGGCTCCGTGTTCATGCTCGCGCTTATGACAACAGGAGCCAACATACGCATGAGGACAGATGGCAGCAGGGCGAGCGATCGAGATGCGCGAGATGCAAACCCAGACAGCGGGTTGGGCCACTGGCTACCATCAGGGCGTTAGGCCACAGGACCATCCCGCGCTACTCCAGTGGGACGACCGTCACAAGCGACACGCACCACCAACGAGCGGCCATCGGGCAACTGCGGCCGGGCGGCTTCCACCTGCTGACAGAGTACCGCCAGATCGTGCGTGAGGCGACGATCTGGTGGAGCTGTGCCAGCGGGTGGAGGCCGCCCGGCCGCAGTTGCCCGATGGGCGGAGCGTGGTGCTGTGGGTAGCCTCCTCTTGTCGCTCTCCTGTATCTGCGCAGCCGTGTCAAGCGGCCTAACACGCGGCTTGTACAAGCCGCCGAGCCGTGCTAGAATGACAGTGTATCCGCTCCAACCAGTTGCCAGCTCCAGGCGCAGCTGTGAGTACCGAGAAAGGAACCCTGCTTCATGCCGCTGCACGCTCGTCAAGGCGACCTCCTCTTCGTTTTGCAGGACACCCGCCCGGTGGTGGACCTGACCGCGAGGCAGAGCAACGTGATCGTCGCGGGCGAGGCCACCGGCCATGCCCACCGCCTGACGGGAGGCACGATCGAGGACGCGCCCGATGGCACCCTCTCCCTCGACCTTCCCTCTCCCACCAAGGTGGGGCATGCTCCTCATGCCCCGCTCACCCTGGAAAGAGGCCTCTGGCTGGTCGTGCGAAAGCCTGAGTACC
>CAZDTG010000502.1:0-2249 GCA_964508005.1 uncultured Steroidobacteraceae bacterium
CGCTGAACACGACAGGTGGCGCCATTTGCCTTACCTCCAAGACGATCCGCCCCTGACCGTCGCGTTCGCGACGGCAATCACGTCATCGCTTCAGCTGTTGCTCTCACCCCCCGACGTTTGTATTCAGTTAATCCGCCGATGCCCGCAACCTAATGTCCATGGCCGACTGCCCAGGGATGCCGGCTGACAACGGGCTTCCGGACTGCTGACGCGTCCTGACCCTGCCTTTGCCTGACCACGACATCTGGTTCTTGGGCGCTCTTCTCCTCCAGAGTCCTGGCCTTCCGAGCGGCAGGTGATGTGCGGACGAGATTCGGTGGCGTAAACACGCGCCGGGCCGTCGAATGGCAGTTAGGGCATTCGACCGGATTGCGCAACTCTCGCATCAGGCGCCAGACATCGAACGGTCCGCAGTTTGCGCACTCGAACTCGTACACCGGCACGCTTGATCCTCCTCACTCACGTGGCGACCAGAAGCTTCCCAGCTCGGGTTCCCGGATACGGCATAGCGCAAGTTTGTTGCGCAAAGATCACTGAGTTAACGCAAGTTCGTTGCGCAAGGATCGAAGGTCGACAAGGTACCCCGCGAGTGAGACTAGCCCCGCTGGTCGTGGCCACGACCGTTCCCCAAGCCAGTCTGCTCCGACCGCTAACCAGCGGTCAAGGGCAGCGCTTGATTGAAGATTCGGTGCCCGGCTCGCGTGCCAAATGCGTTGTAGGTTGACCGCCAAGCCGCTGCTTTAGCGTCACCTAGCCTGGCTTGGTCGGCTAACTTCGTGGCCGGTGGCACGCTAGCTAACGCACGCCGACGAGTTTCGAACGCCCAAGCCATAGCACGCAAGCATTAACTGCCGGCCGTGCATCGCCGTTGGTGCTCGCACTACGGCAGCAGCGCTCGCATTTAGCAATATGCCCAGGCGCTACGAGCTAGGCCGGGCCGGTCAGCGCGTCGCCTGGTTGGCCACCTTCGCCGGCTGGAGGATCCGGATGGCGTTGCCGAAGGGGTCGCGGATGCCCATGTCGGTGCCGTAGAAGTGGTCGGTCGGCTCCTGGGTGAAGTCCGTGACGCCGCGTGCCTTCAGTGTCTCGTGCAGACCCCGGACGTCGTCCGTCTGGAAGGCGATGAAGCCCACGGCGCCCTTGGCGATCAGCTCGCGGAGCTGCTCAGCGGTGGCTTCGTCCTGCACCGGCGGGCCCGGCTTTTCCAGGTAAATCATGGTGCCGGGGTCACTGGGGACGCACACAGTCAGCCAGCGGACAGGACCCTGCTGGAAGTCCTGGGCCACCTCCAGCCCGAGTTTGTTGACGTAGAAGTCCAGAGCCTCGTCCTGGTCGAGGACCTTGAGGGAGGTGACGTTCAGCTTGGTGATCATCGCTTGACTTCTCCACTGCGCGATTAGATGGCGACGACCCGCATGCTAGGGAGCGACCGCAGGGGTGGCTTGTCCAAAACTGCTCGATGGCATCGCCACCCTTGCCCGCACCACCGGCCAGGTGGCCGCCATCTGGAAACAGTTGGGCGCCACCATCGGCCAATGCCCCGCGCGGTAATCCGACGGCGTCTCGCCGACGATCTCACGGAAGGTGCGGCTGAAGGTCGCCGAGCTGCTGAAGCCGACGTCGAAGCAGATGTCGGTGACGAGGCGGTCGGTCTCGCGCAGCAGGAACATCGAACGCCCCACCCGCCGCCGCTGCAGGTAACGGTGCGGCGTCTCCCCGAAGGCGGCGCGGAAGCTGCGGATGAAGTGTGCCTCGGAGAGATGGGCTACTGCGGCCACGGCGCGGACATCGAGCGGCTCAGCGTAGCCGCGGTCCATGGCGTCGCGTGCGCGCAGCAGGCGCCGGTTCAAGTCCTCGACTTCCCGGCTCACGGTGCAACCCTACGCGACCAGGGAGGATGGGCGGCGCCCCCTCCGTCAACAAACGCCGCCCCCTTCTTGAACTCGGAAACGGGGCCGCCGAGTAAACTGCCCTACCGGATCGGGGAGTAGCGTAGCCCGGCAGCGCACTTGGCTGGGGGCCAAGGGGTCGCGGGTTCAAATCCCGCCTCCCCGACCACTGTCCTGTCTCAGGACATGATTGACGCCTACCAGCTGTTCCCTATTCAAATCGCTACTCCAAGCACCGATCTAGCGGCCGCAGCGGATGAACGGCAGGTCGGAGGCGACGTGATCGTGTCCGCCCCGTCCCGGTAGGCGACCTCGAGTTCGTTCTCCTCGTCGCCTACATGTCAGCGCTGGCCGCCGTCG
>CAZDTG010000503.1:0-2244 GCA_964508005.1 uncultured Steroidobacteraceae bacterium
GTTCATGAGTGAGCGGATGGCGTCGTGCTTGCCGCCGCCGGCCACGACGAACACCAACTCCTCGACATGCGCCAGGAATGCGGGTGTCACGCTGATGCCTGCCATTCCGTCCGGCCGCTCCACGGCGATCGCGAGATGGCCCTTGGCCCGCTCGAGATCCTCGCCGTCGAAGAGCGAGGCGGTGTGGCCATCCGGACCGAGGCCGAGCAATCCCAGCTTGATGCGAATGCCCGCATCCAACAATCCGGCGAGCCGCCGCTCGTAGTCCCGCGCCGCGCTTGCCAACGGCAGCTCGGTTCGCACCCTCAACAGGGAATCCTCCGGCAGGGCCAGCTCGTTGAGCAGCTCGCACGACTGGTGATAGTTGCTGGCTTCCGCCGTCGACGGGACGTAACGCTCGTCCGAGAACAGAATGTGCAGGTGCTCGTTGTGCTGCGGTCCGCGTGCGGCCAACTCGCGGTAGGCCGGCAGCGGAGTCTTGCCGCCCGCGAGCATGATTGCGGTGCCGCCCGGACAGTCATCGGCGACCGCCCTGCCCAATCGGTGCACGAGTGCGGCGTCGAGCCCGGTGCGGGAGACGAATCGGCGCGTGTGGAGGGTGGTCATGCAGTTCGTCCCGTCAGTTCGTGCTCTGCCGCCGGCGTGCGGTCCGGAACCCATCAAGTCGTCCGTGGCCGCTCGCTCACGTGCGCCTTGACCTCGAACGTACGCTTGCCGCGCAGGACTCGGATAGCAAGCGTCGAGCCCGGCTTCTCGTTCGCGATGCGGGCGAGGGCGTCCTGCGCGCTGTTGAGGGTGGTGCCGTTGATGGCGAGCAACAGGTCGCCCGGTTGCAGGCCGGCTTCCTGGGCAGGGCTGCCGACGTATAAGTTCGCGATGAGCACGCCGCCCTGCGCGAGACCGAGTTGCGCGGCCTGCTCGTCGGTCACGTCTTCGGGGACGATTCCGATCCAACCGCGGATGACGCGGCCGTGCGCGATGATGTCGCTCAGCACGCCGCGGACCATGTTCACCGGAATGGCGAAGCCGATGCCCTCGACGCCGAGGTTCTTCGCGACGATGGCCGTGTTGATGCCGATGAGGGCACCGCTCGAATCGACCAGCGCGCCGCCGGAGTTGCCGAAGTTGATCGGCGCATCCGTCTGGATGAAATCCTCCAGCGGCGCGATGCCGAGCTGCTGGCGGCTGGTCGCGCTCACGATCCCGTGCGTCACGGTCTGTGACAGGCCGATGGGGTTGCCGATGGCGAGCACCACGTCGCCGACCTTGAGTTGGTCCGAACGGCCGAAGGTTGCCACCGGCAAGGGACTCAGATCGATCTGCAGGACGGCGAGGTCCGTGTCGGGGTCGCGCCCGACGATGTGAGCGTCGGCGATCCGCCCATCGGCGAGCTGTACCCGGACCGCGTCGGCGTTGGCGATGACGTGATGATTGGTCACGATGTGGCCGCTCTGGTCCACGATCACTCCCGAGCCGAGGCTGCGCTCGATCCGCTGTCTGTAACGGGGCAAAAAATCTCCGAACAGCTCGCCCAGCGACGGCGCGACCCGCTCTCTCACGAGACGCTGCGTGTAGACGTTGACTACCGCCGGGGCGGCGCGCTGCACGGCCGCGGAGTAGGTCACTCTGGCCGGCGCGGGCAATGCGGGGGATGACACCGCCGGCATGGGCAGCACCGGAGCAGCCCCGCGGCGGATGAGGTCGGGACGCACGGCGACGATGAGGAAGGCAAGGGCCAATCCTCCGACCACCGATCCGACCACGAACGTAAGTCCGCGACCCAAGCGCTCCAGCATCGTTAAACTCCGCAGATTCGAGTGCGCTCGTCCAGCGTGCCGGCGATTCCGCCCGCTGCTTGTGCGCACGGTTGATGATGATCGTTTGTGTATAATGCGCCGCCCCCCGCAAGCCGGAAACTGCACAGCAAACCGGAAGCTGTCTCGCCCGCACATCGCGAGTGCGCGGCGCGGCACGCGCTTGAGAGGTGGTGTGCGCCCGATGAGCTTTTGCTCCATTCGGGCCGGTTTGAGTGCGTAAGCGGGAGAGCCGTTCGATGGCGGATAACGTAGTCGGCGCCGACGATGGAGTCGACCTGAGTCGACGCAAGTTTTTGACGAATGCCACCATAGCCACGGGGGTTGTGGGCGCTGCATTCGTTGCCGTGCCTTTCGTGGAGTCGTGGACTCCGTCGGAGCGAGCCCGCGCGCTGGGTGCGCCGACGGAGCTCGATGTCACGAAGATCGA
>CAZDTG010000504.1:0-2239 GCA_964508005.1 uncultured Steroidobacteraceae bacterium
AGATCCACCCCGGCGACCCGGCGGACAAGGACCTCTACGACCTCGAGCCCGAGGAGGCGAAGCACATTCCAACTGTGTGCCACTCGCTCGACATGGCGCTCGAGAGCCTCGACAGGGATCGGGAGTTCCTGACACGCGGCGGCGTGTTCACCAACGATGTCATCGATGCGTACATGACCCTCAAGATGCAGGAGATCACCCGCTTCCGCATGTCGACCCACCCGGTGGAGCTGGAAATGTATTACAGCTGCTGATGGATACCGCGTGACCCCAGAGATCCCCCCTGCGCGCCTGCCTGTCGCCCTCTCCCCGCCCCGCGGGGAGGGGCTGAGAGCGGGGGGGGGAGGGGCGCGGGCGGTCGTGCTTCACGAACACGACCGCCCGGTTTTGTCCCGGGCGCCGCACAGGGCTATGCTCGAACCCTATGCGCGTCCTTCTGTTTACCTTAATGTCGATTGCCTGCGCGGCGGCGCTCTCGGCCACCGTCTACAAATGGGTGGACGAGAATGGCATCACCCACTACAGCGACCAGCCGCACGAGAACGCCGAGAAAGTCCAGGTGGCACAGCCTCAGACTTACAAGGCGCCGCCCGTAAAGGCGCCGGCCCAGCCCGCCGCTCAAGCACGGGCATCCAACACTTATCAGAGCTGCGACATAGTCCAGCCGGCAAGCGATCAGACCTTCCCCAACGTCGACTCCGTCACGACCGCCGTCCAGGTCATCCCCTCGCCGCAGGGCGGCGATCAGCTCTCGGTGCTGCTCGACGGGCAGCGGATAGCGGGTTTCCCGCCCTCAGGCGGCTCGTTCACGATTTCCCCCATCGACCGCGGCACCCACTCCTTGCAAGCGCTCGTGCAGGACGCCACGGGCAAGGTCCTGTGCCAGTCGGCGAACGTGACGTTCACAGTGCTGCAGCCCTCCATCCTGAACCCCGCCAACCCAAATTCGAGACACTGACGGTCGAGCGCGGCGCGGCCCCGGCCGTGCCCGCCCGCAGCGCCGGGGAGTGCCGCCAGGTGCCCCATGGCGACTGAATACAAGCCATCCGCCCTGTCCCACTTCGATCCGACGGACCTGCTCGATGCGTTGTCGACAGGCATCATCATGCTCGATGCGCAGCTGTGTGCGATTTACGCGAACGTCGCTGCGCAGGACCTGCTCGCCTTCAGCCTCAACCAGGCGCGCGGCCGCCCTTTCGGCGATTTTCTGCAGGACTCGAACGGCCTCATCGGCATCCTCCGCCGGGCTCTCGAGACCGGTGAAGGTTTCGCGGATCGTGAGCTCACGGTACGGCCGGCGGGAGCGCCGCGCGACGTCCGCACTCTCGACGTCACCATCACTCCGCTCGAAGGCCAGATAACCGGGACACACCTGTTGCTCGAGCTGGCCGACACGACGCAACGCAAGCGCATCTCGCGTGAGAACGATCTCCTCGCGCGGCTCGATGGCAGCCGGCTGATGATCAAGCAGCTCGCGCACGAGATCAAAAACCCGCTGGGCGGCCTGCGCGGTGCCGCGCAACTGTTGGAACGTGAGCTGCAGGAGGCGTCTCTCAGGGAGTACACGCGGGTCATCATCGGTGAGGCCGATCGCCTCACCGCGCTCGTCGACTCGATGGCCGGCCCCCATCGGGCACCGCAAAAGGCACATATCAACGTCCACGAGATTTGCGAGCACGTCTATCACCTGCTGCGAGCCGAGGCGCGCTCGGGCATCGCGGTCGATCGCGATTACGACCCGAGCCTGCCGAACACCATGCTCGATCGCAATCAGATGATTCAGGCGTTGCTCAATGTGGCGCGCAATGCTCTGCAGGCCGTCGGCGAGAGCGGCAGGATCGTGGTCCGGACGCGCGCGCTTTCCAATGTGAGCATCGGCAATGCGAGATATCGCCTGGTCGCCAGCGTCCAGGTCGAGGACAACGGTCCCGGCGTGCCCGAGGACCTGCGCTCGAGCATCTTTTATCCGCTCGTCACGGGGCGCGCGAATGGCACCGGTCTCGGACTCGCCGTCGCGCAGGAGCTGGTGACTCGCAACGGCGGGCTCATCGAGTTCGAGAGCGAGCCCGCACGCACCGTATTCACACTCTTGTTACCACTCGGAGAAGCAACATGAACGGCCAGAGTCTGCGTGTCTGGCTCGTCGACGATGATGCGTCGATTCGCTGGGTGTTGGAGCGGGCACTGCGTAACGGCGGCATGGCGCCGCGCGCATTCGAAGCCGCGGAGCCGGCGTTGG
>CAZDTG010000505.1:0-2239 GCA_964508005.1 uncultured Steroidobacteraceae bacterium
CGATGTTCTGGCACTTTCTCGATGTGGTGTGGATCGGAGTGTTTACCTTCGTGTACCTGATGGGGGTGCTGCCGTGAGCTCCCCGAGCGCAAACCCGGGCCGCGCCTTGGGCCATGAGGGCACGCACAGCCACCCGGCCGGCGCGGGCCACGGCGACTCGGCACCCCACAGCACGTTGAAGGGATATTTGACGGGGTTCGTGCTGTCGCTCGTGCTGACCGCCATTCCGTTCTGGCTGGTCATGGGCAAGGTGTTCGAGCGTCCGGGCGCGACCGCGGCCGTGCTGCTCGGGTTCGCCGCCGTGCAGATCGTCGTTCACATGGTGTACTTTCTGCATATGAACGCAAAGTCCGAGGGCGGCTGGACGCTGCTGGCCCTGCTTTTCACGCTCGTGCTGGTCGTGATCGCTCTCAGCGGCTCTCTGTGGGTGATGTACCACCTCAACGAGAACATGATGCCCGCGTCGATGCCGGACATGCACAATATGCCTTGATGCATCGAAGCATCGGGCGTCGGCACGCGCCGGGCTTGGGAGTCGTCATGGCCTGCGATGAGGCACCCGCGGCACGCGGTGCGCTCGGGCAGCGGCGGCGGTCGGCGCTGGCATTATTCGTAATGTCGGTGTGCGCTGTCGTGCTCCTCGGGGGTTTCGCGGCGCTCGGCACCTGGCAGGTGAAGCGCCGCATCTGGAAGCTGGATCTCATCGCCCGTGTCGAGCAGCGGGTGCATGCGCCGGCGGTCGCGGTCCCGCCTGCGTTTGACTGGCCTCGAGTGACGGCTGCCAACGATGAATACCGCCGCGTGCGGGCTACCGGCATTTTTCTGAACGACGCGGAGACGCTGGTACAGGCCACGACCGAGCGAGGCGCCGGGTTCTGGGTGCTGACTCCGCTTCGCCTGCCGGATGGCAGTCTCGTTCTGATCAATCGGGGCTTCGTCCCCGCGGAACGGCGCGATCGGGCCGCACATGGCGCGGGTGAGCCGATGAGCCCGGCTACCGTGACGGGATTGCTGCGAATGACCGAGCCGGGTGGGGCCTTCCTGCGCCGCAACGACCCCGGTGCCAACCGCTGGTATTCCCGCGACGTGCAGGCCATCGCCACGGCGCGCGGGCTCAGCCGTGTCGCGCCCTTCTTCGTGGACGCCGAGGCGGCCAATACATCCGATATCGCGCCCATCGGCGGGTTGACGGTAATCGCCTTCCATAACAGCCATCTGATCTACGCCATTACCTGGTATACGCTTGCGCTCATGGTGGCGGGTGGAGCGTGGATCGTGGTGCGCGAGGAGCGCCGGGTGCGCGGCCGGTGAGGCCCCCTTGATGCAGGAAACGACAGTGCCGCGCGAAATTGACGCCATCGCCGCGACTCTCGCCGGTCCGCGGGATGCGGAGGGGGCGGTTGCGGCCTTCGACGACCCCACCGGCCGCGAGAACCTGCGGCAGCTCATCCAGCTCCGCTGGATCGCGGTCATCGGCCAGGTCGTCACCATCGCCGTGGTGAACTTCGGCCTGGGCATCCGGCTGCCGTTGCGCGACATGTCGGTGGTGCTGCTCTGCCTCGTTGCATTCAACGCGGCGAGCCTGTTGCATTTGCGCTCGTCCCGCGAAGTCACCAACGGCCTGTTGTTCGTTTCTCTGCTCGTCGACGTGGGCACGCTGACGGCGCAACTCCATCTGAGCGGCGGCATTACCAACCCGTTCGTTTTCCTGTACCTGCTGCAGGTCATCCTCGGCGCGATCCTCCTCAGAGCCTGGTCCGTGTGGACCCTTGTCGCGATCACCGGCGCCTGCCTGGCGGCACTGACGGTGCTCTACCGTCCTCTGGCGCTTGCAGCCGCAGACTACGGCAGATTGTCCGGGCCCTACATCCAGGGCTTGCTGTTGTGTTTCGCGCTCGATGCGGCGCTGCTGGTGATCTTCATCACGCGCATCAACCGCAACCTGCGCGCGCGTGATGCGCGCCTGGCGTACCTGCGCGAACGTGCCGCCGAGGAGGAGCACATCGTCCGCATGGGCCTGCTTGCTTCCGGCGCGGCACACGAGCTGGGTACGCCATTGTCGACGCTCTCGGTGATTCTCGGGGATTGGCGGCGCATGCCGGCTTTCAACTCGAGCGCCGAGCTGCTCCAGGAGCTCGATGAGATGCAGGCGCAGGTCACGCGCTGCAAGAGCATCGTGAGCGCCATCCTGCTGTCGGCCGGCGAGGCACGGGGCGAGTCTCCGGTCGAGACGACAGTG
>CAZDTG010000506.1:0-2236 GCA_964508005.1 uncultured Steroidobacteraceae bacterium
TATAGCGCCTCAGGGCGCGCTCTTCGGGGCTTGCCGTAAGGTATATTTTGAGGTCCGCCTGGGGAAATACAACGGTGCCCATATCGCGCCCGTCGGCCACCAGCCCCGGGGGAGCCGCGAAGGCTCTTTGCCTCTCCAGGAGTGCGGTACGCACCACTGGCCATGCCGCTGCGCGGGATGCCCCCTGCCCCGCGGTCTCGGTGCGGATATCGGCCGTCACGTCCCGTCCGCCGAGCATCACCTGCTCATCGCCGTGCTCGTCGACGCCGAAAGCCACATCCATGGTCAGCGCCAGGCGGGCATGCGCCTCCGGGTCGTCGGGGGGCACCCCCGCCAGAGCTCCCGCCAAAGCGACCAGACGGTACAGCGCCCCGCTATCGAGGAGGTGCCAGCCGGCATACCGGGCTACCGCGCGGCTGATCGTGCCTTTGCCGGAGCCGCTGGGGCCGTCAATGGTCACGACGTGGGCGGTGCCCGGAGCAGTGAGCGGCGATTGCGGCATCTTGCCGCTCAGCGTCCGTCAGGCCGCATCGATCTGCAAGCCCGCCGCCCGCGCGCTCGCCACGAAACCAGGAAACGAGGTGGCGACATTGGCCACGTCCTGGATTTCGATCACCGCGCGGGCCTTGAGGCTCGCCACCGCGAACGCCATGGCGATCCGGTGGTCCCCGTGGCTGTCGATCGTGCCGCCGCCAAAGCTGTCCGTGCCGCGTATCCACAAGCCATCCGCCAGCAGCTGGTTCTCGATTCCGAGCGTCGTGAGCCCCTGGGCCATTACGGCGAGCCTGTCGCTCTCCTTCACCCGTAGCTCGAGAGCGCCCCGCACCAGGGTCTCCCCCTCGGCGCAGGCAGCGGCTATGAAGAGGACCGGGAATTCGTCTATCGAGAGCGGCACCAGGCTTTCCGGCACCTTGATCCCGCGCAGGCGGCTCTTGCGCACCTCGATATCGGCGATCGGCTCATCGTTATTGCTGCGGCCCGCCTGGAGGTGCACGCGGATGTCCGCGCCCATCTGGTGCAGCAACTCGATGAGACCCGTGCGGGTTGGATTCACGCCGACATTGCGCACCAGCAGGCCGCTCTCGGCAGCCAGGCAGCCGGCCACGATGAAGAACGCCGCGGAAGAGAAATCTCCCGGTACGCGCACCCGCGTCCCGCGCAAGGTCTGGCCGCCCTCGATGGCGATCGTGGCTCCGTCGCGCAGCACCTCGACGCCAAAGGCGCCCAGCATTCGCTCGGTGTGATCCCGCGAGGGCGCGGGCTCGGTGACGTGCGTGCGGCCAAAGGCCTGCAGGCCGGCCAGCAACACAGCCGATTTCACCTGCGCGCTGGCCACCGGCAGGGCGTAATCGATCGCCCGCATGCCGCCGGAGGCACGAATCTCGACCGGCGGCCTGCCATCGTGCGTCTGGATGTTGGCCCCCATCGAGCGCAAGGGGGCTGCCACGCGCTCCATCGGCCGCCGCATCAGCGACTCATCGCCAATCAGCGTCGAATCGAAGCGCTGCGGCGCGAGCAATCCCATGAACAGCCGTATCGCCGTACCGGCGTTTCCCATGTCGAGCGCGGCGGCCGCGGGCCGCAGGCCATCCGGTCCCACACCGTGCACCAGGACATGCTCCTCCTCCGGCCGCTCGATGTGAACTCCGAGGGCCTGCAGGGCACGCAGCGTCGCGAGGCAATCCTCGCCGGCGAGAAAGCCCGTGATCTCGGTTTCGCCCTCGGCAATGCCGCCGAACATCAGCGCGCGATGCGAGATCGACTTGTCACCGGGCACGGTGAGCTCCCCTTCGATCTTGCCGCCCGGGCCGGCCAGATAACGCGACAACGGCTCTCTCACACTAGTGGCCTCGACTCACAGTACGGCCCGGGGATAGGAGCCGAGCACGCGAAACAGCGACGAACGCTTCTTCAGGTCCGCGAGCGCCTTGGCGACGTGCGGCTCGTCCGCGTGGCCCTCGAAATCGATGAAGAAGACATAATCCCACTTGCGCCGGTGCGAAGGCCGCGACTCGATGCGCGTCATGCTGATCCGGTACTTCGCCAGCGGCTCGAGCAGCCGGGACAGCGCCCCGGGCGCATCGGTGTGGCTCACCGAGACCAGCAGCGTAGTGCGATCCTCGCCGCTCGGAGCGAAGAGTTTACGCCCGAGGACCAGAAAGCGCGTCGTGTTATCGCTGCGGTCCTCGATTTCCGCCGCCAACACCTTCAGGCCATAGACTTCCGCCGCAGTCTG
>CAZDTG010000507.1:0-2234 GCA_964508005.1 uncultured Steroidobacteraceae bacterium
AGATGATGAGCAGCGTCGCATCCGAGCCCTGTTGCTTGATGCCGCTCGGCTGCGCCCGGCCGTCGAGGAGCATCCCGAAGCACCTGGCGTGGGGATCGTTCCATTGCTCCTCGGTGAGCTCCATGCCGGCCGGCGACAGCCACGTCAGATCCTTCACATCGAGCTCGGGATTCTCCTGTCCGATGAGGAAGCGCCCGCGGCGCAGCATGGGATAGGCGCGGCGCAGCGCGATGAGCTTGCGGGTGAACTCCAGCAACCTGCGCCCATCGGTCGTGACCACGCTCCAATCGATCCAGCTCAGCTCGTTGTCCTGGCCATAGACGTTGTTGTTGCCCTTCTGCGTGCGGCCGAGCTCATCCCCGGCCAGCAGCATCGGCGTACCCTGCGAGAACAACAGCGTAACCAGCAGATTGCGCTTCTGGCGCTCGCGCAGGGCCATGATGGCTTCGTCCGCGGTCGGACCCTCGACACCGTGGTTCCAGGAACGGTTGTTGTCGGTGCCGTCGCGGTTCTCCTCGCCGTTGGCCTCGTTGTGCTTGCCGTTGTACGAGACCAGATCGTTGAGGTTGAATCCGTCGTGTGCCGTGACGAAATTGACGCTCGCCCAGGGACGGCGGCCGCGTTGATTGAAGATGTCGCCGGAGCCGGAGACGCGGCGCGCGAACTCCGGCATCATGCCCTCGTCGCCTTTCCAGAATGAGCGCACGGCATCGCGAAACTTGTCGTTCCACTCCGCCCAGCCGGGCGGAAAGTGGGCGACCTGGTACCCGCCGGGGCCCACGTCCCAGGGCTCGGCGATGAGTTTCACACTCGACAGGACCGGGTCCTGGCGGCAGGAGTCCAGAAACCCGCCGCCCTCGTCGAACCCGTAGGGCTCGCGCGCGAGAATGGTCGCGAGGTCGAAGCGAAAGCCGTCGACGTGCATCTCGGTGGCCCAGTAGCGCAGCGAGTCGGTAACCATCTGCAGCACGCGCGGATGACTCAGGTTCAACGTGTTGCCGGTCCCCGTGTCGTTGATGTAGTAGCGCGGCTTGTCCGGAAGCAGCCGGTAGTAGCTCGCGTTGTCGATCCCCTTGTGGCACAGGGTGGGACCGGCCTCGTTGCCCTCCGCGGTGTGGTTGTAGACGACATCGAGGATCACCTCGAGTCCCGCGGCGTGCACCTGGTTGATCATCTCCTTCACTTCGTTCGCGAAGCCCGTGGCCATGTAGCGCGGCTCGGGCGCGAAGAAGGCGATGGTGTTGTAACCCCAGTAGTTGACCAGCCCCTTGTCGACGAGATAGCGATCGTCGAGATACGCGTGAATGGGCATCAGCTCGACCGAAGTCACTCCGAGGCGGCGCAGATAGTCGATGACGCGGGCATCGCCCAGGGCGGAGAACTTGCCGCGCCGCTCTGCGGGTACGCGCGGGTTGAGCTGCGTGAAGCCCTTGAGATGCATCTCGTAGATGATCGTCTGGTCCCAGGGAATCTGCGCACGAGGCTCGTTGCCCCAGGTGAAGGCCGGATCGATGACGCGCGACTTGGGGACGAACGGCGCGCTGTCGCGCTCGTCGAACGACAGGTCCCCGTCCTTGTGCCCGATGGTGTACCCGAACACGGCGTCGTCCCATTTCAGGGTGCCGACGAGCTGTTTGGCGTAGGGGTCGATCAGCAGCTTGTACGGGTTGAAGCGGTGTCCGGCCTCCGGTTCGTAGGGGCCGTGCACGCGAAATCCATAGACCGTGCCGGGCCGCGCGTCCGGCAGGTAGCCGTGCCATACCTCGTCGGTGTATTCGGGAAGGTCGAACCTCTCTGTCTCGGTGTTGCCGTCATTGTCGAACAGGCACACCTCGACACGTTGCGCGTGCGCGGAGAAGAGCGCGAAGTTCACTCCGAGGCCATCCCAGGTGGCACCCAACGGGAAAGGCCGTCCCTCGCGGACTGGAACTCTTCGCATCCCACCGCAGTAGCAAGTTACATGCCGCGTCGGAGCAGTCCGACAGCGAACGGGGGCCGCGGACTATGACCGTCCCGCCGCAGGTGCGCGAAAGTTGCTACGCACCTTGCGCTCCATGTGGAGCGAGCTGGGAGAGAACGCAGATGCTTTACTACGCCGTTGTGTTTTTCATCATCGCGATCATCGCGGCCGTGCTCGGTTTCGGCGGTATCGCCGCGGGGGCGGCCGGCATCGCGAAAGTCCTGTTCTTCATCTTCCTGATTCTCGCCGTCGTGACCTTTCTGCGGCGGGCTTA
>CAZDTG010000508.1:0-2231 GCA_964508005.1 uncultured Steroidobacteraceae bacterium
CATGTTCACGGGACGCCTCCCAAAGGCAGCCGGCGAGTAGGTAGCGCCTCGCCGCAGCCGAGGCCACATGCCTCCTCCCCGCTCGAAAGTGCCGGCGCGCGGCGGCGACGGAACGGGCCGTGCGCACAGCAGGCCAGCGGCTACCTGGGTTAACTGAAGCCGCGAGCTGAGAGGCCCAAGTCGATCTACAAGTCGTACTTCTCGGCCGCCGACTCCGAGATTGAGAGCGTCCGCACCTTCAAAGCAAAGCCACTCGTGGGTACTTGAGGATGACGTCGATCTGACGGCGGTTTTGGGTTGGCGATTGCGGGGGACTGGCATAGCCTTCCGTTTCCCATGCGCGCCAAGCGTCCAGCCGCGACCATAGTCATCGGGCTGCTGGCCGCGCTTCTGCCTGCCGTCGCTTTCCCGCCGCATATAACAACTGCCAGCGCCAGCAGCGTTGGGGCATCGTGGACTCAGCTAACACCTGGCGCTCCCCCATATTCCCTGGCGGGCGGATTCGCGTATGACGCTGCCCTCGATCAGGCTATCTACTTCGGTGGCGAGAACATGGACAGCCTCGTCACGTCGAATGACATGTGGTCCTTTGATGGCTCCATCTGGAGGCAACTTCCGACGCAGTACCCCTGGCCGTCGGCTCGCCAGTTCCCACAGATGACGTACGACTCCGATCGCAATCGCATCGTCTTATTCGGCGGCTACGACGGCTCGCGCTTACTAAATGACACTTGGGAATGGGACGGGTCGACCTGGTCCCAGGTCTCGTCCTCGGGACCCTCGCCTCGAAACGCCGGGACAATGGTCTACGACAGCGTCCGCAAACAGACGATCCTGTTCGGGGGCGCGACCAGCAGCGGCCTGGCGTCCGATACTTGGCTCTGGAACGGGACGACGTGGAGCCTGCTCAGTCCCAGCTCCGCGCCGGTGCCTCGCGAGCTTGCTGGCATGGCATTCGACACGGCCCGCGCGCGAGCTGTCCTCTTTGGCGGATTATCGAGCGGCGGTCGCCTCGGCGATACGTGGGAGTGGGATGGGACTAATTGGTTGCACCTTGCCCCGCCCGCGTCTCCGACGCCACGTTGGGGAATGGCGATCGGCTACGACGCCTTGAACGGTAGAACGATGCTCTTCGGCGGAGACAGTTTTCCGAACGACAACCAGACGTGGGAGTGGGATGGCAGTAGTTGGCGCGAGGACTTCCCGAGCATCGTGCCGCTGCCGTCGATCTATTACCAGATGGCGTATGACACGCAGCGGCAGCGGCTTGATGTCTATGGCGGTGACCACGAAGGTAATCCCGACACATATGCACGGGACACCTGGGCGCTGACGGCACAGATCCCGATCGCCACAAGCCTGAGCGTCGCGGCTGCTTCGGGATCCTTCGGCGGGTCAGCGACGCTTTCGGCAAGCGCAACCGCCGCGGATGGCAGCGCGATCAGTGGATCCGTGACCTTCGCGGTTGGGAGTTTGACGGTCAAAGCGTCGATCGGAGCTGCCGGAACAGCCACCGCTGCTCTGCCTCTTGGGCGGATGGCGCCTGGCGCCTATAGCATCTCAGCCACACTGACGCCGGCTAGCGGCTACCTTGCGAGCTCTGCCACAGGCGTGCTAACGATCTCGCCGGCGCCACTCACGGTTCGAGCGAACGATGTCACGCGCTGGTACAACGAACCCAACCCGGTCTTTACCGCCTCCTTTAGCGGTTTCGTGGCCGGCGACACCCCGGACCGATTCCAGGGACTCACCTTCACCACACCCGCATCAACGATGAGTGGCGTCGGCACCTACCCGATTACCCCTGGCGGGCTCGTGGCGCCAGAGTACGCCGTCACCTACGCCGGTGGTTCGCTCACGGTGCGCCAGGATCAGGTCGCACTGGTACAAGGATCGGCCGACACTACGCTTGCCGGCGACCCTGTTCAGCTTGTCGTGCACGTCGTCGGCCCTCCGAATACGCTGCCGCTCTCGGAGGGATCTGTGACCTTCGCGGATCAGGACGGCACAGTGCTGTGCGCGCAGTTGCCGGTTGTCAATGGCACTGCACAGTGCTCGATCCGGCCACGATCGGTCGGCACTCACAACTTCACGGTCATCTACAGAGGCACGGCCAACGTTGCTGATCAGACGTCTTTGTGGACGCAGACTGTCGTACCCCGCGACCAATAGGGTCGTCCCAGTTAGCCACCTGGTCATCAGTCAGCCCCACGAAGACGGCAAGTTGCCCA
>CAZDTG010000509.1:0-2216 GCA_964508005.1 uncultured Steroidobacteraceae bacterium
GGCGCGCCATAAAAGACCTGGACGCCGCCGCGTCCCACGAGCGTCTCGAGTTGCTCCAGCAACTCGCGGCTGGCGCGCACGGTCCACTCGTTTCCGAGGGTAAGCGCACCGGTCGCGGATGCTGCCGTGTATTCGATCGTGATGGGACACGGGCCGGGCCGCCACGGCGTCAGAACTTCGGCGAGACGACCGAGGAGCACCTTGAAGTTCCCGTTCTGCGGCCACTTGAGGACCAGGCGGCGGGCCTGCTGCTCCTGCACCTTGTCGAGCTCCGTCAGGCGCCGGGCGGACAGGCGCCACGAATCGCTGAACTCATCGAACCGCAGCATGCCATCGACCAGCACCAGGGCGTCCTTGGCGATCAGGTCACGATACTTCTGGAAGACGTCGTCGAACAGGTTGACTTCGATGCGGCCGGTACGGTCGTCGAGTGTCAGGATCACGCGCGGGCCGCGCTTCTTCACCTCATCGATGAGGCCGGCGATGGTAACGGGCTTGCCGCCGCCGAAGCGCGGTCCCTCCATGCCGCTGATGGGGCGGTCGCTGATGAGGTCGCCGATGCGATGGGAGACGAGCCGCGCGAGCCCGGACTCGAAGCGGCCTATGGGATGGCCCGTCAGATAGAGCCCGAGCGTCTCACGCTCACCCGTGAGACGGACGCTTTCGCTCCACTCGGGAAGCTCGACGGCTCGCACCACCGGGACGGGCGCGGACGCGCGGTCGTCGCTCACGAGTCCGAACAGGTCGTTCTGGCCGGCGTCCTGCGCCTTCGAGTTCTGGTCTCCCAACTGCATGGCGGCCGGAAGGCACTGCATGAGGGTCGCACGGTTCACCCCCAGGCTGTCGAGACTGCCGGAGCGCAGTAATGCCTCCAACACCCGGCGATTCACCTTCTGCAGGTCGAGGCGGCGGCACAAATCCTCCAGGCTGAGGAACGGCCCGCGAGCTTCACGCTCCGTGATGATCGCTTCGACCGCGCCCTGCCCCACGCCTCGCACGGCTCCGAGTCCGTACCGGATGGTGCGCTCGCCTCCGACGGCAAATTCATAGCGTGAGGTGTTGACATCCGGAGGCTTGACCTCGAGACCGATGTCCGAGCATTCCTGGATGAGTGTGACCACTTTGTCGGTGTGGTCCATGTCGGCCGACAGCACGGCGGCCATGAAGGCCGCCGTGTAATGCGCCTTCAGGTAGGCAGTCTGATACGACAGCAGCGCGTAGGCGGCGGAGTGCGACTTGTTGAAACCGTAGCCGGCGAACTTCTCCATGAGATCGAAGATGTAGGCGGCCTGCTCCTGCCGGACGCCGCGCTCGACCGAGCCGTCGACGAAGATGGAGCGCTGCTGCGCCATCTCCTCGGGCTTTTTCTTGCCCATGGCGCGGCGTAACAGGTCCGCGCCGCCCAGCGTGTAGCCCGCCAGCACCTGCGCAATCTGCATGACCTGCTCCTGGTAGAGGATGACGCCATAGGTCGGCTTCATGACCTTTTCCAGGCTCGGGTGCAGGTAGTCGATCGGACCGTCGATCTTGCCGTGCTTGCGGTCGATGAAGTCATCCACCATGCCGGATTGCAAGGGGCCGGGGCGGAACAACGCAACCAACGCGACGATGTCCTCGAAGCAGTCCGGCTGCAGCCGGCGCACGAGATCCTTCATGCCGCGCGATTCCAGCTGGAACACGGCGGTGGTGCGGCACGATTTCAACAGCGCGTAGCTCTTCGCGTCCGTCATCGAGACCGCGCCGATATCGAGCGGCGGCTCGCCCCGCCCGGCGCGCACGCGGTTGATGATCGCGAGGGCTCTATCGATGATGGTGAGCGTGCGCAGGCCGAGGAAGTCGAACTTCACCAGGCCCGCGGCTTCGACGTCATCCTTGTCGAACTGCGTTACGACATTCGCACCCTGGTCGTCGCAGTACAGCGGCGCGTAGTCGGTCAACACGGATGGCGCTATCACGACGCCACCCGCGTGCATGCCCGCGTTCCGAGTCAGGCCCTCGAGCGAACGCGCGAGGTCGATGAGGTTCTTGATCTCCTCCTCGGAGTCATAGAGCCTCTTGAGCTCGGGCTCCTTCGTGAGTGCGTCATCGAGAGTGATACCGAGCTCGAACGGAATGAGCTTCGCAATCCGGTCGACGAAGCCGTACGGGTGTCCGAGCACGCGGCCGACGTCGCGCACGACCGCCTTCGCCGCCATCGTGCCGTAGGTGATGATCTG
>CAZDTG010000510.1:0-2213 GCA_964508005.1 uncultured Steroidobacteraceae bacterium
AGCGTCCGGTGTGCATCGGACAGAAGCAGCGCTGGTTCCTGCTGCGGCTGAAGCGCGCGGACGTGGAGTTCGACTTTGGCCAGACCAATGAGCCGGAATTCGACCAGTGGCGCTGGGCGCCTTATTGGGAGCCCATCAGGGAAGTGATCTACTTCAAACGCCCCGTCTACACGCGCGCGCTTCTCGAGCTCGCGCCGCTCGCTTTTCCCCAGGGACAGCCCGCGTTCCCTTCTTGGTGGGAGGCGGTGACCGCGCGCCGCCCGGCGGCGTCGGCTCCGGCGCCGATAGAGTGACCACAGCCCTCCCGACGGGAGCGACATGCTAGGCAAGGACGGAAGGCCAAAGCCCAGCCTCGTCGTTCGCAAGCATGCGCCGGCACGCCGCATCATCCTGATTGCGGCGGTCGCGCTGCTCGGCATGTTCGCGCTCTATGTCATCTACGAGCTCGGTCGCTACAACGCGGGCTACGATCGCCTCGCCGTGGCGCAACAGCACACGGAGGAGGAAGTCCAGATCGAGCGGCTCGAGAAAACCAACCACGAGCTGCGTACGAAACTGGCCGAGCTCGATACGATCCGGCTCGGCCGCGCGCGCGAGCAGGCGGAAGTTGCGCGGACCATTGGCGACCTGCAGGCACAGGTCGCGCGGGAGTCCCAGGAGCTCGCCTTCTACAGAGGCGTGGTGACCCAGGGTGCCGCCGAGATCGGCGTGAAAATCGGCCAGGTGCGCATCTCACCGGGCCGCAAGGCGGGACAGTTCGTGCTGCACCTGGCGCTGGTGCGCTCGGGGCGCCCGGACACCATGGCGGCGGGCACGTTGGATCTGACGGTGGACGGCGGATCCGGCGACAAGTCGGATGCGCCGCTGGATCTGCCTGCGCTCACCGCCGGCAAGCTCCATGAGCTACCCTTCAACTTTCGCTTCTATCAAAACTTCGACCAGGAGATCGCGATCCCGGCGGGCTTCAGGCCCGAGCACCTGGCGGTCGAAGTCCATTCGAGCCGCAAGGACGTCGCCCCCCTGGTCCAGACGTTTCTGTGGGGTCCCGAGCCCGCGCCGCAGCCTTTATCCCCTGGGAGAGAAAATGTTCACCCGTGAGCCGAAGCAGGCCCGAATCGACACCCTCATAGGCAAAGCGGCGCGCGTGCATGGCGATCTCGAGTTTGCCGGGGGGCTGCATCTCGACGGCAGTGTCATCGGAAACGTCCGTTCGGACGGGGCGTCGTCGTCTACCTTGTCAGTAAGCGAAAGCGCCTCAATAGAGGGAACGGTGGACGTGCCGAACGTCAGGCTGGACGGCACGGTCAAAGGCAATATCCACGCGCCCGGCCGCGTGGTTCTTGGCGCGACGGCCCGTGTGGAGGGGAACCTCTATTATGGCGTCATAGAGATGACACTTGGTGCGCAGATCATGGGCAAGCTCACGCAGGTACCCGTCACGGGCCCCCCGGCTGGCGAAGCTTCCGGCAATTGAGCCCCGGGGCTCCCAGTATGTGGACCGCGGCGTAATCCGGGCGAGGCGCCTTTGACGCGGGGTGGCAGCCGCTCCTAGACTGCCTGAACGACAAGGCGATTTTCGTACGAGGCGAAGGACACAATGAGCACTGCTGAAGCGTTGCAGGAAACCCCGGCCCTGCTGTTCACCGACGCCGCGGCCCGCAAGGTCTCGGATCTGATCCACGGCGAGGGCAACCCCAACCTGATGCTGCGCGTCTTCGTACAGGGCGGCGGCTGCTCGGGGCTGCAATATGGCTTCGAGTTCGACGAGGTGGTGCAGGAAGGCGATACCTGCGTCGAAAATCTGGGCGTGAAGCTGCTCGTCGACCCCATGAGCGTGCAGTACCTCACCGGCGCTGAGATCGACTACCGCGAAGGGCTGGAGGGCGCGCAGTTCGTCATCCGGAACCCGAACGCCACCACGACGTGCGGCTGCGGGTCTTCGTTCTCGGCCGCCTGACAGTTCCGGGGTCCGCGTGCGACCGGCCGTCTCCGCCCGTTCATCCCCGCAAGCACGCAGCTCCCCCCGCCACGTCCCCGACGTTCTGGCGGCCGTCGATCTCGGCTCGAACAGCTTTCACATGATCGTGGCGAGGTACTCGCACGGCCAGCTCGTCGTTATCGATCGGCTCCGCGAGATGGTACGACTCGCATCCGGCGTCGAGGAGAACGGCAGAATCGACAAGGAGGTCGCTGCGCGAGCGCTCGCCTGCCTG
>CAZDTG010000511.1:0-2209 GCA_964508005.1 uncultured Steroidobacteraceae bacterium
GGAGTGCTCGTCCGGCTGGGCGACGGCGGCGGCTTCGAGGATGCCGGGGTGGGTGACCGCGACGGCTTCGACTTCGTTGGGGTACACGTTGAAGCCGGACACGAGGATCATGTCTTTCTTGCGGTCCTCGATGTACACGAACCCGTTCGCGTCCATGCGGCCGATGTCGCCGGTGCGCAGCCAGCCGCCGGGTAACATCACGTTCTCGGTTTCGTCGGGGCGGTTCCAGTAGCCGCGCATGACCTGGGGGCCGCGGACGCAGATCTCGCCGATTGCGCCGCTGGCGAGGTCGTTGCCGGCGTCATCCTTGATGGTGATCTCGGTGGAGGGGATGGGGAGCCCGATCGAGCCGTTGAACTCGGCACCGGGCGGGTTGATGCAGGCGGCCGGCGAGGTTTCGGTGAGTCCCCACGCCTGGGTGAGGATATGTCCGCCTGTGGCCTCCTTCCAGCGCGTCGCGACCGCCTCCTGTACCGCCATGCCGCCGCCGAGGGTGATCTGCAGCGAGCTGAAGTCGACCTGGTCGAAGCCCGGCGCGTGCAACAGTGCGTTGAACAGTGTGTTGACGCCGGTGATGAAGGCGAATGGATACTTCTTCATCTCGGCGATGACCGCCGGGAAGTCGCGCGGGTTGATGATCAGCACGTTCTTCCAGCCGAGCCGTGCGAACAACAGGCAGTTCGCCATCAAGGCAAAGATGTGATACAGCGGGATCGGTGTCATCAACACACCGGGCTCGTCCTTGAAGTGCTGGCCGATCCAGGCTTCGGCCTGCAGGACGTTCGCGCACATGTTGGCATGCGTGAGCATCGCGCCCTTGGCGACGCCGGTGGTGCCGCCCGTGTACTGCAGGAAAGCGAGATCGTCCGGGCCGATCGCGACCGCGGCGAGCTTCGAGTGGCGTCCCTTGGCGACCGCGGCCTTGAAATCGGTGGCTCCCTCGATTCGCCAGGGCCGCACCTGCTTGCGCACGCGGCGGATGACGAAATTGACGATCGAGGATTTGGGAAAGGCCAGGAAGTCGCCGGCCGCCGTCACGAGAACGTGTTTGAGCTTCGTGCGCGGCAGCACCGATTCCACGACGTGCGCGAAGTTCTCGAGCACCAGGATCGCGGTCGCGCCGGAGTCAGCGAGCTGATGTTCCAGCTCGGGCGCCGTATATAGGGGGTTCGTATTCACCACGGCGAGTCCCGCGCGCAGCGCCCCAAACAGCGCGATCGGATACTGCAGGGTGTTCGGCAGCATGATGGCGAAGCGGTCGCCCTTCTTGAATCCGGTCAGTTGCAGCCACGCGCCGAAGGCACGCGACAGCTCGTCGAGCTCTCGATAGGTGAGGCCCTTGCCCATCTGCACAAAAGCGACACTGTCGGCGTGGGCCGCGCAAGTACCCTCCAGAAGCTCCTTCAACGACCGCAGCTGGTTCGGATCGATCTCCGCGGGCACTCCCGGCGGGTAGGATTTCAGCCAGACCCTGTTCATCTACACCCCCTCAACGATTTTTCTTCAGAAGCGGCTCGAGCCCCTGCCAGAGCGTGTCCAGCACCAGAGGTTCCCCGCGCGCATTGGGATGCAGCCCATCGTCCTGCATGAGCGTGGGATCCAGCGCGACGTTCTGGAGCAGGAACGGCACCAGCGGCAGATGCTGCTGTTTCGCGATTTCGGGGTACACCGCGGCGAATTCGTTCGTGTAACGCGGCCCATAGTTCGGGGGTATGCGAATTCCCACGAGCAGCACGCGCGCGCCGGCCGCCTGCGAAAGCTGCACCATTTTCCTGAGATTCTCCTTCGTTGCAGCCAGCGGCAGGCCGCGCAGACCGTCATTCGCGCCCAGCTCGAGGATCACCGTTCCGGGCCGATGCAGCTGCAGGGCGCGCGGCAGGCGCTGCAGGCCGCCGCTGCTGGTCTCTCCGCTCACGCTGGCGTTGACGACCTCGTATCCGTACCCTTGGGCCCTCAAGCGCTGCTCGAGCAGCGCAACCCAACCCTGCTCCGGCCGAATCCCGTAGGCGGCGCTGAGACTATCGCCGAGCACGAGGATCGTACGGTCGGAGGCCACCGCGTTCTGGAGCGCGATGAACAGCAACCCGATGCCGAGCGCCCAGGCGCAGGTGGTTCTTGACAGTGTGCTCAAGGCCGAAAACCTCTCCAAGCAGGTTAGCAGTCCCGAAGGTCCGCTGACTATTGTGCATGGCGTTTCGCTCGACATCGC
>CAZDTG010000512.1:0-2195 GCA_964508005.1 uncultured Steroidobacteraceae bacterium
AATAGACATCGGTGGTTGCCGCATAGATGTTGCCGTATGCGTGCTGATAGCTGGTGGCGACCAGCGGCGCGAATACGGTGGACCCCAGGTTGACGCTGCCGAAAAAGATGGCGTCGCCAAATGCCTCGAGCGCGTATGGACCGGACATCGGAGCGGCCGCGGTTACTTTGGCACCGGCGGCCTGCAGAGCGCGCTGCGTGGCCATCGCCACGTAACCGCCCTCGGAATAGCCGGTGACGAACAGCTTCCCGCTATCGGTGGTCGAGGCCGCAAAGGTCTTCGGCAACGCCGTACGGGCGGCAGCGAGAATGTCCATCATCTCGTCCGACTGCTGCACCGCGTTGAGGAAAGGGTGGTAGCCGAGCGTCGAGATGTCGTAGCCCGCGTAATTCGGCGCCACCACGATATAGCCGTGCGCCGCGAACATCGCCGCGATCAGGGCAGACTCGATATTCGAGGTGTTGGTAATGTCCGCGATGTTGGCCGTCTTGTTGGTTTGAGTGCCGTGGGCATACAGCACGATGGGCCGGGGTCCGGAGCACGCCGGCGCGGCACCCGTCGGGACCATCAAGGCACCCGAGGACTCGGTGGCCTCGTTCGCACCCCCGACGGTGTAAAACCTGATGTAGTAGAAGTCGACACCGCAGGCCGGGTCGCCCGTGACCTGCAGCAACTGCTGCCCCGAGGCCGTGCTGGCGAGCTGCGCCTGGAAACTCGCGGCATCCAGAGAGGCGATGCGCAGTGGCGGGTTCTCGACCAGGGCGCCGCGCGATGTGGAGCCGGCAACGGCCGACGTCTCCGTATTCGTACCGCCGCACGCCGCTGCCAGCAATGCGGCTGCCATAGCGCCCAAGGCGCCTCGAAACCTTTTCATGCCTGCCTCCCCCTTTCGGCCGGGCCAACCAAGACGCAATCCCGGCGTGTGTTCCTGATTTCCGCCGCGGCTCGAGCGCAGCCGCTGGGAACACATTGTACGCACTTTGGAACAGCCGCGTAATAACGAGGTAACCGAATCCCTTTAAGCTTGTGTCGCGGCGTGTCTACGTATTTCGTGACACGTTCCCGTGCAGTGGTCTGTTGACTTCCGGGTATCGCCGATGGTAAGTGGCCCGGCCGTTTATAACTCGGCTTCAGGTTCCCTGCGGCGCGGGCGGAATCAGGACTGCTGCCGCGCCCTGGAGGTTTCCGGTGCGCAGCCGGGCGAGCGCCTCGTTGGCCTGGGCGAGCGGGAAAGTCTCGATGCTGGGGCGGAGGTCGATGTCGGCGGCGACTCGCATGAAGGCCCGGCCGTCCGCGCGTGTGAGGTTCGCGACCGAGGAGACCGACCGCTCGCCCCAGAGCAGATCGTAGCGGAAGGCGGGAATGTCGCTCATGTGAATGCCCGCGCAGATGACCCGGCCCGCCTTGCGCGTCGCCGCCAGAGCGGCGGGCACGAGCGCGCCGACCGGGGCAAAGAGAATTGCGGCATCCAGCGGCTCCGGGGGCAACTCATCGGAGCCGCCAGCCCAACTCGCGCCGAGCTCGAGCGCGAAGCGTTGTGCGTCGGCATCACCCGGCCGGACGAAAGCGAAAACCCGCTGTCCTTCATCGCGCGCGACCTGCGCCAGAAGATGCGCCGCCGCGCCGAAGCCATAGAGGCCGAGGTTCAAGGCATCGCCGGCCGCCCGATAGGCGCGATAGCCGATGAGTCCCGCACAAAGCAGCGGCGCGGCCTGCGCATCCGTGTAGCGCTCTGGGATCGCCAGACAATAACGCGCGTCCGCTACTGTGGATTCTGCGTAGCCGCCATCCAGCGTGCATCCGGTAAAGGCAGCCCGATCACACAGGTTCTCCAGTCCCCGCTTGCAGTAGTCACACACGCCGCAGGTCCAGCCGAGCCAGGGCACGCCGATGCGGTCGCCGGCGCAGAGCCCGGTAACATGGGGACCGACTTCCACGACCCGTCCCACGATCTCATGCCCGGGCGTGATCGGATAGACCGCCTGGGGCAGCTCGCCGTCCACCAGATGCAGATCCGTGCGGCAGACGCCGCAGGCGAGCACCTGCAGACGCACCTGATGCTCTGCAAGAGCTGGAGCGGAGACCCGTTCGAGGTCCAGTGTTGCGTGAGCCCTGCGAAGCCGCATGGCTTGCACTGTGCTCATGGCGTGCCTCCTTTTGCGCCAGCTGTCGCTGGCTCACCGTCGGTCCTGGGC
>CAZDTG010000513.1:0-2191 GCA_964508005.1 uncultured Steroidobacteraceae bacterium
GGCTGCGCAGCGATGTATTCCGTCGTCGGCTCGAGTTTCATCTGCGAGAGCACGTCGGAGAGCCGCATCGGCAGCGGCTTGTTGAGCACGATGCCCAGCGCACCCTTCTCGGTGTGCTCACAGATGAGCGCCACCGTCTGCGCGAAGTTGGGATCCGAGAGCGACGGCATCGCAATGAGCAGATGGTTCGTGAGACTGTTCTGCGCGCTCTCCGCGAACGGCGAGCCGCCGACGTCCGTAAGCCCGACTCTGATGCTTTTGCCGCCCATGGCGCAAGTATGGGGATGAGCGGCTGCAGGCTCAAGGAATGGCTGTCACGCTGCCGCCCCGAGTCCACTGCCATTCGTAGACAAAACGCAACACGTGGTACTGGCGCGCCAGCTCCGGGGGGAACGGATCGAACGGAGCGGCGAGCTTGAGGGTCTGCAGCGCCGCGTTGTCCAGCTCCACCGAGCCGCTGCTGCGCCGGATCTGCGCCCGGTCCAACGACCCGTTCGCGGCAATGCCCACCTCGATGACCGGATTGGCTCTCTTTTGCGCCGCCGTGCGGGCGGCGGTCGGAAAATGAATCGTTCCGATGCGCTCGACCTTGTGGCGCCAGTTGTCGAGGTAGGGCGCAACCGTGGCCGCCCTGGTATCGGGCGTCGTCCACAGCTCATCCCGCTTAGGACCCCGCAGCTGCGCCGGCCCCTGGTCGTCCTCCGGGCCGGGCTGCTGCGAGACCTGCTCATCCAGCAGCAGCGGCCGTTCATTCGACTCACCCGTGCTGCCTTCATTCACGAGATATTGAATTCGTGCATTCCAGGCTGTTGTGGTGAGCACACGCTCCTCCTGCGCGCCGCTGACATCACCCTTGGGCGCCAGCGAATTGCCGTCGGCAACGCCGTCCTGTCGCGGTATGGGCAGCGACGATGCGCGATTGCGAGGCGCCACGGCCTCACGCGTGTTGCCCGACCCCAGCTGCGTGCGCTGCGCGAGATAGGTCGCGGTGTCGTTGCGCTCCGCTTCCGGAACCTCATCGGAAACCAGCAACACTTCCAGGCCCGGCGCACCGCCCTTGTCGCCCAGCGACGAATTGAACGTCAGGCCCAGGATGAGGAGGCCATGCGCCAGCGCGGCCAGAAACAGCATGACGAACAGCCGGTCCCGAACCGGCGCCTTGCCTTCCCGCAGTCTCAGGGCTCTCGATGCCATCAGCGAATCTTAATCTCACCCGCGCCCGGCTCGAGGCGCCCGGGATGACGCCTGCAGGCGACGCTCGACCGCCTGCATGAAGAGATCGCCGATATCGATGCCGAACTGCTTGTCGAGCTCGCGAATGCCGGTGGGACTCGTCACATTGATCTCGGTGACGTACCCGCCGATCACATCCAGACCGACGAACAGCATTCCCTTGGCCGCGAGCGCCGGCCCGATTTGCCCGACAAGCCAACGGTCACGATCATTCAGCGGGCGGCCCACCCCCTTGGCGCCGGCCGCGAGATTGCCGCGGTTGTCGTCAGCTGAAGGGATGCGGGCGAGGGCGTACGGCAGCGGCTCCCCACCGATCACGAGGACCCGGGAGTCCCCGCTCGTCGCAATATCGGGGATATAGCGCTGCACCATCGCGAACCGTTCACCGTACTGCGTGAGTGTCTCGAATACGACGTTCACGTTCTTGTCATTGCTCTCCAGCACGAAAATCGAGCGCCCCCCCATCCCGTCGAGCGGCTTGCAGACGATGCGCCCGTGCTCGCGCAGGAAGGACGCCATTTCCGCCATATCGCGAGTAATCAGAGTAGGCGCACAGCATTGGGGGAACCATGCGGTGTATACCTTCTCGTTGATGTCCCGCAGGCCTTGCGGGCGGTTGACGACGAGGGTCCCCTGCTCCTCGGCGCGCTCGAGAATGTAGGTGGAGTAGATGTATTCCATATCGAACGGCGGATCCTTGCGCATCAGGATGCAGTCGAGATCCCGCAGAGGCTCGGTCCGGGGCTCCCCCAGAGCGAACCAGCTCTTCGGATCGGCCGCGACCGTCAGCGGCCGCACGTGCCCCAGCGCCACCCCGTCACGGAGCAACAGATCGTGCAGCTCCAGATACGCCAACTCGAAACCGCGCGCCTGGGCAGCGAGCAGCATGGCCAGAGTCGAGTCTTTGGCGTACTTGATGGAGCCGATGGGATCCATCACGACGCCGAGGCGGAGGCGT
>CAZDTG010000514.1:0-2188 GCA_964508005.1 uncultured Steroidobacteraceae bacterium
CCGCTACACCGGCTTGAAGCCGGCAGCCACCGGCTTCTCCTTCTGGATCACGGCCAGCGAGATACGGCCGTAGTCGGCATCAGTGCAGGTATGCATGACCTTCTTCAATACGTCATACGGCAGCGACTTGTCCGCCATGATGGTGATCTCGCGCTGCGCGAGGTCACGATCGGTCATCGCCCGCCCCACCAGCAGCGGCCGCTTGAGCGCATCGCGCAGCGGCCCGATGATCGCATCCTTCGAGGACGCCACCTCCGCGATGGTTGCGACGTGCTCGCCCTGGACGAACAGGTCGCCCTTGGTGACCATCACGACGACCGAGTCCTTGGGCGCCTGTTGCGCGATCGACTGCGGAATCTCGATGCCCTTGCTGTTCTGGATGACCTCGACCTCGGTCGAGTACACCAGCAGAAACGCCACGAGGGTCGAGAGGATGTCGATGAGCGGGATGAGATTGAGTTCCGCATCCGCGCGGTGCCGCAGGTGATGCTGTGCCATGCGCCGGGCGCGATTCGAAGTGCTCATGGTTGTTTCACCTGTTGGGGAGCGGTGCCGGCTGCCGGCGCGCCGGCACCGGGCGCACCGCCGGGAGCGGGCTCGTCGGTAGCGGGCGCATCGCCAATGGAAATGTCCGGAAACGCCTCCGCCTGCACGGTGTTGAGGCCTTGTGTCACCTCGAACACGCGGACGCGATCCATGACCTGCACGAGGATGTCGTAGGGAGTATCCGGCTCCAGCAGGATGGTCGCATCAGTCTTCTCGGCGAACTTCGCCTTGACCCGCTTCAGATACTCGGTCAGGCCATCGTAGTCATAGCCGGCTGCCGTGTTCGGCAGGGTCGCCAGCGGGCCGGTGTTGCGGTCCGCGACCTGCAGCAGGTTCTTGCGGACCATGACCTCGAGCTGCAACCCCGGCGGCGGATCGCGAAACTCCGTCTGCGAGGCCGGCATGTTGAGCTGCAGGATCACGGTACGCGAGAACACTGCCGTCATGAGCAGGAACGTCACGAGCACCGTGAAGATGTCGATCATCGGCACCAGCAGCAGCTCCGCCGGCCGCCGGTTATGACGCTCGAGCTTGCGCGTTTGGTAGGAGCGACGCATGGCAGCCTAGGCTCTCAAGTCCTGCGAGTGTGTGTGAGCCGCACTTGCGTCTTCAGGCAGCCGCGGCCGGCGGCTGCTGGCGCTCGGTGATCGCGTTCAGGAACTTCACCGATGCCATCTCCAGGCTGTCGATCAGCTCGGTGGTCTTCGTCTGCAGGAACGCGTGCACGAACAGCAACGGCACCGCCGTCATGAGGCCGAACGCCGTACAGTTCATCGCCACCGAAATGCTCGCCGAGAGCAGGTTTGCCTTCTCGGCGGGGTTGATGGTGGCTACCGCCGCGAACGCGCGGATGAGGCCCATCACGGTGCCCAGCAGGCCGAGCAACGTGGCGAGATTCGCGAAGGTCGCGAGATAGTGCGTGCGCTTCTCGAGCCGCGGCACCACCTCCATGAGGCTTTCCTCCATCGCCTTCTCGATGTCGTCACGCCGGCGCGCGGTCGAGATGCGCGCCAATCCGTAGTTGAGGATGTGTCCGATCGCCGAGTCCGATTTCGACGTGACCTGCACCACCTGGCGGAAGTTGCCCTGCGAGAGCATGGGCACGATCTCGTTCCAGAGGTTGCGGTTACGGACCGCGGTATGTGTCAGGTAGATATACCGCTCGATGGCGATTGCGGCACCGACCACGAACACGACGGCGATCGGGTACATGAAGTCCCCGCCGCCCTGAAAGAATCGTACGATCAAGTTCCAGAAACCCATCGTTCACTCCCATCCGCGCTGCGGGCTCGCCCGGCGCGGATCTAATCACACACACTTTTTCCAGCCTTGCAAAAATGACGGACGCATGCTCAAAAAGCTGCGATCCAGTCCTCATCCCGAGCGCTTTGCCGTGGGCGTATCAGCGCCTGTCACCCGAAGCCTGGTCGGCCGAAGCCGGCGCCTTGTCGGCGCCCGGGGCAGCGTCAGGTTTCAGCGCATCGTAATAGCGGTTTTCGCGCTTGAAGACGTCACGGTCGACCGGCTCGAGCACTTCATCCAGCAGGCTGTTCGCAGGCTTGCCGAGCAGGTCGCCGAGATCGGACCGTTTCCACGGAACGATATATAGCACCTTCGGCAACTCCTGGTTACCGGTGATCTG
>CAZDTG010000515.1:0-2162 GCA_964508005.1 uncultured Steroidobacteraceae bacterium
CTGCGCGCAACGGCGCGCGGCCTCCCGGCCGAAGACCACGAGATCGAGCAGCGAGTTCGAGCCGAGCCGGTTGGCGCCGTGCACGGACACGCACGCGGCCTCACCCACGGCCATGAGTCCGGGCACCACGCGGTCGGGATCGCCGCCCCTGGGCTGCACGACCTCGCCGTAATAGTTACAAGGGATGCCGCCCATGTTGTAGTGAACGGTGGGCTGCACGGGGATGGGTTCTTTGGTGACATCGACTCCGGCGAAGATCCGCGCCGTCTCGGCAATCCCCGGCAGGCGCTCCTGGATGACCTCGGGCCCCAAGTGCTCGAGATGCAGATCGATATGATCATGCTCGGCGCCCACGCCGCGGCCTTCGCGGACTTCCATCGTCATCGCGCGGCTCACGACGTCGCGTGAGGCGAGGTCCTTCGCGTTGGGCGCGTAGCGCTCCATGAAACGCTCGCCCTTTGAGTTCGTCAGGTAGCCGCCCTCGCCCCGCGCGCCCTCGGTGATCAGGCAGCCGGCGCCATAGATCCCCGTCGGATGGAATTGCACGAACTCCATGTCCTGTAGGCCGAGGCCGGCACGCAAGGCCATGGCGTTGCCGTCGCCGGTGCACGAGTGAGCGGAGGTACAGGAGAAATACGTGCGACCGTACCCGCCGGTCGCGAGGATCGTGGTGTGCGCGCGGAAGCGGTGCAGCTTGCCCTCGGTCATGTCGAGGGCGACCACGCCGCGGCAAATACCGTCCTCCATTATGAGATCGATCGCGAAGTACTCGACGAAGAACGTTGCCGAGTGGCGGATCGACTGTTGATAGAGCGTGTGCAGCATCGCGTGACCGGTGCGGTCGGCGGCGGCGCAGGTCCGTTGGGCAATGCCCTTGCCGAAGTGCGTCGTCATGCCGCCGAAGGGACGCTGGTAGATGCGGCCCGTTTCGGTGCGGGAGAACGGCACGCCATAATGTTCGAGCTCGATGACGGCGGCGGGCGCCTCCTTGCACATGAGCTCGATGGCATCCTGGTCGCCGAGCCAGTCCGAGCCCTTCACGGTGTCGTACATGTGCCAGCGCCAGTCGTCCTCGCCCATGTTGCCGAGAGCGGCGCTGATGCCGCCCTGTGCGGCAACCGTGTGACTGCGCGTGGGAAATAACTTCGTCACGCATGCGGTCGACAAGCCCGCTTCCGCGAGCCCGAGCGTGGCGCGCAGTCCGGCGCCTCCCGCTCCGACGACGACGACATCGTAAGTGTGATCGGTGAATTCGTATGCGCTCATGCAGCGCCTCCGAACGCCACCTTCAGAACTGCGAAGACGCTCGCGGCTGCGACGAGCGCGTGGATGAACGTGATCACGACGAGTATGAGGGTTTTGGATCCGCCATGGACGTAGTCCTCGACCACGACGCGCACACCGAGCTGCGAATGCCAGGTCGCCGCGAGAATGAACAGGATGAGCAGCAGGGCTGTCCAACTCTGTGCCATCCAGCTGATGACAGTCACGTGCTCCAACGAGGGCAATGACAGCAGTGAGACGACGAACCAGATCGTGAGCGGCACGAGCGCGATGGAGGTCAGGCGTTGCAGCCACCAGTGATGCACGCCCTCCTTTGCCGAGCCGGTGCCCAACACCCTGCCCAGGGGACTGCGAAGGCTCATGACTGGCGCGCTCCAGGGCAGAAGGCCCAATATATGAACGCGAGAGTCATGAGTAGGCTGACAGTGCCGACGATCCAGGCACTACGCTGGGATTGGCGGCGTTCGAGGCTATGGCCGGTATCCCAGACGAGATGCCTGATGCCTGCGACGAGGTGGTACGAAAACGTGAACAGCAGCCCCGCATACAGCAGCTTGAATATCGGGAGGGTCAGGGTCGCGGTCGCGCGATCGTACGCGGCTGCCCCGCTCGCTACCGCCATGAGCCAGTACGTGAGTACGAGTAGTCCGAGCGATAGCACCACGCCCGTCACGCGGTTCGCGAAGGAGGTGAACAGCGTGTACCGGAACATGCGGTACACGGTGAGGTGCGGGGACAGAGGTCGTTGGGGCATAAAGGTTGGTCGCGCGGCGAAAGACGGCGGCATTGCCCGCCGCGCGCGATTTTCGGTTAACTTAGAAATCGATGCAGCGGCCCTTCTTTTCCCAATCGCCGAACCGCGTGGGCTCGGGGCCGGA
>CAZDTG010000516.1:0-2161 GCA_964508005.1 uncultured Steroidobacteraceae bacterium
TGGGATCCCAATTGACGTTTTGGGATCCAGAGAGGACGATCAACTCATGAATACGCAACTGGCCCAGGCGATCGTGCGGATCCGCGAGCTGATCCTGCGCGGTGAGTTGGTGCCGGGTCAGCGCGTCGCCGAGGCGCCGCTCGCGGACTTGCTGGGTGTGTCACGGACACCCGTCCGCCAGGCATTGCCACTGCTTGCGCAGGAAGGACTCCTCGCCGAGCATGAAACACGCGGATACGCGGTGCGTGCCTTTACTGCCGCGGACATCGCCGATGCGATCGATTTGCGTGGCGCGCTCGAGGGACTCGCTGTGCGTCGAGTGACGGAGCGTGGTCCCTCCAAGGCGTTGTTACGTGAGCTTCGCTCCTGCCTCGAAGACGGCGATGCGATCCTCGGCAAGCGCCGCGTCGAAGAGAGTGATGAAGGACTCTACGCGGACATGAACGAGCGTTTTCATCGGCTCATCCTCGCGGAGTCGGGCAGCGCGCTGTTCGCTGAAATGTTGGCGCGCAACAGCCGCATCCCTTTCGCGGGTCCGCAGGCGCTGGCATTCGACAAGAGCAACCTCGAGCAGATGTACGACATGCTGCGTTACGCGCATCGGCAGCACCACGCGATCGTGGAGGCTCTGGAGCGCGGGCAAAGCGCGCGCGCCGAAGCGTTGATGCGCGAGCATGCCAATTCCGCCAAGGAAAGCATCAATCTGGCCGTGCTGCCCGTTGCAGCCGGCGAAGTCACGGGACGATTCACGCAAGCTCGTGCGAGCGGCGGCGGTTGAGTCCACCCATTCCGGAGACCTTGATGACCCACAATAACCTCGAGGAGCTGCTGCGAGCCAACGGCGGCCCGGTCAACCATCTGCGCCATTCGCCGAGCGGTCCCAATCCGTATCCGGTGGTGCAGTCCGAATACACCAACTGGCGCGACGAGCAGCGCGCCTGGCAGCAGACGGCGGTGCTGTTCAACCAGTCCTACCACATGACCGACATGTACGTGTCCGGACCGGACGCGTTCAAGCTCCTCGAGAAGCTCGGCATCAACAGCTTCAAGGGCTTCGAAGTCAACAAGGCGAAGCAGTACGTGCCGGTCAGCTGGGACGGCTACGTCATCGGCGATGTCGTGTTGTGCTACCTCGACAAGGAGCTGTTCAACCTGGTAGGCCGTCCGTCCGTGCACAACTGGGTGCAATATCACGCCGAGACGGGCGGCTACAACGTCAGGTGCGAGCGCGACGAGCGTTCGGCGGCGCGGGTGAATCCGGTCGCCCGCAGGACCTACCGGTTCCAGCTCCAGGGTCCGAACGCGATGAAGATCATGGAGCGGGTGCTGGGCAGGGCCCCGCCGGAACTGAAGTTCTTCAACATGTGCGAGATGATCATCGCGGGCAGGAAAGTCCGTGCGCTGCGCCACGGCATGGCCGGCCAGCCGGGCTTCGAGCTCTTCGGGCCGGCGGAGGAAGGTGACACCGTCAAGGATGCGATCGTGGTGGCGGGCCAGGAGTTCGGCCTGCGCCTGGTCGGCGCCCGCGCGTATTCATCGAACACGCTCGAGTCCGGCTGGATCCCCTCGCCGATGCCGGCGATCTACTCCGGCGACGAGCGGATGAAGCAGTACCGCCAGTGGCTCAAGGCCAACAGCTTCGAGGGCAACGCCTCCCTCGGCGGCAGCTACTACTCGAACAACATCGACGACTACTACCTGACGCCGCACGACCTGGGCTACGGGGCGTTCGTGAAGTTCGATCATGACTTCCTCGGCCGCGAGGCGCTGGAGAAGATTGCCAGCAAGCCGCACCGGATAAAGGTGACGCTCGAGCTCGACGATGAGGACGTGACGAGGACGATCGCGTCGCAGTTCGGCAAGGAGCACGAGCGCGCGAAATACATCGACTTCCCCTCTGCCGTCTACTCCATGTATCCGTACGACCGCGTCATGAAGGACGGCGAGCTGGCGGGGCTCTCCACCTGGGTGGGCTACAGCTCGAACGAGCGCAAGATGCTCACGCTGGCGATGCTGGAGCCCCAGTACGCCAAGCCCGGCACCGAAGTCTCCTTCGTGTGGGGCGAGGAAAACGGCGGCTCGAAGAAGCCGACAGTCGAGAGGCATAAGCAGGTGGAGATCCGCGCGACCGTCTGCCCGGTGCCGTATGTGGCCGCGGTGC
>CAZDTG010000517.1:0-2123 GCA_964508005.1 uncultured Steroidobacteraceae bacterium
CGTCACCGGTTTCGACATCATCTTCTTCTGGGTCGCCCGCATGATGATGATGGGCTTGAGGTTCGTGGGCGATGTGCCCTTCCGGGATGTCTACATCACCGGCCTCATCCTCGACGAGAACGGCGACAAGATGTCGAAGTCCAAAGGCAACGTCATCGACCCTCTGGATATCGTCGACGGCATCGAGCTCGAGGAGCTCGTCGCCAAGCGTACGAGCGGCATGATGCAACCGCAGCTTGCCGCGAAAGTCGAGAAGTTCACGCGCAAACAATTCCCGCATGGCATCGCCGCACACGGCACGGACGCGTTGCGCTTCACGTTCGCCGCCCTGGCCTCGCCAAGCCGCGAGCTGCGCTTCGACCTTGCGCGCGTGGCGGGCTATCGGAACTTCTGCAACAAGCTGTGGAATGCGGCACGCTTCGTCGTGATGTCTGTTGGGGAGGAGACGTCGGCCTCGGCCAGGGCGCCCGCCGCGGACAGTGCCGGCCCAGGCGAGCTTTCCGTTGCCGACCGTTGGATCCGCTCGCGCTTCGGCCGGATGGTGGGCGCGGTGGAAACCGCGTTCGCCGAGTATCGTTTCGACTACGCCGCGACCGCCCTGTACGAGTTCACCTGGTATGAGTTCTGCGACTGGTACCTGGAGCTCACCAAGCCGGTGTTGCAATCTGAAAGCGCTTCGCAGGCCGCGAAGCACGGCACGCGGCACACCCTGGCGACGATTCTGGAGGCGCTGCAACGGGCCCTGCATCCCCTGATGCCCTTCATCACGGAAGAGATCTGGCAACGGGCGGCGCCGCTCGCCGGCCGTGCAGGCCCCACTGTCATGTTGGAGCCTTATCCCCAACCTGCGGAATTTCCCCCTGACGAGGCTGCGGAGCGCGAAGTCGCCTGGATTCAGGCACTCATCCTCGCCGTGCGCCAGATCCGCGGCGAGATGAACATCGCGCCATCCCGGCGCATTCCGGTACTCCTCAAGGGCGCGGGCGCGCACGACCGGGCCTACGCCGAGCGTCATCGCGCCTACCTGGAGCGCCTTGCGGGAATCAGCACTTTGACAGTGCTCGAGCCCGGCGCGGTCGCTCCGGAATCCGCCACCGCCCTGGTGGGTGAGCTGGCCGTGCTCGTGCCGATGGCCGGTCTCATCGATGCCGCGGCGGAGGCGGAGCGTCTCGGCAAGCTCCTCACCAAGGCCGATCAGGAGCTCACGAAAACTCGCGTCAAGCTGGCGAACGAGAGCTTCGTCCGTAATGCGCCGCCGGATGTCGTGGCGACCGAACGCGAGCGGCAGGCCGACTTCGAGCGGCAGGTCACGAGTCTCGAGGCGCAGCTCGAGCGCATTCGCGGATTGTTGCAATCGTGAACGCCGCCCCAGCGCTGGATGCCGACTCCGCGGCGCTGCAACGCGCGGTGCAAACACTGGAGACCATCATCCTCGGCAAGTCGGCGCAGGTGCGTCTGTGCCTCGCCTGTCTGCTCGCGCGCGGGCACCTGCTGATCGAAGATGTGCCCGGAGTGGGTAAAACAACCCTGGCCCACGCCCTGGCGCACGTGTTGGGTCTGGCGTGGCACCGTGTCCAATTCACGAGCGACCTGCTGCCCGCCGACATCATCGGCGTCTCGGTGTTCGATCGCGCCACCCAGCAGTTCCACTTCCGGCGGGGCCCGATCTTCACCCAGCTCCTGCTCGCGGACGAGGTGAACCGCGCGAGTCCCCGCACACAAAGCGCGCTTCTCGAAGCGATGGAAGAGCGCCAGGTGAGCGCGGACCTGACGACCTATCCTCTGCCGGAGCCCTTCTTCGTCGTCGCCACGCAGAACCCGCACGAGCAGCTCGGCACTTACGCGCTCCCCGAATCGCAGCTCGACCGATTCCTGATGCGCGTCACGCTCGGCTATCCCGACGTCGCGCACGAGCGCGAGTTGCTAAGAAGTGGCGAGCGCCGCGATCTACTGCGGCAGATCGCGCCCGCCGTGAACGCGGAAACCGTGGTCAGGCTGCAGAGCGACGTTCGTACGGTTCATGTCTCCGACGCTCTGTTGGACTACACACAAGGCCTGATCGCGCGGACGCGCGACCGCTCTGATCTCAAGCTCGGTCTCTCGCCTCGCGCGGGACAAGGTCT
>CAZDTG010000518.1:0-2110 GCA_964508005.1 uncultured Steroidobacteraceae bacterium
CGGAAGGAATCGTCCAGATCGCTTTGCTCGACGTGCCGGTCGCGAGCCACTTTCAGCGCCACCAGCTCACCCGCCGCCTCGCTCTCGCCGAGATAGAGATCCGAGATCGTGCCGCTCGCGATGCGGCGAATATGCCGGTAACCGCGGATGAACGCGCCACCGAAACGCTGCGCATCCCGTCCGGCGACACCCGTGCGCCACACGGCGCGGACGAAGGTCTGTCTCTGCTCCGCCGCGGCGAGCACGTCGCTCAACCTGCCGTGCGCGAGCTCGTCCCGACCCACGACTGCTACCCCGAGCGGGACCGCCTCGTGGGCAGCCGGGTCGCCATCACTCAAAAGGACCACGGGCGCGAATCCCGTTCTGCCGGCCAACTCTTTCGCCCAGGCAAGACCGTCACCCCCCGACCATTGCCCGGCCAGCAGTACCGCGTCGAATCCCTGCGCGAGAAAGTCGGGTGACAACGGCCCCTGCACTACGGGATCGCGCACGACCAACTCCGCCTCAGGCCGCCATGACGCGAGCCACTCCCGGAACACGGCGCAGCGGCCCTGGTCTTCTTCGATCAACAACAAACGCATGGCGGTTGGGCCAGAGTTGAGCCTGCCAATCGTCGATCCGGCACGGAGCCCGTGCGAGTGACGATCCGCCGCGGTGGGCGGCCATCGCTCGGACAAGCTCGTGGAGCGTGCGCCGCTACGGCCGGCCTGCTCCGGGTAAATTGCGCGCGGCCTGCGCGGACAGCTTCAAGCCGATCACCAGATCGCCCACGTTGGTCCCGGTGGGACCTGTGTGAACGAGATCACCGGCAGCCACGAGCGCGCTGCCCGAATCCGCATCCCGCAAACAGGCATCCGCATCGACTTCCGCCAGTGCGAGTCGCGCACAGGTATCGGCATCGACGAGGGCCCCGGCGTCTTCGGTCGCGCCGTCGGTCCCGTCGGTACCCGCGGCCAGGAACAGCAGATCCGGACGGCCGGCGATGAGCCGCGCCACCGCAAGGCCCAGATGTTGGTTGCGTCCGCCGCGGCCCGGGTGTTCCGGGAGCTGCACGGTCGACTCGCCACCCCACACCCGTACTTCAGCCGCGCTCAAATCGAGCTCGTGCGCAAAGCGCACGGCCAACCGCATGACATCTCCGTCGAAGCGCCGGGGGGACGGCTCGGCCACGAGTCCCATCTCCGTGGCCGCCGCGGCAACACTCTGCACGGCGTGGTCGATTGATGCGACAACGGTACGCTCGACGCGATCCGGGCTCTCACCGGCGAGTCCGAGCAAACCGGAGCCGATGACCGCGGGATCGTCGCCGGGGACATCCGAAATGAACAACGCGCGCGCGGCACGGCCCTCGAGACGGGCGGTCAGCCGCCCTCCCTTGATGAGGGAATGGCGCGCGCGGCGTGCATTCAACTCGCCGATCGCAATGCCCGCGGCGAGTCCCTCCGCGGTGAAGCGCTCGAGATCCGCGAATGAAGTGCCCGCCTCGAGCACCTCCACGAGGCTCGAGGAGCCCCCGGAGATGAGGAACAGCGGATCGACGAGCTCCGGCAGCTCGTCCACCCAGCGCAGCAGCCGCGCCCCGGCCGCCAGCGAGCGCTCATCCGGCACGGGATGCGCGCTTTCGAGAATCTCCACTCCGGGAATGGTTTCCAGCTGCGGCGGCACGTGGCCATCCTTGGTAATGACGAGAGCGCGCTCGATCGAGGTCCCGAGAGCATCGTGCGCACCGAGCATCATCGATGACGCGGCCTTGCCGACCGCCGCCACCCAAACGGGCCGGCCAGCCGGCGCTCCGGAGTCAGCAGCCAACGCGCTCCGGACGCAACGCCGACCGTCCACTCGTGCCAGACCTGCGTGGAACAGCTCGAGAAGAACCTGGCGGCGGGGGTCTGGTGCGTTCACCGGTCAGCGAATGACCTTGAGCTTGCCGCGACGCTCGCGCCGTAGGGTTTTTGCGTCGTCGGAGCGCTCGAGCTGCAGGCGTTCGAGGTACTCGAGAGTGATGTCGCCCGTCACGTATTCGCCCGAGAAACAGGACGTGTCGAACTCCTCGACGCGCGCATCCTCGTGTTTGCAGGCGGCGATGAGGTCCTCGAGGTCCTGGTAGATG
>CAZDTG010000519.1:0-2104 GCA_964508005.1 uncultured Steroidobacteraceae bacterium
CGATGGCTCACGAACCAACTCAGGATGGACGCACGTCCAATCGTGGATTTGCGTCGATGAATCAGGAGCGGCAGCGCCAGATTGCAAGCATGGGCGGCAAGGCGGTTCCCGACGAGAAGCGCAGCTTCTCGCAAAATCGGCGGCTCGCCGCCGAAGCCGGCCGTAAAGGCGGGCAGAGCGTACCCGGCTCAAAGCGGAGTTTCTCGCAGAATCGCGAGCTGGCGGCCGTAGCGGGCCGCAAGGGCGGTCAAAGCGTGCCCGATGAGAAGCGCAGCTTCTCCCAGAATCCGGAGCTCGCCGCCGAGGCGGGCCGCAAAGGCGGACAGGCCAGCCATGGCGGCGGTGCCGGCAGTGCCAGCTCCGACTCGCACCAGCGGGAAACGACGGAGCGCCAGCGCTCCCCCGGAGGATCGGAGGAGAAGTAAAACGCCACCGTAAGCCCGCTTCTGAGGCTGCAGGGATGCGGCCCGGAAAGCCGTCGTGCCACCCGGCTGCCCGGTGTGGCCGGCGGACGCCCCGGTGCGGGGCGTGCAAAGTTTGCCTTCAGCCGTGCAGAACTTACCGGTCCGCTGGCGCTCCAGGTGCTCGTGCGACTCCCCGGTGAGGAGGGCACGGATCGATTGCTGCACTGCATACGTCCGCCGGGCGCCCGGATTCGAACGGGCCCGGGGCATCATGGGCGGCGTTCCGGCTGCTGCAGGTCGTCGCGAAAACCGACCATAATCCCGGCTGCATGGAGGCCGTGTCAGCCGCATGGTGTGGCGGAGCGGCATCCCCGTGCCGAGAAATTCGCAAATGACATATGCACACAGGATGGTGGCGCTGGGTCTGGCAGGCGTTCTGGCCATCGGCGTGACCGCCTCCGGTTGCGCGACGCCGTGGTTCGGCAAGTCGCAGACTCACGCCGACTCCCCGGCTGCGACGGCCCAGCCGTCGGACCTCAAGCTCGCGACGGTGACCTACATCAACGGACTTTGTAAGTTGCCCAACGAGCAACGCAATCCATTGGTCAGGGAGTTGAACGAGTCGCTGCTACCGAATCACGCTGTCATTTCGTGCGGGCGCGGCGGCGAGCTGTGAGATTCGACTGTCCGTCTGCTGACAGGGAGTCGACGAGGACACATCAGCTGCGAAACGCCTCGGGGCAGTAACCGCGGCGTAGTGAAGGTGCGCTCCACCACTGCCCGGCTCTTCGTGATTTGGCAAGTCTTGTTGCGGCGAGGGCGTTTCAGCATAGTGCGCGCCCCGTCAGCGAAATTGGTTGAGCCTCCCGATGCTGTCCATTGAATCCCGTCTCGCGGCGGAGCTCGCCGTCAAGCCGCAGCAGATTACCGCCGCCGTCGCCTTGCTCGATGCGGGCTCCACCGTGCCCTTCATCGCTCGCTACCGCAAAGAGGCGACCGAAGGTCTCGATGACGCGCAGCTGCGTACGCTCGAGGAGCGCCTCGGCTATCTTCGCGAGCTCGAGGAGCGCCGCACGGCCATCCTGAAGAGCATCGAGGAGCAGGGGAAACTGACGGCGGAGCTCAAAGCGGCCATTGCCGGCGCCGACACGAAGCAGCGGCTCGAGGATCTCTATCTCCCCTACAAGCCCAAACGTCGCACCAAGGCCATGATCGCCCGCGAGGCCGGCCTGGATGCGTTGGCCAGCGCGCTGTTGGCCAATCCCAGCCTCGATCCCGAAAGCGAGGCGCTCAAATATCTGAAGCCTGCCTTCACGACGGAAAACGGCGACAACCCCGGTGTGCCGGACAGCAAGGCGGCGTTGGATGGAGCGCGGCAGATCCTCATGGAGCAGTTCGCCGAGGACGCCGAGCTGCTGGGTGAGCTGCGCGCGCACCTGCAGGAGAACGGGCAGCTCGTCGCCAAAGTGGCGGCCGGCAAGGAGGAGGCCGGCGCGAAGTTCCGCGATTATTTCGATTACCGCGAGCCCATCAGCGCCATCCCCTCGCATCGCGGCCTCGCGTTGTTCCGCGGCCGCAAGGAAGAAATCCTGCAACTCGCACTGAAGCTGCCCGAGGAGCTCGTGGAGCAACCGCCGGGCGGCACGCCTTTCAACAGCTGCGAGCGCCGGATCGCTGCGCACTTCCACATCGCCGACCAC
>CAZDTG010000520.1:0-2096 GCA_964508005.1 uncultured Steroidobacteraceae bacterium
CGGCTCACATCGAGCGCCTCCGCGAGCTCCTCGCCGGAGTGAAACTGCCCGTCCGCCAACTCCGAGAAGACACGCGCAACCAACGGTCTCTCATCGCCGGTCCTGGCCTCGGACACCGCGGACCCGGCCTGTGAGCGATCCGTCGGCTTCATGTCAGGCGCCTGTTCCAATGCAACTCAAGTGCTCCCGCGGCGCAACCCAAGCAGCCACAGCCGCCGCGCGCGTGGCTCGGTACCCGCGCGCATGCGCACGATATTGGTTCGGTGCGTGAACGCAATGAGCATCGACGCCAGCACACCGAAAGCCAGCAGTGGAGCGCGCGTTTCCCATGTTCCGACCGCCGCGGACACAGCAAGCGCTGCCGCTCCGAGGATCGAGGCAAGCCCCACGAACCCAAACAGCACCGCGACGACCAGCCATGTGACCAGCATGGGCAGCAGCAACCAGGGATCGAGGCCTGCCACCACGCCGATGAGCGTCGCTACGCCCTTGCCGCCCCGGAATCCATACCAGAGCGGATAAATGTGCCCCAGAATGACCGCAATGCCGCAGGCAACCGCAAGCCAGTCATGCGCTTGCTGCGCGCCGGCGTCGACCCCGGACGACAGTCCTGGTATGGCCAACGGGGCGATCACTCGGACCGCAACCCATCCCTTGCCGATGTCGATCAGCATCACCCAGAACGCGAAGGCCTTCCCCTGCGTGCGCAGGGCATTCGTACCCCCGGCATTACCGCTGCCGAGCCGGCGAATATCGACGCCGCCGCGTAGCCTGCCGACCAGGAGGCTGCCGATGATCGACCCGAGCAGATAGCTCAGGATCACTTTGACCGTGAATTCCGTCACGTCAAAACCAACACGTCCATTACCGTGGGCTCTCCATCACGCCGGCAGGAAGACTTCGGCAAGCATGCAGCGCACACTGCCTCCGCCGAGTCTCTCGATTGTCGGCACCGGCACGGCCAGCACCGAATCCGTGCACGCCGACAGGCGCGCGAAGTTGTCCGGCCGGAGTGCGCGCCGCGCCGCCTCCGACATGACGAGCACACGCGAATCCCCCAAGGCCTCGTCCCACGTGGCGAGCTCGAGCATATTGCCGGCGAACCGCTCGAGCTCATCGTGGCCCAGCTCGACGACCTCACGCCCACCGGCCCGCAGCCGATCCAACAGACGGTCACGGTCGTCCCGCGCAACGGCCTCGGTTCCCAGTACCGCCACTCGCGCCCCGACACACAGCAACACGTTGGTGTGATAGAACGGCACGCCGGCTCGATCGAATGCCGCGAACACCACCGGCTCGTAGCCCATCTCGCGTGCCCACTCCTCGATGACCGCCGGATCAGTACGCGGCGAGAGGCTCGCATACGCGACGCGCCCGATGTGATCCAGGACGAGGCTTCCCGTCCCCTCCAGGAAGCGCCCTCCAGTTTCGTGATGCGTGAGATCCACGAGCCGCGATACCTTGAACCCCAGCTCGCTCACCACCGCCTCGATGATCTCGCGGCGGCGCTCGGCGCGACGTGTCTCAGCCTGCATCGGGTACAGCACGACAGTGCCATCCTCGTGGAAGCTCACCCAGTTGTTGGGAAACACCGCGTCAGGTTTCGGCGGCTCCGCGCTGTCAGCGACCGAGCACACCACGACACCTTCACTCTGCAGAGCCCGCACCAACCCGTCGAACTCCGCTCCGGCGCGCTCTTGCGGGGTATTCACCGGAGCGGTCCCGGCCGCCGCTGCGGCGACACTGCCGGAAGCTGCGGCATCCGCAGGTCGCTGCATCCTGTTGGTGAGCGCCGTCTCCGGGTTGTAATCGAACGCCGCCGGCCTAATCATCAGCACCGCACCTGCGCACTGCTGTCGCGGCCGCTGCGCAAGCGTAGCGCCCAAGCTCTGGATAGTCATGGCCTCGGATCCCGAACCGCTCGTCGTCGTCACCGCGAATGGACTCTATTGTCCGCCAGGGGACTTTTATGTTGACCCCTGGCAGCCGGTGCAAACCGCCGTCATCACACATGGTCACGGCGACCACCTGCGTTACGGCAGCGCTCGTTACATTCTCGCACGTCCCGGAGCCGGTATCGCGCGCCAGCGATTGGG
>CAZDTG010000521.1:0-2087 GCA_964508005.1 uncultured Steroidobacteraceae bacterium
CATTCGAGTGCCGACAGCTGCAGCAGCTTCACCGACTGTTGCAGCCTGGGTGTCAAGGTGAGCTGCTGCTTGAGGCGCAGTCCCAATACGGCATTGGACATCGAGGAACCCTCTACTTGTAATCCATCGACCTCGAGCAACAGCTATGCCAACAGCGCTGGACGAGCGGCAATCGCCACTTAGCGTCCCCCTGAGGGAGCCTCTCCCGGGGCGAGCGTGGGGAGAAGTTGCAACGGTGTGTAAAGAACACCACCGCCTCAAAGCTGTTGCTGCCGAAGTCTCGTGCGAACGACATGACAACAATTCACGACGACGATCCCGGTTCCCCTATGCGCGAGCTAGAGGGCTCGCTGCGGCGAGCCGAGCTCGAGCGCGATGCATTGGCGCGCCGCAAAGATCAGCTGGAAGCGGTGCTCGCCGTCGGCGGGTTGGGTTTTTGTCGGATCGCGGGGGCGACGCGGGAACTGTGCGCCAATTCACAGTTCAAAGCCGAGTTCGGTTGGCCGCCGGACGCTGAAATCACCTGGAGAGAGCTGGAAGAGCGCATACAGCGTGACGATCGCGCGAAGCTCGCCGCTGCCGTTGAGGCCGCATTCTCCGCCGGGACCGAAATCGACCTGATCGTGCGCACCCAGCTCAAGCGACGCGCCAGGCAGTGGGTGACGATCCGCGGGCGTACCGTCAACGCCGCGGACGGCGCCCTGACCGACCTCATTCTCACCTCGCGCAACGTCAGCTCCGCGCGCCGCGCGGCCGCCGGAAAGCAGCGGCAGCGGGCCTCTCTTCTGGATCAGGAGCGCAAGTTGCGCGAGGCCGCCGAGGCGGCAAACCGTGCAAAGGACGAATTCCTGTCCGTCATCTCGCACGAGCTGCGCTCACCTCTGAATGCGATTCTCGGCTGGAACCGCATCCTCACCTTGAAGCGCCGCGAGGATCCGGAGGTGGCCTCCATCACGCCTCGTATCGAACAAAGCGCCAAAGCCCAGCTCAAGATGGTCAACGACCTGCTCGATCTGGGCCGCGTCGGCACCGGAAAGCTCAAGATCGAGTCGCGGCCGGCGCAACTGGGGCGCGTGGTCAGTGTGGCGTTGGATCTGGCACGGCCGGCAGCGGTAGCGAAAGGAATCGAGCTTCTGGCGGAGATCACGCCCGGCGCGGGCCAGTTGCGCGGCGATCCGGAGCGGCTGCAGCAGGTGGTGGCGAATCTGCTCTCCAATGCGGTGAAGTTCACGGCCGGCGGCGGCCGGATCACGCTCACCCTGCGGGACCTACAGGGATTCAGCGAGCTCACCATCTCGGATACGGGGCAGGGCATCGCCCCTGAATTGCTGCCGCATATTTTCGACCGCTTTCGCCAGGGCGACAGCTCGAGCACACGCCATTCCGGCGGACTCGGCCTCGGGCTCACTCTGGTGCGCGAGATCGTCTCGCTGCACGCAGGCTCGGTGTCGGCAAGCAGTGGCGGTACCGGGAAGGGCGCCACCTTTGTCGTGAGACTCCCGACGACCCCGGCCTGGCCGACCGCGCACGAGAGCCAAAGCCAACGCGCCTGGACCGACGGGGCCGGCGAAAAGGCGCATGCGCCGCAGAGCCTGGATGGCCTGTCGATTCTCGTGGTGGATGATGAGATGGACGCACGCACGGTGGTCGCGGAAACGCTGCGGCTGGAGGGCGCGCGCGTCACCGTCACCGATTCGGCCGGCGCGGCGTTCAAACATCTGCAGGCGGCCGGCGCCCACTTCGATATCCTGGTCACCGACATCGGCATGCCCGAGGAGGACGGCTACTCGCTCGTGCGGAAGCTGCGGACACTCCGGGTCGGCCGCCACATGTTGGCGATCGCCGTTACCGGTTATGCGTCGAAGGGGGATGTGGCGGCCGCGATCGCCGCGGGCTTCGATCTGCACGTGCCGAAGCCTGTTGATTTCGATACGTTCGTGCCGATGGTCCGGCGGCTTGCCGCCCTGACCCGCCAATAGGCAGTATTTCCCAAACGACCGGGCGCGACACCCTCGCTTACAAATCGAACGGAAAAAAAATAGCGGGCTGGTCGCACCACAGCCCGCCAAACGGGGGGTCTTCGGTAG
>CAZDTG010000522.1:0-2083 GCA_964508005.1 uncultured Steroidobacteraceae bacterium
AGCGGCTCGTCGTCGACATCGGCGGCGGTAGCACGGAGCTGATCATCGGCGAAGGCCTGACGCCGCTGGAGCTCGAGAGTCTGCAGATGGGCTGCGTGTCGCTCAGCGAGCGTTTCTTCCGTGACGGCAAGATATCCGCCAAGCGTATCGAGCGGGCGCGAATGGCCGCCCGGCTCGAGCTCGAGCCGGTGCAGGCCGCCTTCCGCCGCCGGGGCTGGGAAAGTTGCGCCGGCAGCTCGGGGACCGTGCGCGCGATCGGGGAAGCGATTCGCGAGCTCGATCCCCAGGCGGTGACCATCACCCCGGCCGGTCTGGAGCGCGCGATCGGCTACATGGTTGACGCGGGACATGTGCGTGAGATGCGCCTGGCCCCCATCACCGAGGATCGCCGCCCGGTCTTCCCCGGTGGAATCGCGATTCTCGCGGAAATCTTCGCGGTGCTCGACGTGAAGGAAATGCGCATCGCTGACGGCGCGATGCGCGAGGGCCTGCTATACGACATGCTCGGCCGCTTCACGGACGAGGACGCACGCGAGCGCACGGTTCGCGCGATGCAAAGGCGCTACCACGTCGATTTCACCCAGGCGGACCGTGTTGAGTCAACAGTGCTCGAGTTTCTGGAGCAGACGCGGGCGACGTGGAAACTCGAGGATCCCATCACCCAGCTGGCTCTGAAATGGGCCGCGCGCCTGCACGAGATCGGTCTCGACGTTTCGCATAGCGGCTACCACCGGCATGGCGCCTACCTGCTCGAGAACGCCGACATGCCCGGATTCTCACGTGAAGAGCAGCGACTCCTCGCCCGGATGGTCAGCGCCCACCGGCGCAAGCTGGTGCTGGATGGCGTCGAGGAGCTCGTGCCCCCGTGGGACCGCAATGCGGTGTATCTCATCGTGCTGCTGCGCCTCGCGGTGCTGTTGCATCGCGGGCGCAGCCCGGCCGCGCTGCCGCCCATCGAGTTGAAAGCGACGCCACGGTCTCTCGAAGTTGAGTTTCCGGCACGCTGGCTGAAGGACCACCCGCTCACGTCCGCCGATCTGCAGCAGGAGACCGACTACCTGCGGGCGAGCGGTTTCAGATTGCGGGTTTTCAGCCGCGCGCGTTAGGAGCCTGCGGTTGAGTCCGGACCGTGTTGCCCGGGCGGGCCGGCAGATGCGCGGCGGGCGCCTGCGCAAGGCGCCGGTCCATCCCGCTCACGGCGCGGTCGGGGCGCCGGCGGCGTACCGGCTGAGCAGCGCCATCTGCGCGTTCACCGGCCGCTGCGATGCCAGGGGGATCCGCTCGTAACGGCCATCCGGCAGTAACATCCAGGCCTGACACGTGTCGCTCAGGCAATAGTGCAGGTCGCGCAGAATCCGCTCGCGATGGACCTGGCGCTCGATCGGGAAGGCGACCTCGACGCGGCGGAAGAAATTGCGCTCCATCCAGTCCGCGCTGCTGCAGAACATCTCCGGCTCGCCGCCGTTCTCGAAATAACACACCCGCGAGTGCTCGAGGAAACGCCCGACGATCGAGCGGACCGTGATGTTTTCCGAGACGCCGCGCACCCCTGGCCGCAGCGCGCACACCCCCCGGATGATGAGATCGATCTTCACCCCGGCGCAGGACGCCCGATAGAGCGCCTCGATGACCTGCGGCTCGGTGAGCGCGTTCATTTTCACGATGACCCGGGCTTTGCGCCCGGCGCGCGCATGCTCCGCCTCGCGAGCGAGCTTCGAAAGCACCATCTCGTGCATGCCGAAGGGCGATTGCACCAGCCGGTTCAGCTTCGGCGTCTGCGTCAGGCTGGTGAGCTGCAGGAATAACTCGTGAACGTCCTGCCCGATCTCATCGTTGCAGGTAAACAGCCCGTAGTCGGTGTATTGACGCGCGGTGCGCGGGTGATAGTTGCCGGTGCCGAGATGGCAGTAGCGACGGATTCCGCCCGGCTCCCGCCGCACGACGAGCGCGAGCTTGGCGTGCGTCTTGTAGCCAACGACACCGTACATGACGTGCGCGCCGGCCTCCTGCAGCCTGTTCGACAACTCGATGTTGGCTTCTTCGTCGAATCGGGCCCGCAGCTCGACGATGACGGTGACGTCCT
>CAZDTG010000523.1:0-2075 GCA_964508005.1 uncultured Steroidobacteraceae bacterium
ATCCTGGGTGCCCCTGAGCGGGCCACCCGTGCGACGCATGCGTCGCACCCCCTTGGCCGGCGAGGATACTGCCGAAATAGCCCCCGGGGCATCCCCGCCCGGCGTCGCGTGCGCCCGCCGCCGGCAGGCATATCGCTTGCTGGTCCCAAACGAATGCGCGCGCGAGAAGAAAAGGCCCTCCCCCTGGAAATCGACGCTTCGGTGCGCCCTTCGATGCGCTCCGTGCTGCGTAACGAACTGAAGTACGGCCTGCGTTACCTCGTACGCGACACAGTGCAGAGTGAGCGTCGCATACAAACGCTCCTGGCCCAGGAACGCTCGCCGCAGGATCGACTCGATGCGGTCACCAACCAACTGCTCACCGATACCTTGCGGGCCGCGGTACGGCGCATCCCCCGCTATCGCGGCATAAAGACCGACTTCGACGTCAGCACCGTTCGCGAAGCGCTCGTACAGCGCTTTCCGATCATCGAGCGCCGTGATCTCACCGATCGGCCGGCCGAGTACTACCCACACGGAAGCACACCGCGGCCATGGACGATAGTGGGGCGAACCAGCGGTACTTCGGGCACGCCCCTGCACGTGTTTCGCAGCCTCGAATCCGTGCTGTGGGAAAATGCTGTCGTCGAACGGCACTTCCGCTGGAGCGGTTATCGCCCGGGTATGCGGCGTGCCTATCTGCGCGGCGATCTGATCGTGCCCATCGACCGCACCGTTCCGCCTTACTGGTTCCTGAATCGTTACAATAACCAGCTGATCGTCTCGTCCCGTCATTTGCGCGAGCCCTGTGTCGATCACATCATCGAGATGCTGGCGCAGTTCGCTCCTTTCATGTTGGAGGCGTACCCCTCGACGGCCTACGAGTTGGCCCTGCTGCTGGAGAAGCGCAACCACTGCCTGAGGATCCCTTACGTCTTCACCGGCTCGGAGCCGCTCTATCCGCACCAGCGGGAGCTCATCGAGGCGCGACTCGGGGCCTGCGTGATGGATCACTACGGGATGGCCGAGCGCATTGCGTACGCCACCGAATGCGAGCACGGCAACCTGCATGTCAACACCGACTACTCGTATGTTGAAATCGTGGACGACGACGGGAAGCCGACCGATGGTGAGGGCCACGTGGTCGGCACCACGTTCCATAATGCTTTGATGCCGTTGGTACGCTATCGGATGTCCGATCGGACTCGCTGGCGGCGCGCCGCATGCCCGTGCGGGCGGACTTATCCGGTCATCGAGCCCGTCACGGGAAAGTACGAGGACACCCTGTTCGGATCGCAGGGCCAGCGCGTCAGTCCGTCGGTCGTCACCTTCGCCTTCAAGTCCCTGCACGGAATCAAATACTCGCAGGTTGCGCAGACGAGCCCGGACACCTGGGAGATCCGGGTCGTCCCGGAGCCCTCGTTCACCGACGCGGAGCGTAATCGGCTGATCGAGAATGTCAGGCATCTCGTGGATCCTGGAATCCATGTCGTCGTGCGCGAGGTCCCCGAGATCGCGCGCACGTCCGCGCATAAATACCGGTGGATCGTCAACGAGTCGAAGCAGTGAGTCGCCCGCGCGGCGACCGCCACCGATAGGCAAGCCCCCGCTCGCTCTCCCGGAGGTCAGTGAGGCACCCGCCCGGCGACCGGCACCAATAACGAAGCCCGCGCCTGCTCTCCCGGGCCTCAGCGAGGGGCCCGGCCCGCATGGCAACCGTCACCGCTAAGCAGCCCGCGCCGGCTCCCCCGGGGTGTTCGCCCACCCTCGGCGCCGGTTGGTCGCATCGAACTGGGCACCGTCTCGCCGGCGGTATATGTTCGACGATCATGCGCATGTCCCCGCCCGCAATCCGACCCGTTAGGCCCAACAATGACAACCCGTCGTGATGTGCTACAGATCGCCGCTTGCGCGGCCGCCGGCGCCGCGCTCCCGTCTGCGTTTGCCGCCGACTCCAAGCCGAAAACAATTCTCATTTTTGGCGGGACCGGCTTCATCGGTCCGCACCTGACCCGGGAGGCGCTGCGCCGCGGCTGGAGAGTGACGCATTTCAATCGCGGCAAACGCGCCGCTGGCGGCGTCGCGGGTGTCGAGAC
>CAZDTG010000524.1:0-2067 GCA_964508005.1 uncultured Steroidobacteraceae bacterium
GCTGGCATCGTCGACTGATCGCGTTGCGGCGGAGCGATGCGGCGCTGCGCGAAGGGCGGACGGTGATGCTCGATCCGACCAACCCCGGCGTCCTGACCTACGCGCGCGTGGCGCCTGACGGCAAGGCAGTCCTGGTGTCGCTCAACATGTCGCCGCAGCCGCAGACAGTCGCGCTCGGGCTGGAGAACGCGGGTGTTCGCGGATCTCGTTTGCAGACTCTGTTGTCCAGTCCGCTTCCCATGGGCAATGTGGGTACGCGCGAGCCCGTGACGTTGCCGCCGTTTGCGGCATGGGTCGCGGCAATCGAATAGAGGTGATGCTGACACGCTGCAATCGCAGCATAACGCGGCCGGTCATTCCGGCGACGGGCGGATCTATTGAGGTGATCGACCGCACGAAGCCGCCAACTCGGCGCTCCAGTTGCGCGTCTCAGTGCGGGTGGGACGGGGGTCTCGGCATCGACATGGGCGGTGGCATGTGCTGCATGTGCCTCTCGCGGCTTCGCTGCAGCATTTCCTGGCGCTGCGCGGGGGTGGCGTTGTGCCAGCGCTCGCGCAACTGGTTGCGCTGGTCAGGCGGCAGCTGCTGGAACCTGTGGAAGTTCTGGCGCACGGCCGCCTGCTGATCGGGCGGCAGCGACTGGAATCTCTCCCAGCGCTGGCGCAACGCCTCTCGCTTCTGGGGTGGGAGCTCGTGCCACTGGTTGAAGCGCTGGCGTGCCAACCCGCGCTCTTCGGGAGACATTCCCAGCCAACGCTGGCTGCCGCGTGCAAGCGCCTGCTGTCGTTCCGGGGGCAGGTTGCTCCATTTGTCTCCAAACCGGGAGAGCAGCTTCTGTTGATCCGGCGACAGGCTCGACCACGGCACGCTCGCCGCGGGAGCGCTCGCGGGTGGGGGAGGCGCGCTCGGCTCCTGCTGCGCAAACACGGGTGTGGCCGCTGCGAGCAGCAGGGCCAGCAGCAGAGAGCCTCGTTTGTTATTCATTTTGTATCGCCCCCGGGCGTGCTCGGCTTCGGTGCGGGTGCGGCGGGCTTGGCCGCAATGACCGTCGGGTCAGCTGGCTTGGTCACCTTGCCGATGTCTGTCTCTGAGAGATACTCAATCCAGGTGCCGTCATCCGGCTGCACCTTGTCCGAGGCGGGATCGACGCTGCCGAGGAATTCCAGCAACTCATCGTCGAGCACCGGATCGGCGGGCTTATGCGGGTCTTCTGCGAGGCCGACGCCGGAGCCGGCGGTCAGTACCGCGAAAGCCAACACGACTCGGGAGCGCCGATTGAACATCAAGTATCCGTCTCAGCGACGTTCGCCTCCGACTGCTCCGCTGCCCATTCGTAGAATGCGCCGGACCCGTCACCGTCCTGCACGAGATCGAGTCCTTCACCGTCGGCCAGCAGGTCCAGATCTTCCGCCGGGTGTGCGCTTTCGGCGACGGGCAGCTCGACCTGCGGCTCGCGGTGCCATAGAACCATCGCCACCAGAAGCGCCGCTGCCGCGGCACCGGCAGTCGGCACCAGAGTAAAGAATCGCCAGAAGACCGGACGGCGTGGTGCCGATGTCGCCTCAACCGCTGCCTGCCGTGCCTGATTGAGGCGCGAGCGAACCCGGCCATCGATGCGCAGCACGCTTTCTTCGAGCACCCGGCGCGCCTTGCGCTCGAAGTCAGTCAGTTGTTCACCCTGCGCGCTCATACCAATTCCCCAAGTCTCTCCCGCAGCGCCTGTAGCGCGCGAAAATAATGTGTTTTAACGCTGCCCTCGGAGCAGCCCATCGCAATAGCCGTCTCGGCGACATCGAGGCCTTCCAGCGTGCGCAGTAGAAACACCTGCTGCTGCCGTCGTGGAAGGTCCCCTAACGCCTTCTCCAACGCGCCCATTGCTTCCGCCAACTCCAACTTTTTCACCGGAGAAGGGTCGTTGCTCGGCGCCTGTGCAATCGGATCCGGCTCGTCATCCTCCTCGTCGCCGCGAAAGGGCAACCAGGCGATGACCCGTCCCCGCACCGTCCGCCGGCGCTGCATGTCGCGAATGCGATTCTCGAGAATGCGATAGAAGAGCGGCTTCCACTC
>CAZDTG010000525.1:0-2061 GCA_964508005.1 uncultured Steroidobacteraceae bacterium
CCAGAATCGCGCGGATGATGTCGCGCATGGAGCTATCGAGACCACCGGGCGTATCCACTTCCAGGATCACCAGGCGACCCCCGGCCTTTTCTGCTGACTGGATGCCGCGCACCACGTAGTGGGATGTCGCGGGGCCGATTGCGCCGCGGACTTCCAATAGGGTGACTGGCGCGCTGGCGGTTTGAGGCACCGACTTCGAGGTGGCCGCGGGTGCCGTAGACGTCGCGGGCGCGCCCAGCGCAATCGCCATCGCCACGGTCAGCGCCACCCCAATGGCACCGGCGAACATCACCAGGGCGCGAAGCGATGCAGCTTTCATCAACGCCACCCTACTCTCAGGTTCAGCATCCGCGCAATGTTGCGCGGGGCCGGGGGTCAGGGGCGCTTTCGCCTGGCAGGCCGGCGGACGCGGGGTGTTGTGGGCAGTCCGGTGTGCTGGGTTCGGAAAGGACGCGGGCCACCGTCGGCGCGCGCATGCGCCGCGTGGGCACGGCCAGCGCCGCCCGCGGCACGTTGGCCTTCGGGCGCCTGGCCGGTGCCGCTCGGCTGGTACGCCGGTATCAGTTGGTGTTTTCCATTGCCGATGAGATCCGCCCGTCCCATCCGGCGCAGCGCCTCGCGCAGCACCGGCCAGTTGTCGGGATCGTGGTAACGCAAAAAGGCCTTGTGCAGCCGCCGTACCTTGAGTCCCTTTGGAATCCGAACTTCCTCGCTCGCGCGCGTGATCCGCTTCAGCGGATTCTTGCCCGAGTGATACATCGCCGTGGCCGTCGCCATGGGCGAGGGCAGGAACGCCTGCACCTGGTCCGCGCGGAAGCCGTTCTTCTTCAGCCACAGGGCGAGCTCGAGCATGTCCTCATCGCTCGTCCCCGGGTGGGCGGCGATGAAGTACGGAATGAGATATTGCTCCTTCCCCGCTTCCTTCGAGTATTTCTCGAACAGCTCCTTGAAGCGGTAGTACGCGCCCACGCCGGGCTTCATCATCTTCGACAGCGGTCCCTCGGCGAGCGCCTCGGGCGCGATCTTGAGATAGCCGCCCGTATGGTGTTGCGCAAGCTCCTTCACGTAGGCGGGCGACTCGATCGCCAGGTCATAGCGCACGCCGGAGGCGATCAGCACTTTCTTGATGCCCGACAGCTCGCGCGCACGGCGATACAGCCGGATGAGCGGGGTGTGATCCGTGTTGAGGTTCGGGCACACGGCCGGATACACGCACGAGGGCCGGCGGCAGGCGCTTTCGATCGCCGGGCTCTTGCAGGCGAGACGGTACATGTTGGCGGTCGGACCGCCCAGGTCGGAGATGACACCCGTGAAGCCCGGTACGCTGTCCCGGATCGTCTCGATCTCGCGGATGACGGAGTCTTCCGAGCGGTTCTGGATGATGCGGCCCTCGTGCTCGGTGATCGAGCAGAACGTGCAGCCGCCGAAGCAGCCCCGCTGGATGGCGATCGAGAAGCGGATCATCTTGTACGCCGGGATGTTGGCCTTCCCGTAGAACGGATGCGGCATGCGGCGGTAGGGCCGCTCGTACACGTAGTCCATTTCCTTCGTGGTCAGGGGTATCGGCGGCGGATTCAGCCAGACATCTACGTCGCCATGCCGCTGCGTGAGCGCGCGCGCATTACCCGGATTCGCCTCGAGATGAAGGATGCGCGAGGCGTGCGCGTACAACACCGGGTCGTTGGCGACCTGCTCGTACGCAGGCATCCGGATCACACTGCGCTCGCGATCGGCGGTCTTCACACGCCGAACGAAGCGGACGACCTTCTCAACTGGCGCCGTCGCGGAGGCGCCGGCGCTCGCGGCACTGCCGCCCGCCTGCGCATTCGCCGCTCTGATCTCCGGCTCCATCGCATACGGATCGACCGGTGGATTCAGCGGTCCCGGCGCGTCGAGGTGCGTCGAATCAATCTCGATCCACCCCTCCGGCGTGCTCTTGCGCGCGAACGCCGTACCGCGCACGTCCGTGATGTCGCGAATGTCCTCGCCCGCAGCGAGCCGATGGGCGATCTCGCAGATCTGGCGCTCGCCGTTGCCGTAGACGAGCAAGTCCGCTTTGGC
>CAZDTG010000526.1:0-2050 GCA_964508005.1 uncultured Steroidobacteraceae bacterium
AACTCGAGGCCGTCCATACGGAAATCGAGGCGGCCGGCGCACCCGAGCCGATCATTGCGCTCCTCGACCTGGAGAAGGCCCTGGCGCGCGACTACGACCAGCTGGCCGCCGCCGTGTTGGAACGGTATGGGCGGCTGGACGGGCTGCTCCATAACGCCGGCCTGCTCGGAACGCTATCGCCGATCGAGCACTACGACGTGCCTACGTGGTGCCGTGTCATGCACGTCAACGTCACTGCCGCGTTCGCGCTCACACAAGTTCTGCTGCCTGCGCTCAAACGCTCGGCGGACGCTTCCGTCGTGTTTACCTCGAGCGGCGTAGGGCGACGTGCGCGCGCCTACTGGGGCGCATACGCGGTCTCGAAGTTCGCGCTCGAGGGACTTTCGCAGATTCTGTCCGCGGAACTGGAGGGAATCAGCGCCATCCGTGTGAATACGCTCAACCCCGGGCGGGTGCGCACGATGATGCGGCGAACGGCCTATCCGGCGGAAGACATCAACACCTTGCCGGTTCCGGAGACGGTGACCGGCCCTTATATCGCGCTGTTGGGCCCCGCGACTCGCGGCGTTACGGGACAGGCTTTCGACGGCCAGCCGCAAGGGTGAGGGTTCTAGTGCGCCGACCGTTCGGGAGGTGCAGGTGGGGCCGTCAGGGCCTGCAGCTCATCAGCCGTCAGCTCGCGAAACTGGCCTCGGCCGAGCGAGCGTTCCATCGTGAGCGGGCCGAGGTGGGTGCGTTGCACGCGGCTTACGAGTGCGCCTTGGCGCTCGAAGAGCTGGCGGACTTCTTTGCCGCTCGCCCCACGGGCGACCAGCGTGTACCAGCGATTTGCGGCCTCGCCGCCTGAGGGCTCGCAGCGCTCCACTTCGATGCGCTCGCCACTGTCGAGGGTCCCGCTGAGAATGCCTTCGAGCTGTTCGGGACCCAACTCGCCGAGTACCCGCACGCTGAATTGGCTCACCAGGTTGTGCACGGATCGCTGCAACTTCACCCCGAGCTCTCCGTCGGAGGTGACGAGCTCGAGACCGCCGTCGACGCGGGGCATCGGGCTTATCGTAATGAAGCGCCGCCCGGCTCGGCTCGGCAGCCGCTCGATCAAAGCGGTGGTTGGAGTATCACCGCCCTCGGGTGCGGTGTCGGTGTGAGGTTGCGTCAGACTCTCGCCAGGCGAGCGGTGGACGACAAATGCCGTTGGGCCGGAGCTCTGTTCGCGCTGGCGGATCAGACGGCCGTCGAGGCGCAGTTGGTCCGACGCAAGCACCCGCACGCCAAGAACAGCCGGTTGTCCGTTGATGGTGATGCGGCCGGCGCGGATCCAATCCTCTGCCTCGCGACGTGAGGCGAGACCGGCGCGGGATAACACCTTCTGCAGGCGCTCGCCCTCGCCCTCGGGGCGATGCGAGCCAGACTCGCCGCGGCGCGATTCAGGTCTCGCGCGACGAGTATCAGATCTCTCGGGACGACCTTCGGGTCTCGAGCGACGAGTACCAGGTCTTTCGGGACGACCTTCGGATCTCGCGCGAGGAGTATCAGGTCTCTCGGGAGGACCTTCGGATCTCGCGCGACGAGAGTCAGGTCTCTCCGGACGGGAATCAGTCCTCGCGGGACGCGGACCGCCCTTCCCTGACGCGGGCTGGCGGGATTTGGCGCGCGGTCCGGAGCGGCCGCTCCGGCGCGAAGGGGGTTCGGGCGCCATGGTGGAAGTTGTAAAGCTCAGTCGTCAACGTCATGGGGGGCGGCGACGAGCTCGCGCGAGCCGTGGCCGTCCGCGGAAAGCTCATCATCGTCGGCATCGTCATCCGCACTATCGTCTAAAGCGTCCCCGGACTCACTGGAGATGGCGTTGTCCGCCGCTTCGGAGTCGTCCGACTCCGAAGCGCTGCGGTTGGCAACCTCGCCAGCGCTCAGCGTGCGCTCGGCTTCGGCGTCAGCGTCCACATCCAGATCGCCAGACTCGTGGTGCGCAGCGGCGACCGCATCAGATGTTGCCGCCCCGCCCGGGCCAGCGACCTCGCCAGATGCCTGGCGTGCGCCTCGGGTAGCTTCGCCG
>CAZDTG010000527.1:0-2050 GCA_964508005.1 uncultured Steroidobacteraceae bacterium
CCGCGCAGCTCCATGGACTTGTACAGGCTCGCGATGGCCAGCACGCCCATGACCAGCAGCGTGCACAAGACCGCCTGGCCCGGATTGGCGGCGGCGTAGTCCAGCGCGTTGAAGCCGTAATAGCGGCTGCGGCCGGCGAGAAAGGTGAACAATACGAAGTCGAGCGCGAGCGCGACCGCCAGCAGGGCGACTATGAACGCAAAAACCAGCCAGCGTGTCTGGCCGCGCGCCGCCGCCTGACGTGAGTAGAAATCCACGCGACGCTGCGGCGCAGGCGGCCCGTCAGGTGAAGCTCACCTTGGGCGCCTCGCGCGCCTCCGGCTTCGCGATATCCAGCAGCTGCGCCGGCTGAAAGCCGAACATGCCCGCCGCGAGGCTGCTCGGAAAGGTCTCCCGGTCGTTGTTGTAAGTCATCACGGCATCGTTGTATGCCTGGCGCGCGAAGGCGACCTTGTTCTCCGTCGAGGTGAGCTCTTCGGAAAGCTGCATCATCGTCTGGTTGGCCTTCAGATCGGGATAGGCCTCGGCAACTGCCATGAGCCGGCCGAGCGCCCCGCCGAGCTGTTGGTCCGCGCCCGAGAGCCGCTGGACGGCGCTGGCGTTGGCGGGATCGGCCGCCGCGACCTTCAAGCCCTCATAAGCGGAGTTGCGCGCACGGATCACCGCCTCGAGCGTCTCGCGCTCGTGCTTGATATACCCCTTGGCGATCTCGACCAGATTGGGAATGAGGTCGTAGCGGCGCGTCAGCTGCACATCGATCTGCGCGAAGGCATTCCTGAAAGCGTTGCGCGCCGTGACCAGCCGGTTGTACATCGAGACGAACACGAGCGCGAGCCCGATGATCAGCAGCAGAACGATCCAGCCCATGGCGAGCCCCCGAAGCGTTTTTCATGACCGAAGCGGATACCGGGGTGAGGCCCGGGTTCTCTCGCGAGCCGCCAAGCTCGAGGCAGCACGGCGACAGTATTTCATGCCCGGCGCGCCCCGCGCCATGCACGGTCGTATTTATATGATGAAACCCCGCACCCACCCGCCAGCAGCCCCCGCACGAGATGGTTCGCCAAGCCGGCACCGTGCCGCATCGTCATAAATCCGCAATGCGATTAAGTTGAGTGGATATCCAAGGCCCCGCAGACGTTGGCATAATCGGTGCGTCCGCGTGAAACTAGAAACTAATTAGAAGACGGCGAGAGGCTTGATCTCAGTGGAACGTCGCCTGCATACGAGGCACCGTGCTAGGACAATCGTCTATATCATGGTTCCGGGAGGCCGCCGTAAGCTTTGCAAGGCGGTCAACCTCAGCGCCACCGGCGTATTCATCGAAACGACCAATCTGGGCCTGCGCAAGGGCCAGCAGGTCATCCTCGCCTTCGCGATCAATCTCGGTGCGATCACGAAGCTGCACCGCCGCACCGCCGTCGTGGCCCACGTTTCCCGCGGCGGCACCGGTCTCATGATGGAGAGCTATAGCGCTCGCTCGAGCTGAGCGCGACCGGTCCGGGAACGCGGCCCGAAGCCGGATCTGGCGGGCATCGGTTCGCCAGGTTGCCGCCACCCGAGGACCCGGACCGCCACACCCGCCCCGCTTCCACCCGTTCGCCCTGCCTTGCGACTCCAGTCCAGCGTTCCTCCGGCAATCCCGACCTCGTGGCCCCCAGCCAAGCGCGCCATGCCTTCGCATCGCGGTGGTGGTTACGCTGCATGGAATGCGTATGCTGCGCGAAAGCAGGAGAGTCCCCCAAATGAGTCTCGATCGCCTGTCCCGCCGCCGCTTGCTGCAGAAACTGACAATTGGCATACCCCTTCTCCCTTTGGCCGCGTACCAGCTGAACGCCGCGCTGGCCGCTGACGCGCCCCTTCTCAGCCCTGACGCGAAGGAGGCAAAGGCCGTCAAATACGTTGAAGACGCTTCCAAAGCGCAGGGCGCGCTGCCCGGCAGCACCTGCGCGAACTGCGCCCTTTACCAAGGACACAGCGGCACACCCGAGGGGGCATGTCAGATATTCCCCGGCAAACAGGTCAAGGCCGCAGGCTGGTGCTCATCCTGGGC
>CAZDTG010000528.1:0-2049 GCA_964508005.1 uncultured Steroidobacteraceae bacterium
TCGATCGTCGGCGGGCTCCTCGTGAGCCAGCTGCTGACGCTGTACACGACACCCGTCATCTACCTCTATATCCACCGCTTCTCCCGAAAAAAACAGTCCAGCGCAGCGGCGCCTCCCGCGCCGCGCGGCGCGCTCGGCGGCCATGAGGATTCCGGCACCATGCAGGCGACTCCATTATGAAGTGCGTTCGCGGCGTATCACTCGCCTGTGTTTTTGCGTTGCTCACCGCCTGCGCGGTGGGTCCGGACTACAAGCGTCCCCCGGTCGATGCGGCCCCGGGCTTCAAGGAGGAGAATGGCTGGAAGCCCACTGAGCCGGCCGATGCGCTGAGCCGCGGACCTTGGTGGCACATCTTCAACGACGAGGTGCTGAACGGGCTCGAGGATCAGATCGACATCTCCAACCAGAACGTGAAGGCTGCCGCAGCCGCGGTCGAACAGGCCCGGGCGCTCGTGAGGGAGGCGCAAGCGGGCTTCTGGCCCACGATCTCGGCGAGCGCTGTGCGCACGCGCGAAAGGCAGGGCGGGCTGCCACCTCATAGCGTGACCAGCGCGGGCGCATCGATCGACTGGCCCCTCGATATCTGGGGACAGGTGCGGCGCTCGGTCGAGAGCAACAGGGCCAGCGAACAAGCCAGCGACGCCATGCTCGCCTCGGCGCGCCTGGTCGCGCAGGCCGATCTGGCGCTGGATTACTTCCAGCTGCGCGGCCAGGATCAGCTGCAGGTATTGCTCGATGACACGGTCACGGCCGATGAGCTTGCCCTGAAGATCACCGAGAACCGCTATCGCGTCGGGGTAGCTGCCAGGGCCGACGTTGTGACCGCGCAGACCCAGCTGCTGTCAGCGCAGGCACAGCAGGTGAGTGTGGCGATCCAGCGCGGCACGTTCGAGCACGCCATCGCTGTGTTGGTCGGCCAGCAGCCCGCGACGTTCTCGGTCGCCAAGGTGGCAATCCGAAGCGATGTCCCCACAGTGCCCGCCGGCGTGCCGTCAACCCTTCTCGAGAGGCGCCCGGACGTCGCCGCGGCGGAGCGCAGGGTGGCGGCGGCCAACGCCCAGATCGGCGTCGCCAAGGCGGCTTACTTTCCTTCGCTGTCGCTGACGGGCTCGGACCAATACGCGACCGGCGGCCCCCTGAGCCAGCTCTTCAGGGTCCCGAATCAAATGTGGTCCGTCGGTCCCAGTCTTGCACAAACGCTGTTCGCGGGCGGCCTGCACCGGGCGCAGGTCGCGGCGGCGCGGGCTGCGTGGGAGGAATCTGTCGATAACTACCGTCAGACGGTCCTGGGGGGCTTCCAACAGGTCGAGGATGAGCTCGTCGCCTTGCGCGTGCTCGAACAGCAGTCGGCGGTCGAACAAAAACTGGTCGAGGCGGCGCGCGAAGCGGAAAAACTCACCCTGAACCAATACAAGGCAGGCACGGCGCCCTACAGCAGCGTCATTACCGCGCAGACGCTCCGCCTCGCCAGCGAGCAATCCGCCCTGAGCGTCTTCATCAATCGCCTGACCGCCAGTGTGACACTCATCGAGGCTCTAGGGGGCGGCTGGAGCGCCTCACAGCTTCAGGAATAAGCATTCAGGGCCCGCATGCCGCCGGCACTGCGGTCACCGGCCGTGCGTCGCGCACGTCGCTGCGCCCATTCGCACATCGCGACAGCCCGCCCGCCGCGGCTCTCTCACCGGGCGGCCGGGTTGGCATGCCATGTGTCCGCTCGCTGCTATCGCTTCGGCGTCTTCGTCTCCGGCTCGATATTCATCTCGCGCTCCTGGCCGGCCTTCGAGTGCGCGCGCCCCCGGCGCTCGGCTTCCTCCATCTCGCGTTGCTCATCGGGCGATTTCGGCGCGGCATCGTGCGCGGCCTTGTCGATGTCGGCCTTCTCGACGAAGTCCTTCACCTCCTTGCGATAGCGCCGCGCAGCCTCATAGTCCCCTTCACCCTGGACGTTCGGCTTGTCTGTGTTGCCCATGTAAACTCCTCGTTGAGAAGGCCCCTAAGCCCGCCGCAGAAAGGTCACGACGGCGAGAATCAGGAAGATGAAGAACAGGA
>CAZDTG010000529.1:0-2046 GCA_964508005.1 uncultured Steroidobacteraceae bacterium
ACGGGTGAGCCCCATGACTTTGAACGCCTCACCCATTTCGCCCGGCAGGAGCAGGCGGCGGGCCTCACCGGCACGGCGCGTCTGCTCGACGATACCGTCGGCTTCGGCCGCGAGCCTTTCTATCCCCGTCGCCAGCAGAAAGGCGGCCTGAGTGCAGAAGCCCGTCACGTCGAGGCCCGCAGCGGCCGCTGCTTCCGCGACGCGCGTGAAATCGACCCAGGCAGTGATGTCCTGCACGCCGGCATTGACATACGGATCATCGTGGGCGAGTTGTTTGAAATGGCACCGCAGGGTGCCGCTGACGCGCTGCGGATGGTAGTAGTGCGATCGGGGCAGGCCGTAGTCGAATAACAAAATGAGCCCGCGATCCAGACACGCGCCAACACTCGCGATCCAGGGCTCGACACGCAGGCACGCCTCGGAGGTATAGCCACACGGCAGGGGCTGCGGCAGCTCACGCAGCAGAGTCTGGCAGGCGGTCGCCAAAGCGTCATCAGGCGGTCTCGCACGCCCGACAAAGGCATCGCCGTCGAGTGCGACACCCAACTCCAGAACGGATGACAACGGAGTGCCACCCGCGCTCGCGGCAGGCGCAGGCGCCTTATCATCCGAGCCGACGACGAACCGCCGGCACGGCAGCGCATCCAGCACCTCGTTCGCGAGTACGACTCCGCGAATCGGACGCTCGGGCAGCCGCTCGAGCCACACCACGCGCTGGCGCAAAGCGTCCGGCAATGAACGCAGACGCTCGCGCTGCCGTTGCGCAAGATCCGCGCTCACCTCGAGAATGGCATAACGCTCCGGGAGGACACCCTCGGCAGCCAGCGCTTCGAGCACGGCGGCCGCCATGCGACCCGTTCCCGCGCCGAGCTCCAGGATCTCACCGCCCGTGACTGACAACACCTCCGCACACTGACGCGCGACACACCGGCTGAAGAGGTCCGAGACCTCCGGCGCCGTGACGAAGTCGCCGCCCGAGCCGATCTTGGCACTCCCGGCGCTGTAATAGCCGAGTCCCGGCGCGTACAGCGCAAGCTCCATGTAACGCTCGAAGGACAACCAGCCACCCGCGGCGACGATCGCCTCGCGCAGCATGGCGGCGACTTTGGCCGAATGCTGTTGCTCATCGGCCGAGAGGGGTGGGAGGATTGGGCGCGGGACAGACGGGGCCATCATCGCGCACCATGCCAATCGACCAGCCAACTCCGGAACCTCGAAGCGGAGGCTCCCCTACGGTGCATCCGGACACGCGGCTGTCTGGAAAGACCGCGCTCATCACCGGAGCCGCGCGGCGCGTGGGGTCTGCGATTGCCCGGACATTGCACGGAGCCGGCGCGAACGTAGTGCTTCATTACCGGAGCTCGGCGGAAGACGCCGCGGAGCTCGCCGCTGAATTTAACGGCACGCGTGCGGGCTCCGCCGCTGTTGTGAGCGGCGATCTTCTCGAGATCGAGAAGCTGCCGGCGCTCGCGCGCACGGCCGTCGAGGCTTTCGGCGGGCTCGACATTCTCGTCAACAACGCCTCGTCCTTCTACCCGACGCCCGTCGGCGACATCACAGAGCTCGACTGGGACGATCTCATCGGTACCAACCTCAAGGCGCCGCTGTTTCTTTCGCAAGCGGCCGCTCCGGCGCTGCATGCCAGCCAAGGGCTGGTGCTGAATCTCACTGACATTCACGGCATGCGGCCCCTGCGCCGCCACCCGGTATACAGCGTCGCAAAGGCGGGGCTCATCATGCTGACAAAGTCCCTCGCCCGTGAGCTCGGACCCCACGTGAGGGTGAATGCCATCGCCCCCGGCCCGGTGTTGTGGCCTGATGATGGCCTCGACAAGGCGCTGCAGGCGGAGATCATCGATCGCACGGCTCTCAAGCGGCCGGGGTCGGCCGAGGACGTCGCACGCGCCGCGCTGTTCTTCGCCGCCGAGGCTCCGTATATCACGGGACAGATCCTGGCCGTGGACGGCGGCCGCAGCGTGGGTTGGTAGCCGTCAGCCCGGCCCAAGCCGAACGCCTGTGAGCCGGCGGCATCTGTCCGGCGGCAAC
>CAZDTG010000530.1:0-2046 GCA_964508005.1 uncultured Steroidobacteraceae bacterium
CGCAATGTGGATGATTTTGAGCCTTTCGGCGTTCCCCTCATCAATCCTTTCGCCGCTACCGCGGGTGCGGGCAAGTCAGTTTGAGCGCATGGCGGCGATAGAGGCGCGGAGAAAACACCTGATTGAAAATCAGGTGGTCGGGTATTTGCTCTGTTCCTGCCGTTGCCTGAGCAGCGCCAGAGCATTCCAGTAGCCTTCTGTGGAATGGTCGGGGTGAGGGGATATGTGCTGTTCCTGCAACTTCCGTTCGAGTCCGCGTGAGGTAAACCCCAAGCGGCGGCATCCAAGCGCCCGTTTAACATGGAAGCGTGCGTGTCGACTCTGAAAATGTGCAGAGCACAAGCTGTTGCGTTGGCGTTGCAACTCTTAACAGAGCGCGGGAACCGGCCTCATATAGTCTCTCTCCAGTCGATTGTCACTCGAGCCACTGTTGCGGTCTCGACGCCGGAGGATACTCGGATGCTCAATGAACTAGAACCTCAGGTCAAGGCGCTTTTGGACCAGTTCCGCACGGATACCGCGAGGGTGCCAGCTCCTGATCATGTTCTCTCGCCACGTGAGAAAATTGAATTGGCGCGACAGAGGGTGAGGACTCTCTCAACTACGCTCGGGCTGGGGCCTGAACCAGTCTTTCGAACCGAGGATCTCATTATCCCGCGCCCTGGTGGAAAGGTCGTCGTCCGTCTTTACGTGGCCACTGACATGCGTTCGGTTCATAGCCCGCTTCCCTGACCGCATCGCTCCAGCGCGCCCAATAGACGCCGGACCAGTCGCCTTCCCTGATCCCAGTCGAATTGGCGAATTCACGGTGCCCGAGAGGCTTTCCGCCATTGGCTTCGGCCGTGCGCCGGATCTCAGCGAGGATGTGCTGCTTGTTCATGAGCCGCGACAAGATATCGCATGCCGTAGATTGACGCTTAAACAGGCGGCTAAATCCGAGCCGGGGGCGATTTGTTTGGGTCCCTACGCTTCCCCCATCTTCTGGTTGGCGGCTGATATGGCCGGGGGAAATTATGCAACGGGTCGTTGCACAATTGCTCTTGGCCGGCCGTCCCCCCTGGATGGGGGCACAAGCCTTGATGAGTCCGGATAATCAATGGATTGCATGAATAGAGGCGCATTGCTGGGCACCCCGTGGTCGATTCCGCGAAGCTTGCACGAGCAAGCGACTTGACCTCCCAGACTCGGGGAGCATACTTCCCAAATGGACTGGCGAACTCGAATCAGCACTGACCCGGCGGTATGCCACGGCAAGGCTTGCATCAAAGGCACGCGCATTATGGCGTCCGTGGTGCTGGATAATCTTGCGGCCGGCCAATCCCCGGACGAAATTCTGACGCTGTATCCGACGCTGCGTAAGGAAGATGTGGCGGCTGTGATGGCTTACGCCGCGGAGCTGGCGCGCGAGCGCATCGTGCTGACCAACGCGGCGTGAAATTTAAGCTCGACGAGAACCTCTCGCCGTCACTGGCGGCGTTGTTTGCGGCCGATGGGCACGAGGCTCATTCCGTCGTTCAGCAGGCCCTCGGTGGTCAGCCAGACGAACGCGTCATCGACGTTTGCCGTCGCGAGCAGCGCGCGCTCATCACGCTGGACTTGGACTTTTCCAATATCCTCGCTTACCCGCCGGCCAAGTTCACTGGCATCGTCGTGCTCCGGCTTGCCGACCAAGCACATATCACAGTCGAGGCTGCTCTCCGGCGCGTGTTGGACCTCCTCCCCCAGGAGCCCGTCACAGGCACGCTTTGGATTGTAGAAGATCGGCGCATCCGTATTCGCGGATGATTGCTGCGGTCCGCGAAAGCGGACCAGCTGGTTGGACCGCTCGCCATGCACTACTCGTCGCGGACGACCGATTTGCGCTGTTCCTGCAATTCCCGTCCGACGCAGGGTGAGGTAAGGTCGCGTCGCCGAGAAGCGGCGCCCGCCACGGTTGCACCCGTGACGGACGCCTAACCACCACGAGCCCCAAGGAGGCCGAAATGGCTACCCGCGATTCTAGCGGGGTGGAGCGGCGGCGCGCCCGTCTGGACGGCAACCGCCCTC
>CAZDTG010000531.1:0-2043 GCA_964508005.1 uncultured Steroidobacteraceae bacterium
TCGCGAGAATCCTGTCTCCCTACGCTCCTGCGGAGCTTCGGGAGACGCCAGCCTTCGCCCTTCATGGCTTGGGCCGACCAACACTCTTGCAACTCTCTCCGGGTGGCCTGCCACCCGAAGCCCCCGCAGGGGGCGAAGGGTGGCGGAGAGAGAGGGATTCGAACCCTCGAAGGGCTTTTGACCCTTACACCCTTAGCAGGGGTGCGCCTTCGACCACTCGGCCATCTCTCCGTCGCGAGGCTATAAAGGCCGGCTTATCAATTACTTATAAGCTGGATGTGCCACGTAGCCCGGCGTGGCGGGCGCGTAATGATACGGGGCGGGCCCGAAAAGGGAAAGCGCGGGCGAGGGGGCGATGGGCCCCGCCGGACCGGGGGCGGGGCGGTCACGCGTCGGTTGCGCGGGCCCGTGAGACTCGTGCCAGCCAGCCGATACGCCGCTGGGGGTCAGACGGAGGCGAACTCGGCGGGCTTGCTGTCGTGCGGCTCCTCCGCGTCGTGGGACTCGCCTTGCGACTCGCCCTGCTGCTCGCGCTTGATGCGCTCGTAGATCTCTTCGCGGTGGACGGCGACGTTCTTCGGCGCGTTGATCCCGACACGCACCTGGTTGCCTTTCACTCCCAGGATGGTGACGGTGACGTCGTTACCGATCATCACGGTCTCGCCTACCCGTCTGGTCAATATGAGCATTCTTTTTCCTCCTTGCTTTGCGGCGACCTGGATTGGAGAACCGTAATATCGTAATTCAATTTACGGACTCCCCTTAGGGAGACAAACCAGGGAAACCCTGAATCTTCCCGGTGTGCAACACGCGATAGAATTAAAGGTCGGCTCCGACGATACCACGATGCCGCGGTCGCGCTTCGAACCGACATCAGGTCCCGAGTTTCGCGCGGACCAGATCGTGCACCGAAGCTAACGCTGCATCGAGCGCGGCGGGATTGCTTCCGCCGGCCTGCGCGAAGTCGGGTCTGCCCCCGCCGCGTCCGCCGATCTGGGCGGCAATCGCACCCACCAGCTCACCCGCCTTGACGCGTGTAGTCTGGTCCGGGGTCACTCCGGCAACGAGGACCACCTTGGAGGGACTTTCCACGGACGCGAGCACGACCACGGCCGATTTGAGCTTGTCTTTCAGCTGATCCACCGCATTCCGTAAAGCCCCGGCGTCGGCTCCGTCTACCTTCGTCGCGACTACCTTCACTCCAGCCACATCCACGGCGCCCGACGCGAGGTCGACCCCCTGCCCGGAGGCCAGCCGGTCCTTGAGCGCACGGATTTCTTTTTCCATCTGGCGCGCCCGCTCGAGGGCATCGCGCACCTTGTCTCTCAGATCCTCACGCGAGCCGCGAAGCAGAGCGGCGACATCTTTCAACAACGCCTCGTTCTCTTCGACGTACTCGACCGCCGCCTCACCGGTGAGCGCCTCGATGCGCCGCACGCCGGCGGCAACACCGCTCTCGTTGGTGATCTTGAAGAAACCGATGTCACCGGAGCGGGCAACGTGCGTCCCACCGCAAAGTTCCATTGAGAATTCGCCCATGCGCAGAACGCGCACCTCCTTCTCGTACTTTTCACCGAACAGAGCCATCGCACCCGCCGCCACGGCACCATCGTAGTCCATGACTTCGGTCTCCGCCGCGGTGTTGAGACGGATCTGGGCATTCACCAGCCGCTCGATCCCCCGCAACTGCGCCGGGGTGATGGGCTCGAAATGCGAAAAGTCGAAGCGCAACCGGTCGGGGGCTACGAGCGAGCCCTTCTGCTGTACGTGGGTGCCCAGAACTTTGCGCAAAGCCGCATGCACCAGATGGGTGGCGCTGTGATTGAGCGCGATCGAGCGCCGCCGCTCGCCGTCGACCTGGGCATCCAGCTCATCGCCGGGACGGATGCTGCCTTGCAGCAAACGCCCGATATGCGAGTGCGCGGCACCGCGCTTCTGCGTGTCCTCCACGACGAAGCGTGTGCCGGCGCCGATCAGAACCCCTGTATCGCCAACCTGTCCGCCCGCCTCCGCGTAGAACGGGGTGCGGTCGAGAATGACCTC
>CAZDTG010000532.1:0-2042 GCA_964508005.1 uncultured Steroidobacteraceae bacterium
TTCGTGAAGTCCACCGTAGAGGATGCCTCGCTCGGCATCGCGCAGGCTTCCGTCGTGGACGACGCGACGAAGCTCAAGGAGCGCATCGAGTTCGTGCACGAGCAGGTGGGGTCGGATGCGCTCGTCGAGGAATACATCGAGGGGCGCGAGCTCTACGTCGGCGTCATGGGCAACGAGCGCCTGACGCGGTTGCCCGTCTGGGAGATGGTGTTCGGGTCCATGCCCGACTCGCTCGCCGCCATCGCCACTCGCAAGGTGAAATGGGACAAGCGCTATCAGGAGAAATACGGCATCACCACCCACGAGGCGAAGGACCTGCCGGCGCCGGTGCTGGCGCGCCTCGACAAGCTCTCGCGCCGCATCTATCGCGCGCTCGGTCTGTCCGGGTATGCACGCATGGACTTCAGGGTGACCGCGGACGGGGGAATCTACGTACTCGAAGCGAACGCCAACCCGAACCTCGAAGCTGCGGAGGATTTCGCGGAATCCGCACGCGCCGCCGGAGTACCGTACGACGAGCTGCTCGAGCGGCTCATGAATCTCGGATTATCGTACCGGGCACAATGGCGGGCATCTTATGGATAAGCGCGGCATTCTCCTGTTGGGTCTGATCGCCACGGCGGCGGTCTTTCTGACAGGCTGCGCAAGCAAACAGCGGCTGAACGAAGAGGATCTCCACCGCCTCGTGCGCTGGCTACCCGGAACGTACGACAACACCGAGCAGGCGAAGGCGGACGCGCGGAAGGGAGTGCGGCCGCCTCACGACGCCGTGGAAGTCGCGATCGTGCCACTCGGCTCCGTTTCTGTGGGGCGGAACTCCTTCTACGTGCAGGAAACCGCAGCGGATGATCCACGGCGCGTCCTGAGCCAGAAGGTGGTCCTCTTCAGCGTGACTGACAAGGGGATCATGGAGTCGATGGCCTCTCTCGTCGATCCCCTGCGCTGGCGCGACGGGCAGCGCGATCCCGATGTCTTCCTGGGCATGACGCCGAAGGATCTCAACATGTCCTCCGGCTGCGAGTTGATCTGGAAGCGGGCGGTTGAAACCGGCCAGGCGACCCCGAAACGAAGCGGCGAGGGCGCAAAGAAACAGCAGGAGAACGTGCGGTTCCTCGGTGCCAACGACCCCAAGCACTGTCTGGCAACTTCGCACGTGGTGCCGGGCCTGGTGCAGGTCGAGCTGCGCGCCGAGCTCACCGCGAACGAGCTCGCTCTCGCCGAGCTCCAGTACGACACCAACGGACAGCTCATCCAGGGCAGCAAGGACGAGCCGTTCTATCGCTTTCGGAAGAAAGGCAGTCAGTGATAGTCGCCCGGCTGTCGCGCCGGTCCACGCTGTCCAGGCTCTAGTCACCCCCGGGCGCGCCGGGGACGCCGGGCGACTGGCGGCACACGGAGTGTGAACCCCAACATGGCCCGACTGTGAATCTCCCCACAGTCCTGACACGGCGCGCTGTGGCTAACCCACCGCACGATATAAGGTAAAACGTGCCGTCCTCGACCTTCTCCCCGAGCGGCAAGGGGAACTTTATGGGTGATCCGCACAGCTCGAAACCAGGTTCTCGACCGGGCGCCGGCCCGTCATCCGCGAAAGCTCCGGCTGCGAGTGACAAATCAGCTACGCCAACGGCCCGCACCGCCGACAAGTCGGGCCGCATCGTCCATGACGATCGCGGCAACGCCGTCTGGGACTGGCTCAAGGATACGGCCCGTAACGCCATCGACAGCACCTCGCGCCTGTTGAGAAGGCTGGAGGTTCCCGAGCTCAAGATGGAGGACACCCACAACGAGGAGCTCCGCATCGAGTCGGTTCGGGATGGCGGCGGCGGTTACAACCCTTACGGGGGCTCGACGCCGGGTCGAACAGCCGGCCCGGGGAACGCGGGCGGTGCTCGCAGCGGCGGCTCGGGGTTCACACGCGGCGGCGGCGCACTCCCCAGCGCGGAGAGTGGTGTTGGCCCTCGTGGAGCCGGCCCTGGCGGAGCCAGCCCTCATACAACCGGCGGCCCTGGAGCCGGCCCGCGTGGACCCACGGGCGGCGG
>CAZDTG010000533.1:0-2040 GCA_964508005.1 uncultured Steroidobacteraceae bacterium
ATGATCCGCGAGTTGCGTGACACCACTGCCTCCATCTACTTCCTGCCGGATGTGTTCGCCTTCGACCTGATCCAGGGCCGACTGGTGGACATCAACGGAATGCCGGCCCTTTCGGTGTGCGACACCCCCTTCCACGGCATGGACGCGGTCCTCAAGCGCGCGTTCGACCTGGTACTCGCCGGCATCGCTCTGCTCATCTTCTCGCCTGTGATGGCTCTCATTGCCCTCGGCGTGAAGCTCTCGTCGCCGGGACCCATTTTGTTCCATCAACGTCGCTACGGCTTGAACGGCGAGGAAATCAACGTCTACAAGTTTCGCAGCATGACGGTGTGCGAAAACGGCGCTGCAGTGCATCAAGCTACCCGCAACGACCCGCGCGTAACGCCATTCGGCCGCTTCCTGCGGCGTACCTCGCTCGATGAGCTGCCGCAACTGTTCAACGTCATCGAAGGCAAGATGAGCCTCGTGGGGCCGCGACCGCACGCGGTCGCACACAACGAGCAATATCGCAAGCTCATCTGCGGCTACATGATCCGCCACAAGGTGCGCCCCGGCATCACGGGCTGGGCGCAGGTGAATGGCTTGCGCGGGGAAACGAACACCATCGAGAAGATGACCGCGCGCGTGCACTTCGACATCGACTACCTGAACCAGTGGTCGCTGGCGCTCGATATCAAAATCCTGGTGCGCACGGTATTGCTCGTCTTGCGGGACGATAAGGCTTACTGACGTGATCGAGGCGACCGCCTTGCAGCCCGACAGGGTTTCCAACTGGCTCATTCACGAAGTCGACGATTTCGACCTCGAGTCTTTCATGCCGCTGGCGGCCGGTTTCGGCCAGGAACGATTCGGGTACGTGGTGACACCGAACGTCGACCACCTCGTTCGCTATTGCGAGGACGTCGCGTTTCGTGAGTATTACCGGGACGCCGAGTACGTTCTCCTGGATAGCCGGTTTGCCGCGCGCGTGCTGCGAATCGTGAAGGGTGTGAGATTGCGTGTCTGCACGGGAGCGGACCTCACGGCCACGTTGTTATCGCGCGTCGTCGTCCCATCGGACCGCGTCGTGCTGATTGGCGGTACGCGGGAGCAGGCGAACATCATCGAGAAGCGTCACGGGCTCGTGAATGTACGCCACCACAACCCACCGATGGGGTTCGCGAAAGACCCCGAAGCCCTGGAAGAATGCCTGCGCTTCATCGAGAGCGAGAGCCCATTTCGATTCTGCTTCCTCGCGGTCGGGTCGCCGCAGCAGGAAACGCTTGCCGCGCTGTTGCGGGCAAGGGGAATCGCGCGCGGCCTCGGGCTGTGCGTGGGTGCATCGCTCAACTTCCTCACGGGAGCTGAAAAGCGGGCCCCTCAGTGGATGCAGCAGATGACGCTCGAGTGGCTCTACCGGCTCGCGCAAGACCCGAAACGACTGGCAGGCCGGTACCTGGTGCGCGGACCGCGCTTCTTCGGCTACCTGCGCCGCGCCCGGTTCGTGCCCCGCCGAGGGGCTGTCAGGGCGGCCTGAGCGTTCACGAACCGCCTGTCCCGGCGGGTTGAAAAGACTTTGCCGCGAGTTGGAAGCCTTCCCGAGCCTTGAAGAATTGCAAAGAATGCGCAAGGCCGCCGCGGCTGCCCGGCCCGGTCGCTCCAACACTATGCCGCCGCGGGAGCCTCGCTTTTTGTGGTGCGGCTGAGCTCCTGCGCCAGCGCCGGCAAGGTCACCGACACAACCAGGCCACCGCTCTGCAGGTTCCGCGCTTCGATCACGCCGTGATGCAAAGCGACGGCGCGCGCGGCAATCGCAAGTCCGAGCCCTTCCCCGCCGCCAGCCCGGTCGCGCGCTGCATCGACTCGATAGAACGGCTCGAAAATGAGCTCGAGGTCTTTCTCGGGGACGCCCGGACCCTGGTCGTAGACGATGACTTCCACGCACTCCTCATCCTGCGTTGGGCCTTTCATGCGGCGCGCCGTGATCCCGACCTGCGCGCCCGGGGGGCTGTAGCGGACGGCATTGCGAATGATGTTCTCGAACGAGCTGCGCAACAGCTC
>CAZDTG010000534.1:0-2028 GCA_964508005.1 uncultured Steroidobacteraceae bacterium
ATGGTGAACGCGGGCAAGCGGCACGTGCGGCTGCTGCCGGATGGGTGGACGGTGGTGACCAAGGATCACTCGCTCTCGGCGCAGTGGGAGCACACGGTGCTCGTGACGGAGTCAGGCGTCGAAGTGCTCACGCTCGGCTCGAAGAGCCGGCCGCACTGAATCCGGAATGAGCGCCAGTGATACGGACCTCCTCGAAGACGCACTCCCGGCGACATCGTGGAGTGCGCCGTGGCCGCTTTTAAACCGTTTACCGGTTCTACTCGCCGAAGCGCAGGGATCGCCGATTGCACATCGTGAGCTCCTGCGGCATGCGCATGAGGAGTTGAAGGCCCGCTTTATCGCGGAAGAGCCCGTCGAAGCACTGGTGCACGCGCGCGCGGCGCTCGTCGATATCGTTCTGCGCGAGGTGTGGCGGGCGCACGCTATTCCAGAGACGGCTTCGTGGGCGCTGGTCGCTGTTGGCGGCTATGGGCGCGGGGAGCTGCACCCCTGCTCCGACATCGACATCCTGTTGCTCGTGCCTGCGCCGCCGGAAACGCCGGGACGCGGGATGGTCGAGCGGCTCGTTGCCTTCCTGTGGGATATCGGGCTCGAAGTCGGGCATAGCGTCCGTACGGTCGAGGAATGCACGCAGGAGAGCGCGGCCGATGTCAGTGTGATGACGACGTTGATCGAGGCACGGCTGCTGGCGGGAAATGAGGAGCTGCTGGCCTCGATGCGCGCGGCGCTTGGCCCCGAGAAAGTCTGGCCCGTGAAGGAGTTCTTCGAGGCCAAGGTGCGCGAGCAGGCCGAGCGCCACCTCAAGGCCCATGACACGGCCTACAACCTCGAGCCGAACGTCAAGACGGGCCCCGGCGGGCTGCGCGACATCCAGACGATCGCCTGGGTCGCCAAGCGGCATTTCGGTTCCGACACCCTGGACGGCCTCGTGACGCGCGGCTTTCTGAGCAGCGCTGAGCTGCGGCGGCTCAAACAGGCGCAGGCGGTATTGTGGAAAGTGCGGTTCGGACTGCACGTGATCACGGGGCGGCGCGAGGACCGGCTGCTCTTCGATCACCAGATCCGGCTCGCGCAGACCTTCGGCTACGAGGACGCCTCCTATACGTTGGCGGTCGAGCAGTTCATGCAGCGCTACTACCGCACTGTCATGGACGTGAGCCTGTTGAACGAGCTGCTGTTGCAGCTGTTCCGCGAGGCGATCCTGAACGAGAGCGAGCCGCCGCGGCCGTTGAATCCGCGGTTTCAGATCCGCAACGGGTCGCTCGAGGCCGTCAGCGACGACGTGTTCGCCCGCACGCCCTCGACGCTGCTCGAGCTGTTCGTGCTGCTGCAGCAGAATCCGGAGATCAACGGGGTGCGGGCCTCGACGATGCGTGCGGTCGCGCGCAGCCTGTGGCTCATTGACGAGGAGTTCCGGCAGAACCCGCGGCACCACCGCCTGTTCCTGGAGATTCTGCGCTCGCCGATCGGCGTGACGCACGAGCTGCGCCGGATGAATACCTATGGCGTGCTCGGGCGTTACATCCCGGCCTTCGGGCGGATCGTCGGGCGCATGCAGTATGACTTGTTCCATGCGTATACGGTCGATGCGCATACGCTGTTCGTGGTGAGTAACCTGAGGCGGTTCGCCATCCCGCGCTATGACCACGAGGTGCCCGAGGCGTCCCGGGTCATGCAGCAGCTGCCGAAGCCCGAGATCGCCTACCTGGCGGCGTTGTTCCATGACATCGCCAAGGGGCGCGGGGGCGATCACTCGGAGCTGGGAGGTGTCGATGCGGAGGCGTTCTGCCTCGAACAGGGGCTCTCCCCTTACGATGCGCGGCTGGTCGCCTGGCTGGTGCGCAACCATCTCGAGCTCTCGATCACCTCCCAGAAGCAGGACATCAGCGATCCGCAGGTCATCAATGCGTTCGCGCGCAAGGTGGGCGACGAGAACCATCTCGACTACCTGTACGCGTTGACCTGCGCGGACGTGCGCGGCACGAATCCGAAGTTGTGGAATTCGTGGAAGGCCTCGTTGTTTCACGA
>CAZDTG010000535.1:0-2026 GCA_964508005.1 uncultured Steroidobacteraceae bacterium
ACCATGTAGCGCACGTGCAGCTTGGCGATCTCGTTGTCCGTCATGTCGGTCACGGTGTACTGCGCGTCACGCAGGCTTTTGACCACCGCATCCCGCTCGGCACGTCCCTGCGTGAGGCTGAAGCCGACAAAGAGCTGTGCGCCCTTGGAGCTCTCGTAGCGGTAGCTGAACTCGGTGACGCTGCGGCTGCCGAGCGTCTCGCACAGGCGCAGGAAACTGCCGGGCTGCTCCGGAATGGTCACGGCGAGCAGCGCCTCGCGCTCCCCGCCCAGGTCGGCGCGCTCGGAGACGTGGCGCAACCGGTCGAAGTTCATGTTGGCGCCGCTGTTGATGGCCACCAGCCGCTTGTCTTTCCAGCCTTCGCGCGCGACGAACTTCTTGATGCCCGCCACCGCGAGCGCCCCCGCCGGCTCGACGATCGAGCGCGTATCCTCGAACACGTCCTGGATCGCGGCGCAGATCTCGTCGGTATCCAGCAGCAGGATCTCATCGACATGGGCGCGGCACAGGTTGTAAGTCTCCTCGCCAACACGCTTCACCGCCACGCCGTCGGCGAATATGCCGACACGGTCGAGACTCACGCGTTTTCCCGCCTTGAGCGATTCGTACATGCTGGCGGCATCTTCCGGCTCGACACCGATGACCCTGATGTTGGGATACAGGTATTTCACATAGACGGCGATGCCCGAGATCAGGCCGCCGCCGCCGACCGGCACGAAGATGGCATCGATGTTACCGCCCGTCTGCCGCAGCACCTCGACGCCGATGGTCCCCTGGCCCGCGATCACGTCGGGGTCGTCGAATGCGTGAACGAATATGAGATTGCGCTCGCGAGCCAGGGCCAGCGCGCGCTCGAGCGCGCTGTCGTAATCGTCTCCATGCAGCACGACTTCGCCGCCCAGATCCATCACGGCCTGCACCTTGATGTGCGGGGTCGTCTGCGGCATCACGATCACTGCCGGGATACCGCGTCGCTTCGCGGCCAGCGCCACACCCTGCGCGTGGTTGCCGGCCGACGCGCACACGACGCCGCGCTTTGCGGTGGCTTCCGACAGGTGTGCGATGCGGTTATAGGCGCCTCGCAGCTTGAATGAGAACACCGGCTGCAAATCCTCGCGCTTCAACATCACACGGTTATTCAGCCGGCGCGACAGGCGCGGCGCATCGTCCAGCGGTGACTCGATAGCCACGTCATAGACGCGCGCTTTCAGGATTCGCTCGATGTAGGGACTCGCCACCGTGAATTCTCGCTGCTGCGCCGGGAGGACACGAAGCTTAACCATTTTTTGCGGGGCGCGTGCTCAGGCCGCCGACGAACGGCGGGAAACGCGCCGCGCCGCACATTTCCGATCTGCGTAAGATGGTCTCGTGGCTCTCGGGGATGCCGCGCGGCAAGCCGGCACCGCACACTCGTGCGCTTTCGGTCCGCGGGCCCCCGGTTCGCCTACCTCTTGATGGTCTGTGCGCTGCTGCCGATCGGCGGCTGGCGCGCGTTGCCGGATTTCGCGGCGACCTCCAGAGCCGCGGCGGTCTCCGAAGCCGGCGCCGCCTCCAGCTCGACCACACGGAACGGCGGCCGCCCGGGAAACTTCTGCAGCAGCAGCGGCATCGCCACGTTGTAGACCGGAACTCCGGTGCTCGTGCGCCCTTCGAGCGCACCATGGTGCGCGTGCCCGTGGAAAACATAGTCGACGGGGTGACGGTTGATCGGCTCCTCGAGCCGGCTCGTGCCGAGGTAGGAAATGATCTCCGGCGGCTCGCCCTCGACGGTCATGCGGATGGGCGAGTAGTGGAGCAGTGCGATGCGCCGCTCCGTGCGCAACCGCGCCAGCGCGCCCTCGAGCTTGATGGCCTCATCGATCGCCTCCTGCACGAAGCGCTTCGTCGCCGGCTCGCCCCAGGCACCGAGCGTCGCGCGCCCGTATCCGCCGGAAAACCCCTTCGCTCCGGCAATGCCGAGACCGTGAATCTCGTAGGCCTCGCCGTTGAGCACCCGCACATCCGCCTCGGTCAGGATCCGGCAGAC
>CAZDTG010000536.1:0-2025 GCA_964508005.1 uncultured Steroidobacteraceae bacterium
GTTTACCCGTGATATGCCGCACCGAAAGCGCGGCACCGCCCCGGGCATCACCGTCAGCTTTCGTAAGGATCACGCCCGTGAGATCGAGGGCCGCGCCGAATGCCCGGGCTGCGTTCACCGCGTCCTGTCCGGCCATGGAGTCGACTACGAACAGGCGTTCCGTCGAGTGGACCGCGGCGTCAATCTCACGGACCTCCGCCATGAGGCTTTCATCGACGTGAAGGCGTCCGGCAGTGTCGACGATGAGCACGTCGAACACGCCGCGCTTGGCCTGTTCCAGGGCATCCCTCGCGATGTTCGCCGCTGGATCGGACGCGTTCGAGGGGAAGAACTGCGCGTTCACCTGCTCGGCCAGGCGTTGGAGCTGAAGAATCGCAGCCGGCCGGCGTATGTCAGTGCTCACCAGCAGCACGCGTTTCTTCTCGCGCTCGATCAGCCAGCGCGCGAGCTTCGCGGCCGTGGTGGTCTTGCCGGCGCCCTGCAGGCCGGCCAGCAAGACGACGATGGGGGGTTGCGCGCGCAGATTGAAACCGGCGCGCGGTCCGCCCATGAGCTCGACCAGCTCCTTGTGCAGGATGCCGATGAGCGCCTGCCCCGGCGTGAGGCTCGATGCGACCTCGGCACCCACCGCCTTGGCCTTGACCCCGTCAATGAATGCCTTCACGACGGGCAGCGCCACATCCGCCTCGAGCAGCGCCACACGCACCTCGCGCAGGGTCTCGGCGATGTTTTCGTCCGTGATTCGGCCGCGGCCGCGCAGGCTCTCGATGCTGCGGGCCAGGCGGGCGGTGAGATTGTCGAACATGGGGGATCCGCTGGGAGAGAAGAGAGATCCAATTATAGGGGCAAGCCGGCGATTTTCCGGTTCCTTGGCCGCCCGTGGACCCTATGCTAAGCACTTGGAAGAAACAGGGGGTAACCCGCGCTGCCCGCGGGCCGCCCCGATCGAGGATGCTGCCTTGAACGACGCTCCGACAACGACGCTGCTGCTGGCGCTGCTCGTTTTGCTGGTCATCATCGCCTTCTCCTCCGGTACCGAGGTGGCGATGCTGTCCCTCAACCGGTATCGGATCCGGCATCGGGCACAGTCGGGGCAGCCGACCGCGAGGGTTCTCGAGCGCCTGCTGTCGAAGCCAGACGACTGGCTCGGCGCGAACCTCGTCATCCTGGCGGGCGCCAGTGTCTTTGCGTCAGCAATCGCTACGATCCTTGCGCAGCGGACCGGCTATGGGTGGGCCGTCCCGATCACGGGCTTCGCGCTCACCGTCATCGTGATCGTCTTCTGCGAGCTCGCACCGAAAATCTATGCGGCAACGCATCCCGAATCCGTCGCCCTCGGTGCGGCCCGCATCTATCGGGTCCTGGTCCTCGTCGCCCGTCCCCTCCTTTGGCTCACCAACAAGATGGCCTACGGGTTTCTGCGGATCTTCGGCGTGGGCCGGTCGACCCGCGCGAACCATGCGCTGAGCTCCGAAGAGCTGCGTACCGTCGTCGCTGAGGCTGGGCCGATGATCCCTGCCCGCCACCGTCAGATGCTGCTATCGATCCTCGACCTGGGGCAGATCACCGTAAACGACATCATGATCCCGCGGCAGGAGATCGCGGCCATCGACGTTCGGGACAACTGGGACGACATCCTCGATCAGTTGCGCCAGACGCCGCACACACGCCTCCCTGTATACGATGGCGAGCTGGATAACCTCGTCGGCATCCTCCACATGAAACGCGTCGCCCACGAGCTGGCACGCGGCACTTTGACCCGTGATCGCCTCGTCGAGATCGCCCGCAATCGCGAGCCTTACTTCGTGCCCGAAGAGACCTCGCTGAACGTGCAGCTCTCGCAGTTCCAGCGCAACCGCCGGCGCCTCGCGTTCGTGGTGAATGAGTACGGCGACATCGAAGGTCTGGTCACCCTCGAAGACATCCTCGAGGAGATCGTTGGCGAGTTCACCACCGACCCGGCTACCGTGACGCACAAAGATATCCACGTCGAGCGTCCGGGTGTCTACATCGTCAATGCCAGCG
>CAZDTG010000537.1:0-2023 GCA_964508005.1 uncultured Steroidobacteraceae bacterium
AGTGGTACCAGCTCACACAGGAGCGCCGCCCGCGCATCAGCCCGGCCCGGCAGAGTATGAAGCTCCCGGTGCAGATGCCGATCAGGGGCACGCGGGTCTCGGCGACCTCACGCAGATAGCGGGTCGTCGCGTCGTCGATCTGCGGTCCTGCATGGAGGAGGCCGCCGATCACGACTACATAGTCGAGGGATTCGGGCGCTAGAAAGCGGCTGGTCGGCTCGATCAGGACGCCGCAGCTCGCGGGCACCGATTCCTGCCGGTTGGCCATGATCGACCACTGCACGTGCACCGGCCGGCTGCGGTCGCCCTCGTCCGCCGCCAGGCGCAAGTGATCGATGAAGACCGCGAAGGCAGAGAGTGTGAAGTGCTCCGCCAGAATGACGCCCACACGCAACGGATCGCGCACCACGCGGGTCGTTGAGGTTGCTTTCAGACCGCCGCCAGACTGGGGCATTGAACAGCCACTCAATGTTATGGGCCCCCTCACTCGGCCTATATTCCATCAAGCCCCGACACGATGCAAGGATTACCGCTAAGCGAACTTAATCTATTTAAGAATTATGCTGTTAGCGCCACTACATATCCTGACTTATAGGGTGAGAGCCCCTTTTGACCGCGTTGAACGACTATTCAGACAGAGGGCTTGGCCGGAGGCCCCCGCAGCTGCTGTCCTGTGGCGTGGACGATGCCGCCGTGCGGATTCGTTAGACGGACGCCACACAGCGCGCCGTCAGGCGCGCGCCGTGCCTTCGGCAGAGCCGCGGACGTGGATGGGCGACCCGCTATCTCAGGACCGCCAACCGCGCGAGATTCGCCTGCACGGTGGGATCATGGACGGCGCTATGTGCGTACCAGCGACGGGCAGCTTCGACGAGGATGCTGCAAGTCTCGACCGCACTGCTGCCTTCGGGAGGGAGAGTTCCGCTGCGGCCGGCGCTGAATCCCCGCGGCGGCATGCGGACGTGGCGCCGTAAGCGCAGGCGTTTCAGGGCAAGAGAGGGGACCATGGGATCTTCATCGCCCGCGGTGCGTGTGAGAACGGTCGCGCTCACCCGCTCGTAGTCGGGGCCTGTGGCGTTTCGATCCGGGTCCTGCGGACGGATCCACTCGTCACACCAGGCTTTGACGCGCTCGCCGGACGCGCTGAGCTGCGCATCGCTCAATGCCGCCGCGATCTGCGGCAGCTCGAGCGCCTCGCGCAGCGCGGTTTCCCAGCGCTGCTCATCGAGCAGCTGTTCGATATCCGACAGGTAGCTCGTGAGCATGCGGGAGCTCGACGGAGCCACCCTGATGTTGCTAGCGGAGGCTCTGGCGCCGGCGAGCGCCGCGCGCTCACGGATTCGCTCATCTTGCATGTTCAGTCTCCTGGCGGGCTTGCGGAAACAGCAGTCAGGTGCGCGTCAAGTCCCGTGCTCGACCGCGGCGCCGTTCGTGGCTGCGCTGTCGGGCGTGGCGAGCTCTTCCGAATTCGCTGCCGGCGTCACTGCGGCGCCGGCGTTCGCTTCGGTTTGTTTACCCGCTCGCGGTGTTGGTATTGGTGCGAGTTGCTGTTGTGCCGGCTGGCCGGCGTTCGCATCCGTGCGCTTCACGCTGGGCGTGTTGGACGTGCGCTTCGGGCTCGTTTGCGCCGGCTGCACCGCCTTCGGCGGGTTCGTTCTCGGGCTCCGTGCCGTGGCGCCCGGCGCGCCTTTTCCTTTCGGTTTGGACGCCCGCTTGCGGGCCTTCTCGGCAGCTGCCGCCCGCACGGCCTGCTTTGCCGGCTTTTGTTTCTCGAGCTTTTCTTTCTTCTTCGCGCGCGGCGCCTGGCCGCCCGCGGCCCGCTTCGTCTGTCCGTTCGCGCCGGCGGCATCCTTGCTGGCGCGCAGCTCCTGCTTCCAGACCTTGCGCGCCGAGGCCGCTTGCTTGCGCGCACGCCGCGCTTCGCGCTTCGCTTCCTTCAGTCGCTTACGCGCGCGCTTCAATTCTTCCTTCGCGATGCGCACGCGTTGCTTTGCTACGTCGGCCTGGAGTCGGGCCCGCTCCA
>CAZDTG010000538.1:0-2021 GCA_964508005.1 uncultured Steroidobacteraceae bacterium
ACATGCCGCTGATGTCTTCGAGGGGAACACCATGGCGAATAAGAATATCGTGTCGGTCCTGCTGGAGGAGCGCTCATTTGCGCCGCCGCCCGAATTTACCAAGCGGGCCCGGCTCAAGCCGGCCGACGTAGACAAGCTCAGGAAGCATGCGGCCAAAGACCACGTCGGCTTCTGGGCGGAGATGGCTCGCAAGGCGCTCCACTGGCACAAACCGTTCACCGTAGCGCTGGACGATTCGCGCGCGCCAAACTATCGCTGGTTCACGGATGGGCGGCTCAACGTCTCGTACAACTGCCTCGATGTCCATCTGGCCGAGCGGGGTAACAAGACGGCGTTGATCTTCGAGGGGGAGCCCGGCGACGTCCGCCGCCTGAGCTATCGCGAGCTGCATGAGGAAGTGTGCCGGTTCGCGAACGCGCTCAAGGCACAGGGCCTCGAGAGCGGCGACCGGGTGATCATCTACATGCCGCTCGTTCCCGAGGCAGTCATCGCGATGCATGCGTGCAATCGCATCGGCGCCATCCATTCGGTCGTGTTTGGGGGTTTCTCGGCACCGGCGCTCAAGGACCGCATCGAGGATACCGGGGCCAGACTCGTGATCACTGCCGATGGCGGCTGGCGTGGCGGCAGCGTGGTCGAGCTCAAGGCGGCGACCGACAAGGCACTGGCTGCAGGCTGTCCGACTGTGGAGCGCGTAATCGTGTATCGACGTACGGGCAAGCCCGTGCCCATGCATGGAAAACGCGACGTATGGTGGCACGACGCAATTGCCGGGGTGTCGCCCGTTTGCGACCCGGAGTGGGTTGAAGCCGAGCACCCCCTGTTCCTTCTATACACGTCCGGGTCCACCGGCAAGCCGAAGGGCATTCAGCACTCGACCGGCGGTTACCTGCTCGGCGCAAAGCTGACGTCGCAGTGGGTTTTCGATCTGCGCGATGACGATGTCTTCTGGTGTACCGCGGATGTGGGCTGGGTCACCGGACATACTTATGTGGCATACGGTCCGCTGGCCGCGGGAGCCACCGTCGTGTTGTACGAAGGCGCGCCTGTCTTCCCCGACGGCGGACGGTTCTGGAAGATCTGTCAGGATCACGGCGTCTCCATCTTCTACACGGCGCCCACGGCGATCCGGGCCCTCATGAAGCTCGGTGACGAGCTGCCCGCACGCTACAACCTGTCACGGTTGCGTCTGCTCGGCAGTGTCGGCGAGCCGATCAATCCGGAGGCCTGGATGTGGTATCACCGGGTGATCGGCGGCGAGCGCTGTCCGATCGTCGATACCTGGTGGCAGACCGAGACCGGCGCGATTCTCATCTCGCCGATCCCCAGCGTGACCGCGACAAAGCCGGGCTCGTGCACGCAGCCGCTCCCGGGAATCGATGTCGACATCGTCGACGACCAGGGCAATCCGGTCAAGGGTGCGGATGCGGGCGGTTATCTCGTCATCAGGAAGCCGTGGCCGTCGATGCTGCGCACCCTGTGGGGCGACAACAGTCGTTATATTTCCGCGTATTGGGACAAATTCAACGAGCGCTACTATGTCGCCGGCGATAGCGCGCATCGCGACAAGGACGGCTATTACTGGATCATGGGGCGCATCGACGATGTGCTCAATGTGGCCGGGCACCGCCTCGGCACCATGGAAATCGAATCGGCGCTCGTCGCGCATCCGCGGGTCGCGGAGGCCGCCGTCGTCGGCAAGCCTCACGACATCAAGGGCGAGTCGGTGTTTGCCTACGTGGTGTGTCGCGGCCAACGTCCCACGGGTGACACGAGCGCGCTCCGCAAGGAGCTGCGTGACTGGGTGGCAGAGCAGCTCGGGGCGATTGCGAAGCCGGACGAGATCCGCTTCGCCGACAACCTGCCGAAGACGCGCTCGGGCAAGATCATGCGGCGGCTGTTGAAAGCGGTGGCTCGCGGCGAGGAGATCACGCAGGACGTCTCGACGCTCGAGAATCCGGCGATTCTGGATCAGCTGCGGGGCGCCGATACCGGGGCGCTGCAGGCGGCCGCGCCGAAAA
>CAZDTG010000539.1:0-2016 GCA_964508005.1 uncultured Steroidobacteraceae bacterium
ATGTTCTGGTTGTCGATGTTCAACTGCTCTTCGAGCGCGTTGAGCTCCGGCTCACCGAAGACCTCCCACCATTTCCCTTTCAGCACGGCGTCTTGCGGCTGTGCGGGCTGCCACGCACCGGGGTCGGCGCCAGCGTAGGCGGCGGCAGAGCTCTCCTTGAAGGCTGCAGGACTGTCGACCTCAGGCTTCACATACGGCGGTCCAACGCATCCCGCGACGAGGACGGCGGTCACGACGGCCGCCACGAGGGTGATCTGACAGCTGCTGCTCATGGGTTCTCCCGCGGGTCTAACCCGCGGCCTCCGCGACTTGGCCGCCCCGACGCCGCCATCCCTGGATCTTGAGCCTCAGGGTATCCATCAGGAGGTAGATGACAGGGGTGGTATAGAGGGTCAGTACCTGGCTGACGATCAGGCCGCCAATGATCGAAATACCCAACGGCCGGCGCAACTCCGAGCCCATGCCGGTGCCGAGGGCAAGCGGCACGGCTCCGAACAGAGCGGCCATGGTCGTCATGAGAATCGGCCGGAAGCGCAGGGTCGAAGCCTCGAAGATGGAATCGCGCGTGCTCTTGCCCTCGTTGCGCTCCGCGCTCAGGGCGAAGTCGATCATCATGATCGCGTTCTTCTTCACGATACCGATGAGCAGAATGATGCCGATGATCGACATCACATCGAGCTCGGAATGCGTGATCTGCAGCGCCAGAATCGCGCCCACACTCGCCGGCGGCAGGGTGGACAGTATGGTGAGCGGGTGAACGAGACTCTCATAGAGGATGCCGAGCACGATGTAAACCGCAACCAGCGCTGTCAGGATCAGGTAGGGCTCGGTCTTGAGCGACTGCTGGAATGCCTGCAGAGTCCCGGAATACTGCCCGTGGATCGCCGTTGGCATATTCAGGTGCTGTCGAACCTGCTGGATTTCCTGGCTCGCCTGGCCGAGCGAGACGCCCGGAGCCAGGTTGAACGATACGGTGACGGACGGAAACAGGCCCGTATGGTTCACGACCAGCGGCGCCGTGGCCGGCGTGTAATGCGTTACGGTGTTCATCGGAACGGCGCCCCCGCCCGTGTTCGGGACCGGGCCCGTGCTCGGGACGAGATACACGTCATCGAGCCCATGCGGCGACTGCCAATACTTCGGCGCCACCTCCATCACGACGTAATACTGATTGAGCTGTGTGTAGATCGTGGAGACTTCGGATTGTCCGAAGGCGTCATAAAGCGTGTTGTCGATGATCTGGGGGGTGAGTCCGAGCCGCGCTGCCGTTGGCCGGTCGTACGTCAACAGAGCCTGCAGACCGTTGTTCTGCTGGTCAGTGTTCACATCCTGGAAGCCGGGTGCCTTGCGCAGCGCGTTCAGCAGTTGCGGCCCGTATTTCTGCAGATCTGCGGAGGTCTCGGCCTGCAGTGTGTATTGAAACTGGGCGTTGGACTGCCGGCCGCCGATCCGGATGTCCTGTACGGCCTGCAGGTACGTGTTCGCCCCCGTCAAGCGCGTCAGTTTGGGCCGCAGCTCGTTGATGATCTGCGCCGCGCTCCTGGTGCGCTCGTTGAGGGGCTTGAGCGCGATGAACTCGTTCGCGGTGTTGGTTGCGCCCGAGCCGCCCGTGAATCCCATGACGTTCTGCACGCCGGGGTCGGCCTTGATGACATCGACCGATTGTTTCAAGGCGTTGCGCATCAGGGCGAAGGAAGCGTCCTGCTGTCCCTGCATCCCGCCTGAGATCACGCCAGTATCCTGCTGTGGGAAGAACCCCTTCGGAATCGTGTTGATGAGCAGAACGTTGAGCCCCAGCGTCAGCACGAAAATGGTCATGATCAGTGCGGGGTGGTCCAGCACCCAGGTCAGGCTGCGCCGGTAGCCTCCGAGCAGATGCCCGAACATCCGCTCGCTCCAGAGGTACAGCCGTCCATGCTTTACATCCTTCTCTGAACGTAGCACGCGCGCACACATCGTCGGCGTCGTCGTCAGGGACACGACCATGGAGACGAGGATGGCGCTCGAGAGCGTCAA
>CAZDTG010000540.1:0-2004 GCA_964508005.1 uncultured Steroidobacteraceae bacterium
GGATCGGTCGGATCGCCGATCTCGAGGTGCGAGCGGCCTTGCTCGCGCTGGATGCCGGTGCGGATCTCGCCCCAGTTGCCGAACTGCTTGCCGAAATCGACGCCATACTCGTAGGTGTGCAACCGGTACTGGGCAATCTCGGTCTGCGCGACGGTGTTGCTGTTGCTTTGAATCCCGAACCAGGGGACGTTGCTGGCCGCGACCCTTCCGTGTGGATCGATGAACCAACCGGAAAACTGCTTGAGAGGCACGAACACGTCGGTGGCGACGAGGGATGTCTGGCCGACCTGCAGATCCCAGACGAATTCGCCGCCCGAGCGCGTGATGTCCGACATCACGAAGCGCATTGCGGCGTCGTAGGTCGAAGTGCCCTGGAAGTCCTCCTGCAGGCTGAGGCCGAAGCGCACATAGTTCGGGCCTATCGAGTTACCCCGTGCATCGAGCGAGAGTCCGTAATGGTTGTTTTCCTGCACCACCTGGTAATCGAGGGTATCGAGACTCCCCTCGCCATAGAGCGTCGTCATGCGACGCGCGAGCGCGTCCGGATCGAGGGGCTTGCCGGTGAGGTCATCGAACAGGCTGTTGAGCCGTTCGGAGTAGTCTTTCGAGCCGGAGTCCACCTGTACGAAATCGATGCGCGGGGGCGTCGTCTGGCGCAAGGCCTCGCGACGCTCGGCATACAGGTCCGCCTCGTGTGGAGTCATTGCGAGGCCGGCGAAACGCTGCTCCGAAGCGTGCGCCGCGCGCTCCCCGACGGCGATCACGCGCTTCACGTTGCCGAAGTCGAACGACGACGTGTCGCCTAACGCAGGTGAGATCAGGATGTCGTGGGCGCCGAGCTTCTCGAGCTGCTCTTTCGAGTTGCGCTGGATCAGAATCGCGATCATCTGGTTCGAGATCACCGGCACGCTGTTGAGCTTGTCACGCTTCAGCAGCGGCGATCCGACATCCACCACGATGAGTATGTCCACTCCCATGGAGCGCGCGATGTCGACCGGCAGGTTCTCGCTGATCCCGCCGTCGACGAGCAGGCGCCCATCGCGCTCGACGGGAGCGAAAACTCCCGGCGCGGACATGCTCGCGCGCATCGCGCTCGTGAGATCTCCCGAGTCCATCGTGACGGCCTCTCCGGTTTCGAGATCCGTCGCCAGGGCCCGGAATGGCGTGGGCAGCTCGTCGAAATCGGTGATGCGCGCCACCGGCAGGGTGAGACGCCGCAGCATCTGGTTCAGGCGCTGCCCCTGGACCAGGCCCTTGGGCAGCAACACCTTGTGGCCGCGGATGCCCAGCGGAAACTTGACCAGAAAGCTCTGATCTTCCTGCTTGCGCCGCAGCGTGAGGTCCTCGCGCGGCGGCCGGTCGCGGAAGGCGTCCTGCCAGTTGAGCGAGGTCATGATCCTCTCGATCTCACTCGCGCTGAGGCCGCTCGCGTAGAGACCCCCCACGACGGCGCCCATACTCGTACCGGCAATGGCATCGATCGGCACGCGCTGCTGTTCCAGCACCTTCAATACGCCGATATGCGCAACACCGCGCGCGCCGCCGCCCGAAAGAACGAGCCCGATACGGGGCCTGTGAGGAGGCGGGGACACCTCGGAAGGAGCCGTCGCCGGGGTCTCCTGGGCAGGAGCGGCGGTCGAGACCGCAAGCCAGAAAACGGCACAAAAAACGCTGAATACCCCGAGACGGGGCCTGACCGCCCGTGGTGAAATCACGGTACTAAGAATACCAGCATGCAGCCACGGAAACTCGACCTTGGGCACGGTTAGACGCAGAGCTCTCGCCGCGGGCGGCCGCTGTCGTCGATAATTCATCAATGAGCAACCACTCCAGCCGCGCCCTCCTGTGTGCGGCCACCGCCGCGAGCCATGCCTTCCGGGCCACCATTCTAATCGCCACGGCCGCCTGTATGGTCGCGGCGGCCGGCACGGCGCTCGCGCAATCGCCGGCCGCCAGTGACTGGGGCTATTACGGCGGCGACATGTTCGGCCAGCGCTTCTCGAG
>CAZDTG010000541.1:0-1999 GCA_964508005.1 uncultured Steroidobacteraceae bacterium
GAACTCCGTCTCAAGAAGGCAATTGAACTGACATGGCAGCGCAGAACGATCTTCCTGACGTCCGTCTCGACCCGGCGGCGATGTACCGGGAAGAGATTTTCACCGATCGCCGGGCCGGCACGATCCGCCGCCTCACGCCCGTGACCCTCGATGGGGCGACCGATCCGTCGCGGCCGGTGCTGTTCTCCGGTCAGACGCAGCTTTTGACGCCCGCCGGCGTCCTGCCGCTCGTGTTCGAGATCGAGGCCGCCACACTCGCCGAAGCCCTGCAGAAATTCCCGGAAGGCGTGAAGGTTGCCCTGGAGCAGGCGATCGACGAGGCCCGGGAGATGCGGCGCGAGGCCGCCTCCCGCATCGTGGTTCCTGAAGTCGGTGCCGGCGCTATCGGTCCCGGTCCAGCTGGGGGTGGAAAGATCAAGTTTCCTTGACATCCGGGGGGTTACGCGCCCCGAGATGCCCGTCGCCAGGCACGCGCCGCCGCCTGGGGGCGAAAGCGCTGCCTGTGCGGAACGTAATTTGCTCGCGGAACGTTACTCCTCGACAGGGGGGTCTTCGGTCATGGCCGCGAGGATCATATGAACGATACAGTCGACGCCGGCGCGCGGGCTCCCAGCGTAAGCGTAGGGTTGCCGGTTTTCAACGGCGAGACTTTTCTCGAGGCGGCCATCAGCTCGGTGCTGGCGCAGACCTGCGAGGATCTCGAGCTGATCATCTGCGACAACGCCTCGACCGACCGCACGGCCGAGATCTGCCAGCACTACGCGGCGCGCGACAGCCGCGTCCGCTATTTCCGCAATCCGCACAATCTCGGGGCCGCTCCCAATTACAACCTCGCCTTCAGCCACGCCCGCGGCCGCTACTTCAAATGGCTGGCGCACGATGACCGCATCACGCCGTCGTATCTCGCGAAGACGGTACGGGTCCTCGATGAGCGCAGCGACGCGGTGTTGTGCAATTCCGTCGTTTCCTACATCGACCAGAATGGCGCGCCCATCGGCCTGTACAACTCGGGTCTCGCGCTCGCGGACTCGCAATCCGCCGCGGCCCGCTTCGCCTGGATGGTGTTGCAATCCCATTCGTGTGTCGACTTCTTCGGCCTCATCCGCCGGGCGACGCTGCAGAGATCCCTGCTGCACGGAAGCTTCCACGGAGCAGATCGGGCCCTGCTGGCGCAGCTCGCCATCCGGGGTCGCCTGATACAGCTCCCGGCGCCGCTGGTGGAAATGCGCGAGCATCCCAACCGCTATACGCGCTCCAATGTGCGCTCCGCGGACCGTGCAGCCTGGCACGATGCCTCCAGGCGCGGCAAAGTCAGCTTTCCGACGTGGCGCCTGTACGCGGAATATCTGAAGATGGTCCGCAACGAGCGCATGTTGCCCAATGAGCGCGTGGCTTGTTATGCCGCTCTGGTACGATGGTGGGCCGTCAACTGGAACATTGCGCGGGCGGGCGTGGACGTGCTCGCGGTAGCGGCCCCGGGTATTCCCGGAGCCGCGGAACGGCTCAAAATCCGCCTCTTCGGCGCAGCCCCTGGACATCTGATCGCGGATCGTAAGCGATGAGGGTCGTGGGATCCGTACTGCCCGCCGCCGTGCCGGCTGTTGGCGTGACCATGCGGAAGCTGCAACACGATGTGCCGCGTTTTCGCATCGCCATGATCGCGGCTTGCCCGATGCCGGCGCGGCGCGGCACGCCGCTGCGCATCGAGCGCTTGACCGAGGCGCTGATCGCGCGCGGCCACCACGTCGAGCTCATCACCTATCACGTGTCGGATGACGCCCAGTCGCTGGAATTTCCGGTGCACCGGATTTTCAGGAAGCGCTCGTACCGGCGCATGCCTGCAGGCCCCAACCTGCGCAAGCTGGCGCTCTACGATCCGGCGCTCGCGGTGAAAGTCTGGCGGGTGCTCGCGGCTTCGCGGTTCGACGTGATTCACGCCCACCATCTCGAGGGGTTGCTGGTGGCCCTGCCCTCGCGGCTGCGCTACGGAGTGCCCGTC
>CAZDTG010000542.1:0-1999 GCA_964508005.1 uncultured Steroidobacteraceae bacterium
CTAGCCGGGCGTACGGATGGTGTCGGGAACCTCTTCGGCGCGCGCGAGCTCCAGGCCGTGACCGCTGGGGCCGCTTTCGCGCCGCCACAGCAGCACCGCACACGTGAGCGCCGTCAGACTCAGAAGCCCGAAGAACCAGAGCATTACCGCATAGCCCGCCGGATTGGAGGGGCCCGCACCCGCATTGTCCGCCAGCCAGCCGGCAGTGCGGTTTGAGCTCCACAGCCCTACGTTCTGCAGCAGAGTGATGAGGCCGAGGGCGGTGCCCAGCCGCCGCGGCTCCACGATCAGGGTGGTTGCGGGCCAAATGATTGCGGGCACGAGGGAGAAGCTCAAACCCATGAGTACGGTCGAGATCCAGGGACTGAGGTCCGTCAGACCCAGGACGACGAACGTAACGGGCAGAAGCACTGTTCCCAACGTGAGCAGCAGGGCGCGGTGGCCGAAGCGGTCCGCGAGCAGGCCGAACAAGGGTGTCGCGAAGACGGCTGCGGCAAAGACCCCGGAGTTGACGTTCCCAGCCTGCTGCAGCGTCAGGCCTTTGACGTGCTGGAAGTATTCGATTGCGTACGTCTGACGGAAGGGAAAGAAAACTGCCGCGTACAACACGTGGAGTCCAAGGATGTACCAATAGGACTGATCAAACGTCCAGATCGCGGACCAGCCGTGCGGGGTGCGAGCGCCGGGGTGCGGCGGTGAAGTCCGGTGCCCGTGCGCCGGATCGAGCAGCCAGAGCACCACTGCAGCTACCAGGCCGCAGGCCGTAATTCCCGCGCCGAGCCATAGGGGTTGTTGCCAGCCGGCCTCGTACAGGGGCCGGGCCCACGTTGGCGAGGTGTCGAGCGAAAAGGATCCCACGCGGGCCAGGCTGAGGAACACGGCTGTCGCGAGTGCGATTCCGCGGCGCGGGAACCATTGCGCGAGGGTCGCGATCAGCGAAATGAAGATCGCACCCTCGCTGATCCCGAATACCAGGCGGCCCATCCACATGAGCGCGTAGGGTGTCCCGATGGCGGTCAGTATCGCCCCGACGCAACCGATGGCCGCCGCCCACAGCGTGATGCGCGCGGGCCCGTAGCGATCGATCAGCAGTCCGCTGAAAACGGCGAGCAGGATGTTGGGCAGGCTGATGACTGCGGTCAGGTCGCCGATCTGCAGCTGCGTGAAACCGCGCTGGCGCCCCAGCAGGTCCGCGATCGGACCGATCGCATCCGCCTCGTAGTAACTGCTGAAGACGGCGACCGCGGCCAATCCGAGCACGCCCCAGCGCAGGGGCGACGTTTTGCGGACGTCATCGGTCCGCGTGCCAGTGTCTGACAAACTCACCGGAACCGTGCACCCTGCCGTGCGAGCTCCTTCTGTACGGCGCCGATATCCAGACTGTCGAATGGCTCCCCGCGCTGCAGGGAAATGGCCGCGGCGGTTCCTGCTCCCTGCCCGGTCACTGCGCAGCACATCATGTTGCGCGCAGAGGCATGGGACACGGTGTCTCCACCGATGCAGCGACCGGCAACGAGCAGGTTGCCGACGCCTTTGGGCACGAGCGCGCGGTAGGGTACGTGCCAGTAGCGGCCCGTGGTGGGCAGGATCAGGATGCCGTACCCGTCGATGAACTCCGGGAAGATGCCAATCGCATCGTCGAACCGGGCCTGCTCACGCACATCGCTGCCAGTCAGGTTATAGAGCGCGTCGATCTTGCGCGTATCGCGGATGCCGAGTGTCATTCCAAAATTGCGCAGTTTCGCGTCCTCGCAGCCCGGCATGAACTTGCGCAGCGCCTCCAAAGCATAGATCGCCTCGCGACGGCCCCGCATTTCACCAACCGTCAGGTCGTTGGGATCGGTGCCGTCGATCTCGGGTACATGGACGAGGTTGAGATAGGTCAGGTCACCCTGATCGGTCACCGAGCCCCAGGTGCCGGCGATGGTATGCAGATACGGCGGAATGATGCCCGCCTCGAGCGCCTTCTTGAACGGTTTGCGCAGGAAGGGGGAGAACA
>CAZDTG010000543.1:0-1998 GCA_964508005.1 uncultured Steroidobacteraceae bacterium
CCGCGATCACGATCTCCTGCTTCGTATCGTAGTAGTGCGCCACCATGCCCGTCGTGTAACCGGCCTCGCGCGCGATACGGACGATGGTGGCCTGGTCGAAGCCGTGCTCGGCCACGACCCGGCAGGCGACGAGCGCAATCTCGTCGCGGCGCTGCTCATGATCGACGATTTTGGGCATTGTGCTTTCCTAATTCCTCGGCATGCCGACGTGCCGGCCGGCCTGCGCGGGAAGCGTCAAGGCCGCCTGTGCGGCCCGTAACACCTCGAGTCTACCGCGCACTGCCGCGTCCATGAGTGATGCCTTGCCAGCGCGGACGTCCACATGCAGATACATCTGCTCGCCCGTCGCGACCAGCGCGTCGTCCCGCCGCCGATGCAAGCCATGGAAAAGGTGCACTCGCTTCTCATCCACCCCGAGCACCCGCGTCAGGACGTAGAGAGGCTCGAGTACCTTCGCTTCGGCACCGTGCGTCACGTGCGACTCGACCGTATACAGGGCCCTGCCGGACTGGCGGTACGCGTCGTCCACTCCCGCGGATCGGAACAGGGCGTCGGTCGCATCCCCAAACACCTGCAGGTAGCGGGAATCGGTCATGTGCCCGTTATAGTCGATCCATTCCGGACGCACCTGCGTCTCCATGCGGTGCAGGCCCTCGGCTCGGCCAGCCCCGTTCCCGCCCGCGTCGCCCGCCCGGGCCGCCGCCGCATTCTGCTGATAGAGCCGTTCCTCGACGGCGCGCAGCGTAGAGCCGGCGCCTATGTTGAACTGCCGCAGCACCTGCTGAATCGCGACGAGGTAATCGTCCCGGAGGCGCTCGATTTCGCGAATCGAGCGTCCGGCAGCCTGGGCCTGCGTGCCCTCGACCATCCGGTCGATCAGCTCCTCGGTCAGCTCCGGGGCCTCGAGCTTCGTCCACGGCCACTTCAGGCACGGGCCGAATTGCCGCAGCATATGCCGCATGCCGGTCTCGCCGCCCGCGAGGTGATAGATGAGGTTCGTGCCCATGGCGGCCCAACGCAGGCCCGGGCCATAGACGATCGACTCGTCGAGCTCGCCGGTCGTTGCGACTCCGTCGTTGACGAGGTGCAGGATCTCGCGCCACAGCGCCTCCTGCAGCCGATCGGTGAGGTGGCCGGGAATCTCGCGGCGGACACGCAGCGGATGCATGCCGATAGCCGTATAGAAGCGGCTCGCCGCGTCGATCGCCTCGCTGGAAGTCTTGGTGCCGCCAACGAGTTCCACGAGGGGAAGCAGGTAAACGGGATTGAAAGGGTGCCCGACCAGAAGGCGCTCGGGAGCTCGCATGTCGCGCTGCAGGTCGGACGGCATGAGGCCGGAGGTGCTGGAGGCGATGACGACATCGGGCCCGGCGTGGCGGCTCACATCGGCCAGCACTCGCTGTTTCAGCTCCAGCTGCTCCGGGATATTCTCCTGAATGAAGTCCACCTGGCGCGCCATCGCGGTGAGGTCGGTCGTAAAGGAGAGGGTTCCCTTGCGCGGCAGCGGCGCGAAAGTCAGCCGGGAGAGTGCCCCTTCGGCGTTCTCGACGGCGCCGCGGATCCATCCTTCCATTTCGGGCTTCACGTCCGCGGCCAGGACGTCGATGCCGAAGTGCAGCGCGCGGGCCGCCCAACCGCCGCCGATGACTCCCGTGCCCAGCAGTCCCAGCGTTCTCACTTGTCGCATCATGGCAGCCCGGTTAGCTTTTATAATGTCGTCGTAATAATATAATAAAATTCGCGCCGCGTGAAATCCCGGAAATAAGATCGACTCGCCGATGGCCAACGCTCCGCTCATCGAGAAACGCTCGATCGACTACGTGCCCTGTGCCGAGCGGCACGGGAAGGTGTGGCACCTGTGGACCGTCTGGTTCGCAGGCGATGCGAACCTCGCCACCCTTGCGGTCGGCGTGCTCGGAATCACGCTCGGCGGCAATCTCCTGTGGACCAGCATCGCCGTGATCCTGGGATGCGCGCTGGGCACCTTCTTCATGGCGT
>CAZDTG010000544.1:0-1993 GCA_964508005.1 uncultured Steroidobacteraceae bacterium
TGAAAGTGGCTCGCGACCGGCACGTCGAGCAAAGCGATCTGGACGATTCCTTCCGGCGCTTTCTGCAGGAATACGAGATCGTCCAGCGCATTCGCAGCCCGGGAATCGTGCGCCTGCATGACCTCGGCGTGAGCGACGAGCATGCGTGGCTCGTCATGGAGTACTTCGCAGCGGGGGATCTGCGGGGACGGATGCGCGCGGGACTGTCGGTGCGCCGGGCGCTCTACAACTCCGTCTCGATTGCCCGGGCGCTGCAGGCCATTCATGCCGCCGGCGTGTTGCATCGGGATCTCAAGCCCGGCAATGTCATGTTGCGCGATGACGGCAGCATCGCCCTGATCGATTTCGGCCTTTCGAAGGACGCGGCGCTGGCTCGCGAAATCACGGATCGCGGCATGATTTTCGGTACTCCTCACTACATGAGTCCGGAGCAGGGGCACGGCGAGCCGCTCGACGGGCGCAGCGACCTCTACAGTCTCGGTGTCATCCTGTTCGAGATGCTGGTGCGCGACAAGCCTTACAAGGCCGACAATCCCATGGCGCTCATCTACAAGCACCGCAAGGAGCCGGTGCCGCGCCTGCCGGCGCCGTTCGAGTCGCTGCAGCCGATCCTGGACCGGCTGTTGGCGAAATCTCCGCAGGAGCGTTTTGCGGACGCCGGCGAGGCCGCGGCCGCGCTGGAAGACGCGTTGCGCCAGCTGCTGAAGAGCGAATCAACGCAATGAGCCCGGCATCGTCCATTCTGTTGGCAGCGACGCCGCCGGCCTGGGTCGACGCCGCGGTCGCGGGGTGGCGTGAGCTGCTCGTCGATCATGCCAACTGCGAGAAGAAAGCGGCCTCCACCGCGGTGGCCCTGATATTCGCCTATCCGGAGGATACCGGGTTGGTATTGGCGCTATCGCGTCTGGCACGCGAGGAATTACGGCACTTCGAGCAGGTGCAGGGGGCGATGACCGGGCTGGGCGTGGCGTTCGTGCGGCAGAAGCCCGGACGCTATGCCGCCGGGCTGCGGCGCGAGCTGCGCACGTCCGAGCCGGGGAGAAAGCTGGACCTGCTGCTGTCGGGAGCGCTGATCGAAGCGCGCTCGTGCGAGAGGTTCGAGCTGCTGGCGGGCCGCTTGCCCGAGCCGCTCGGGCGCTTCTACGGGCGGCTGGCGGACTCCGAGGCGCGCCACTTCGAGTTGTATGTTGGACTTGCCCGCGAGCGGTATCCGCTCGAGTGGCAGTCCAGGCTGCAGGTGTTGGCCCGGGCGGAGGCGGAGTTGGCTACGGCCGCCGACGCGCAGCTGCGGTTTCATTCCGGGCCGCCCGGGCAATGACTGCCGCCCGGCCGCTCAGTTGGGCGTTCGCACCCTGTCGTAAACGCGCTTGAAGTCGATCGGGCCCTTCTTCACGTGGGTGATGAGCGTGGCGAAGATGAGGTGGCCCTCCGAATCGAGCGCGAAGTCGTCCTCCTTGCTCGGCCCCTTCCTCGCCTTCGTGATGACGACAAAAGCGGTGTCGCGCCAGCCGGCGCTGCGGTCTGCTTCAGTCTGGCCGAAAGGAATCGTGCGGTGCTCGCCGGCCGTGTATTCGTCGGAGGTCCCGTCGGTCGTCGATTTCACCACGAGCTTCGAGCCGGACTGCGAAATGGTGAGGAGCGCGGGCGCGTCCAGCATGCGGGACACGGAGCCGTCGCGGGCCCTTGCGGCAGGCTTGGCGGGGCCGCTGTCGCTTACGCCGCGGGGTAAAGTGGCGTCCTGGGCGTACACGACGGGCATGAGGTTGGAGCCGGGCGTACCGGCGCTCGTGAGGTTCTCGCCGCCCGGGCCCATGCCGCCGGGTCCGCCGGGCATTCCCGGCATGCTGCCGCCGGGCTTGCCGCGGCCGCCCGGATTGCGGCCGGGGGGAGTGCCCTTCTGCGGCGGCTCCTTCGACTCTTCACCGATTCTCTGCGGGTCGTCGCTCAGGTTCTCGTTCAGCCGCCATTGCCCGCTCAGGTCCACCCCCTGGGG
>CAZDTG010000545.1:0-1991 GCA_964508005.1 uncultured Steroidobacteraceae bacterium
TCTCCGTCAGCTTCCGAAAGTGGTAGCCCATCGCGGCCAACCGCATCGAGACCGCGAACGCCTCGCGGTGCTCGGCCACGGCCCGGCGGAAGAAGCGCCAGAACTCCCTCCGCTCGCGGTCCATGACGCCGAGCTTGAGGGCGATGCGCGCCACCGCCGCCGTGCCCGTGATGAAGTTGTGCTTATTCGGTTGCGGCCCGTCCATTGACATTCGCTTCAGGCATTCGAGCGCGCGGCCGTAGTATTCGCCGGGCCTGTAAATTGTCCGCATGATCGACCGGTAGCCCTCGACGAGCCGCGCCGCGTCCATCTTCGGCACGAAGTTCAGTTCGCCGTTGGTGTTCTCGCCGGAGCTTTCCGCGAGCAGCCTCCCCTCCCGCTTGAGCCGCCGCCAGAGTTGCGTGTCCGGCAGCGCCGTCAGCAGCCCGACCATCGCCAGCGGGATGGCGCTCTCGCGGATGAAGCTGATCTGCCGCTCAAAGATGTCCTCGGGATCCGAGTCGAACCCGACGATGAAGCCCGCCATCACCTCCATCCCGTAGGACTGAATCTTCTTCACCGAATCGAGCAGATCGCCGCGCGTGTTCTGAGACTTGCGAGCCTCTTTGAGACTCTCCACCACCGGCGTCTCGATGCCGAGGAAGACGCGGTGGAAGCCGGCGCGCCGCATGTCATCGAGCAGGCGGTTGTCCTCGGCGAGGTTGACGCTCGCCTCGGTGAGGAAGGAGAACGGGCGGCCATTCCTCTCCTGCCACTCGGCCAGCTCGGGCAGCAGCGCACGGACGTTCTTCCTGTTGCCGATGAAATTGTCGTCCACGATGAAGACGGTCCCGCGCCAGCCCGTCGCCCGCAGCGCGTCGAGTTCGGCCAGCATCTGCTGGTTCGACTTGGTGCGCGGCACTCGCCCGTAGATCTCGATGATGTCGCAGAACTCGCAACTGAAGGGGCAGCCGCGCGAGTACTGCACCGACATCGCGCTGTAGCGCTTGAGGTCGGCGAGACGGAAGTCGGGGACGGGCGTGACGGAGAGCGCCGGACGTTCAGGCGCCTGGTAGATCCGCCCGGCCTCACCACGCTCCAGGTCCTGCACGAACTGCGGCAGGGTTGCCTCGGCCTCGCCGAGGAAGACGTGATCGGCATCGGGTAAGTTCTCGGCACTGGTCGTCACATACGGCCCGCCGATCACCACGCGCTTTCCGAGCGCCTTGCACTTCTCCACGACACTCCGTAGCGACTCCTTCTGCACCAGCATCGCGGTGGCGAAGACGATGTCCGCCCACTCGACGTCGGCCGGTTTCAGCGGTCGCACATTCAGATCAACCAGCCGCCGTTCCCAGGCGCGGGGCAGCAGGGCGGAGACGGTCAACAGGCCCAGCGGAGGGAAGGCTGACCGTTTGCCCTCGAGCGGGAGTGCGTGCCGAAAGCTCCAGTAGGTGTCGGGGTATTCAGGGTTGATCAGCAGAATTTTCATTATGTCCTCATCAATTATCTGGACGTGCGCGCCGCCACCGCGGCCACGGCCTGATGCTTTCGCGCGGCGCGATAAAGGCTCACCGCCTCTCTTGTCAGCTTGAAAATCGGTTTTCGATTCCGGGCGATCACTTTTACCCAGGCCCGCTTCGTCATCTGCGGGAAGTAGATGCCGCGGAAGAACAGGCGCATCACGAGGTGGATCACGCGGCAGTCAAACGGCTCATCCCTGATCGATGAGAGCGCCCGCTCATTCCTTTGCGGGCTGTAGGAGGCCGCCCACGCCCGCTCCAACTCAGCCTGTGTCTCCGCGATCGTCATCCTCAAAGGCTGATGGGCCATCCGGTAGGGCGCAAACTCCAGCCAGTGCCGCGGGCGTGTGAGCCGTCCCGCCGCCACCAGGCGGTTGTAGAGCGGCGTCGAAGGGAAAGGCGTGAGCTGTCCGAAGACCGGAAGGCCCGGCGGCCAACTCTCGATCTGCCGCAAGGTGCGCTCGGCCACACCCGGAGCGTCATTGTCCA
>CAZDTG010000546.1:0-1989 GCA_964508005.1 uncultured Steroidobacteraceae bacterium
CTGAGCAAGCTCGATGATCTCGTCAATCTCTTCGGCGAGCTGCTCATCAACCGCTCCATTCTCGAAGAGCGCATTGACCGGCTGAACCGCCTCGTCAGCGATTCGGTGGTGGTGAGCGAGCGGTTGCGCGAGGTGGGCGGACAGCTTGAAACGCGGTTCGAGGCGGCGACGCTGCCCAGCGGGCCAGGAGCCGGCTCCGGACAGATGCGTGACCCTTCGATGAGCTGGGCGGGATCGGGGCCGCGTGGCGTATCCGGTGGACTCCAGCCGGCGCAAGAACATGTGCGAGAGTTCGACGAGCTGGAGCTGGACCGGTATACGGAGTTCCACCGGCTCTCGCGCGGCTTGAGCGAAGGTGTGGCGGATTCGACGACCCTCAGCCACGAGATGGAAACACTCATTCGCGAGTGCCAGACCTCGTTCGCGCGCGAGAACCGGCTGACGTCCGATTTCCAGGACCGGCTGCTCAAGGCGCGCCTCGTGCCGTTGCAGTCGCTGGTGCCGCGGCTCTACCGAACCGCTCGCGCGTCCGCGCTGCGCGAAGGCAAGGAGATCGAGTTCTATGCCGAGGGCATGGATACAGAGGTAGACCGCAAGGTCTATGAGGAATTGGCCGGTCCGCTGCTGCATATCGTGCGCAACGCCGTCAATCACGCCATCGAGCGGCCCAACGTGCGCGAGATGGAGGGGAAGGCCCGCGCGGGCAAGATCCTCATCGCCGCCGCCTACGAGGGAAACCAGGTGGTCATCTCCGTGCGCGACGACGGCGCCGGCATCAACCCGGATAAGATCCGGGAGACGGCCATCGCGCGGGGCTGGATTGACCCCTATGCCAATATAACCGAGAAAGAGGCGCTGAACCTCATCTTCCAGCCGGGCGTCTCGACGGCGGAGACGGTGACGGAGGAGAGCGGGCGCGGCGTCGGCCTGGATGTGGTGCGCGATACGGTGAGCCGGCTGCGCGGGACCGTAGAGGTCGAGTCGTCGGTGAATCAGGGAACCGCCTTTACGATGAAGTTCCCGATCAGCCTTCAGATCGCGCGTGCGGTGCTGGTGCGTGTCGGCTCGCAGACGCTGGCACTCCCGATGGCGGTGGTAGACCAGATCGGGCGCCTCGACTACTATCAGAAGATACCGGGCACGATTCCCGCCGTGGAACTGCGCGGCGAGCGGTATCCGCTGGCGCATCTGGCGGGGTATCTCAAGGTGCAGCAGGGGCCGGTGGACGAGCGGTCGTCCGTGCTGCTGGTGAACGCGGGGAAGCGGCGCATGGCGCTGCTGGTGGACTCTATTGTCGCGCAGCAGGAGATCGTCTCGAAGCCGCTCGGCCCGCATCTGCGGGAAGTTCGGGGCGTCGCGGGCGCGGCGGTGCTGGGCAATGGGCAGGTCATTCTCATTCTGGAGATGAACGAGCTGCTCGCGCAGCAACCACGCGGCACGGTGGTGCTGCCGCAGCCGTCGGCCTCCACGCCGCGTGCCGCCGCCACACCGACGCCGGCTCCACGCTCCACGAAGGTAGCGGCTTCGGAGCCGCCAGTGTCCACGGTGACGCAGCTCCCGACGAGTCCGATGCCGGCGTATGGCGGTGCGGCGAGTGTGTCCGTGCCGCCGGTGACGGCGCCCACGGCGGTGACACCCGCTTCATCTCCGGCTGTGCCGCCGGTGACACAGGGGCCAGCCCGGCGCGATTTCGTCGTCGCGCAGCGGCCTGTGACCGGGAACCTGCCCAGCCGCACGATGTTGCCGCCGGGCGCGGAGAACTCCTACGTGCTGGTGGTGGATGACAGTCCCAGCGTGCGGCGGGTTGTGAGCAATATGCTCAAGGCGAACGGGTGGGAGGTGCAGGCGGCGCGCGACGGTGTCGAGGCGTTGGAAGTCATCGCCCGCCAGATTCCCGCCGCTGTTCTGCTCGACATCGAGATGCCGCGGATGGACGGCTACGAGCTGATGGCGACGGTGCGCAGCCAGGAGCAATATCGCTTCTTGCCG
>CAZDTG010000547.1:0-1980 GCA_964508005.1 uncultured Steroidobacteraceae bacterium
TCAAGGCGATCATCGAGGACATCCGCGACTGCGTGGAGCGCGAGCAGCCGGTGCTCGTCGGCACGACCTCCATCGAGACCTCCGAGTTCCTCTCCGGCCTGCTGAAGGCGGAGCAGATCCCCCACGAGGTGCTCAACGCCAAACAGCACGAGCGCGAGGCGCAGATCGTCGCCCAGGCAGGACGGCCCGGCGCCGTGACCATCGCCACCAACATGGCGGGCCGCGGCACCGATATCGTGCTCGGCGGCAAGCTCGAATCGGACCTCACCGCAGCCGGCGAGGTCGACGCGGCCACCCGTGAGGCCCTGCGTGAGCAGTGGCAGGAGCGGCACGACAAGGTGCTCGCCGCCGGCGGCCTGCACATCATCGGCACGGAGCGCCACGAGTCCCGCCGCATCGATAATCAGCTGCGCGGCCGTTCCGGGCGCCAGGGCGATGCCGGCTCGAGCCGCTTCTATCTCTCGATGGAAGACAACCTCATGCGCATCTTCGGCGATCCGGTGCGCACCAAGCGCCTGCTGCAGCTGGCCGGCATGAAGGAAGGCGAGGTGATCGAGAGCGGCATGCTCACCCGCCAGATCGAGAAGGCGCAACGCAAGGTCGAGTCGCACAACTTCGACATCCGCAAGCAGCTGCTGCTGTTCGATGACGTCGCCAACGACCAGCGCAAGGTGGTGTACCAGCAGCGCACCGAGATCATGGCGACCGAGGACCTCTCGGCTGCGATTCAGGGCATCATGGAGGAGTCGGTCGGGACTCTCATCGACCAGCATCTGCCCAAGCACGGCGCCGCCGCGGACTGGGACCTGCCCGGCCTGTCCGAAGCCCTGTTGAGGGATTTCAACGTCGGCGTCGACCCGAAAGCCTGGCTCGCGCAGGAGCCGGAGCTCGAGGAGCAAGCGCTGCGGCAGCGGATCATCGCGGCCGCGAACGATGCGTACCAGGCGAGAGTGGCCCGCTCGGGCGCGGACATCATGCGGCACATCGAGAAAGAGGTGATGCTCAAGATGTTGGATCAGCACTGGCGCGAGCATCTGGCCGCGATGGATTACCTGCGCCAGGGCATCCATCTGCGCGGCTACGCGCAGAAGGACTACCGGTTCGAGTACAAGCGCGAGGCGTTCGAGTTGTTCGCGGCAATGCTCGATCGCGTGAAGTTCGAGACGGTGTCGTTCCTTGCGAAGATCGAGATCCGCACCGCCGAGGAAATCGAGCGCGAGGAGGAGGAGCGCCGCCAGCGCCTCATGCGCGCGCTACAAGCACAGCACGCGGAGGTGCAGTCGATACTCAATGCCGAAGGCGCCGGCGCGGAGCCGCCGGAGAATGCCTTGGCGCAGGTTCCGGGTGCCGTTGCCTCCGGCACGGGCCCGCGGCCGTTGCCTCACCCCGCGGCTGAGCCGCAAGGCACGTTCGTGCGGGGGGAGCGTAAGGTCGGGCGGAACGAGCTATGCCCCTGTGGATCGGGTAAGAAGTTCAAGCACTGCCACGGCACGTTGACGAGTGTGGAGTAGGCCGGCCATCCTCGTGGTGGCGGCCGCGCTCTACGACGAGGACGGCCGCGTGCTCATTGCCGAACGTCCCGTAGGCAAACACATGGCCGGACGCTGGGAGTTTCCCGGCGGCAAGGTGAACGCGGGGGAGTCCGAGGCTCAGGCGCTTGCCCGCGAGCTACGTGAGGAGCTCGGCGTTGCAGTCATTGCGAGCCGCCCTTTCATGCGCCTCGCGCATTCCTATCCCGACCGTGATGTTGAGCTTTCAATGTGGATCGTCGAGGACTTTGACGGCGAGCCGCAGAGCCTGGACGGCCAGCGGCTCAAATGGGTGCAGCCCGCGCGGCTCGTGGAGGAAGATATCCTGGAAGCCGATCGTCCGTTCGTGGCGGCGCTGTCCCACCCGGGCTGAAAATCTGCCCCGCGTGTACAATGGAACTCCGTCTCAAGAAGGCAATTGAACTGACATGGCAGCGCAGAACGATCTTCC
>CAZDTG010000548.1:0-1979 GCA_964508005.1 uncultured Steroidobacteraceae bacterium
TGAGCTTCTCGAGAGTCGCCTCCGCGAGCGTCTGCTGGGCCTGTGCCGCCTCCATCAGCAGCCCCAATTTCAGCGTGTTGTCTTCCATGCCGATCTCTCCCGATGCGCTAGCGATCGAAACTGTCGGGCGCTCTTGGCCGCCCGGGGCTCGAGCGGGTGCCCTCATTCACCGGGTCCGCGGTTGGCTGCTTGTCGCGGCCGGGTTCCGAGGCTCTAAAACTTGCCCACGTGCTTCTGGCAGCGGCGCGGACGCTGGACGTGGTGTCGTCAGCCGCTGCAGCCCGTGGCGGTGCCAGGGCGACGCGACGCCATTCCGGATGGGACGCGAACTTGAGAAATCCCTTGAGATCCGGAAGCTGCTCGATCTCGGAGTCCAGCACTGCGGGCTCGATGTTGAAATGCTCGGAGCGCGTGATCGTCGGCAAGAGGCGCAAGGCTTGCCTGGAGCGGGACTCCGTCGTGCGAACGACTTCGCGCTGTCCGATGAGCTGCGAAGCAAAGCTCGATGTACCGCCGCGCTCGCTGGCCGAACAGCGCAGGATCAATGTGTTGCCGCAATTTTCGACGATGGTCTGCGCTTCGGCGCGCCCGTAGGTGCCCGAGACCTGCGCGATCGACTGGAATCCGAGCACGCAGCGCCCGCCAAATTTGCGCAAGCGCGCGAGTGCATCCTTGAGCCCGTCTATCTGGCCCAGGGCATCCAGCTCATCGACCACGAACCACAGGCGCTGGTCCCCCTCGTCCCGGTTCATGGTCTCGAAGATGGCGAGACGCATCCAGGCGGAAATCGTCGAGCGCAGCGCGGCGATCTGCCCGGCCTGATAAGGAATGAACAGCACGCCGCTACCGCGCCCGACCCAGTCGCGAACGGAGAGCGCGGAACCGTCTTGTTCGCCGATGTAATGCAGCGCGCCCACGGCGGAGCTGGTGACCGAACGGATGGAGTCGAACATCCGGCTGTTGTGATCCTCCAGGAACGGCTGCGCCGGAGTGCCCTCGACGAGCGTTTTGAGCTCTTTGGTCCGGGCGGTTACCAGAACCCGGTACAGCTCCCCGACATCGGTGATGCCGCCGTCGCGCGTCTGCTGAACCACGGCGCTGAAAAATGTGCGTGCATAGGCGCGCCAACTGCGCTCCGATCCTTCCTGATCGGGAATCAGCGATCGCGCCAGCTGATCGATGTCGTAGTCGTTGGCGATCTCGCCATACAGATCCCACTTCACCGCTCTTGGCTCAAAGGGGTTCAGAATGACATCGCCGCGTCCTTCGTCGTAGAAGTGTTTGAGATAGCCTCCGTCCGGATCGGCGATGATCGCGCGGTCGCCGCGCTCGAGAGCGCCACGCAGCACTTCGCGAATGGCGGTGCTCTTGCCGGTACCGGTCGTGCCGATGAACTTGAAGTGTTTGGTCTCGTCTGCAACCGGTACGGGTATGCCGGCGAGCGTCACTGCGGTCTCGCGCCGGCGGGCGGCTGTACGGTCGCGCCCGCTTTCACGACCACGTAGCATCCGGCGCGGTTGCGCAGCCTCTTCGGAATCCGTAATGAGAGTCCCACGCCTGTGTGATGCGGCGGTCGACGCCGATCTTGCAATGACGCGGCCACCGATATATCCCACGGCGGCGAACACTCCAATGCCCGCAGCAAGTTGCATCAGCCCGCCGCTGGCGACTCCCAGACCGCGCAGCACCGGTTGGATGGCAGCGGTGCCGACGGCAGCAGCTATCATGACGGGGACCGCGAGAACGGGAGACCACAGGAACTTGCTCAGCTGCGCCCGCCCCTTGACCATGGCGGTCAGCATTGGCGCTGCGACGATCGCGTAGCCGAGAGCAAGACCCGACCACCCCTGTGTCACTCCATGCGCTGCGGTAGCAAGCGTCGCGACCATGGCGCCTCTTCAGTCCTCGGCGGGCAGGCCCCGGCGCTTGCGCGCCGGTTGGAACCAGATTTCCTTGATGAAGCGCTCGTGCCTCTCGAC
>CAZDTG010000549.1:0-1976 GCA_964508005.1 uncultured Steroidobacteraceae bacterium
AGGAGGAACCGACGACGAATGGCGCCTGCTGGCGCAGTCGTATGACTACATGGGACGAACCACTGACGCGCGCGCAGCGCGCATGCATGCGGCGGCTCCGGAAAGTGATGCCGCGACCAGGACCAACCCGACAACGAACGCTCCAGCGGGCGAGCGGGTCGCTGGCACGGCGGAAGGCAGCCGCATCTCCGGAACCGTGCGGATCGCGGCCGACCTCGCCGCGGGCGCCGCCCCAGGCGCTACGCTATTCATCTATGCCAGCGACGCGGCTGCGCCCGGACCGCCCCTGGCAGTCCTGCGCCTGCAGGTAGACCGCTGGCCCGTGTCGTACGTGCTCGACGATGCGGATGCCATGATTCCCGGTCGCAATCTTTCCGCTGCGAGGCGCATCAAGGTAGAGGCCCGCATCTCAGCTGGCGGGGAAGCGTTACCCAGCCCTGGCGATCTGGTCGGCACCATAGCCGACGTCGATCCGCACACCACGCGATCCGTGAATATCTCGATCGATCACAAGATCGGCTGACGGGGAGGAGCGAGGCTCGCACCCGTCGCGCGCGTCAGAAGGTGCGGCCCGTCATCGACCCGTCAACGGTTGATCGAGTCGATCGCGCGCTTGTCGACCGCGAGGGCCGCTTCGTGCAGAGCTTCCGACAGGGTCGGATGCGCATGGATGGTGCGTTGCAGGTCTTCGCTGCTCGCCGAGTACTCCATCGCGAGCACCGCCTCCGCGATGAGCTCCCCGGCGAGCGGGCCGATGATGTGCACGCCGAGAATCTCGTCGTCATCCTTGGCTGCAATGACTTTCGCAAAGCCTTGTGCCTGTTCCATGGCGCGCGCGCGGCCGCTCGCCAGAAAGGGGAAGACGCCAACTTTGTACGCCTTGCCCTGGGCCTTCACCTGCTCCTCGGTGAGACCCACCCAGGCCATCTCGGGTGCGGTGTAGACGACCGACGGCACTGTCTTGTAGTTCACCTCCGCAAAGCGGCCGGCAATGAGATCGGCGACCATCACGCCCTCTTCCTTGCCTTTGTGCGCGAGCATCGGACCCCGGACACAATCACCGACGGCCCAGATGCCTTCGGCACCGGTTCGGCACTCGTGGTCGACCTTGATGAAGCCGCGCTCGTCGAGCTCGACGCCGGTGCCGGGACCAAGGAGATCCTTCGTGTACGGACGCCGGCCGATCGCGATGACCAGCCGGTCGACCGTGAGCTTCTGCTCACCCTTCGCGTCGGTGTAGGTGACATCGACTGCATCGCCCGCCACGGCCGCTCCCGTGACCTTGGCGCCGAGTCGGATGTCCAGACCGAGTTTCTTGAAGTGGCGCAGAGCTTCCTTCGCGAGCTGCTGGTCAGCAACGGCGAGAAAGTCCGGCAGCGCCTCCAGCATGACGACTTCGCTTCCGAGGCGGCGCCACACGCTTCCCAGCTCGAGTCCGATCACGCCTGCGCCGATGACGCCCAGACGTTTCGGCACGGACTGCAACTCCAGTGCCCCCCACGAATCGACGATGTGCGGTGCCTGGAACGGCGCCGAGCGCAGCTCGACAGGCGCGGAGCCGGACGCCAGGATGATGTTCCTGGCGGTGAGCTCGCGGCGGGTGCCGTCTTGAGCGGTGTATTCGACGCGGTGGCCCGAGAGCAGCTTGCCGTGCCCTTGCAGGGGTGTCACGCCGCTCGCCTTGAAGAGCGCGAGGATGCCCTGGGTCATGGTCTTGACGATGCCGGCTTTGCGCTTCTGCATCTGGCCGACGTCGACCGTCACATCCGCCACCTTGATGCCGTGAGCGGCGAATTCCTCCTTGGCCCGATGCACGAGCTCGGTGGATTCGAGCAACGCCTTGGAGGGAATGCAGCCGGCGTTCAGGCACGTGCCGCCAAAGGCGCAAATCCCGTCCGGATTGGTCCACTCGTCGATACACGCGACGCTGAGCTTGTTCTGTCCGGCGCGAATCGCGGCGGGATAGCCTGCGGGAC
>CAZDTG010000550.1:0-1976 GCA_964508005.1 uncultured Steroidobacteraceae bacterium
AGTGCTCCGTGAACGGATTCAATTCGATGCCGGCGAGCTCGCGCACGCTCAGTCCGGCGGCTCGCGCCCACCCGGCCAGCTCGGCCGGGCGGATCAGCCGCTCGTACTCGTGAGTGCCGCGCGGGATCAGTTTCAGGACGTACTCCGCGCCGACGATGGCCAACAGAAATGACTTGAGATTGCGGTTGAGAGTCGAGACGAACAGGGCTCCTCCCGGGCGCAGCAACATGGCCAGGGTGGTGATCATCTGCGCAGGCTCGGGCACGTGCTCGAGCATTTCCATGCAGGTGACGACATCGAACGTGCCGGGCGCCCCGGCGGCAACCGCTTCCGCCGCGACTACGCGGTAGTCGATGTCGAGTTTCTGCTCCATGGCGTGCAGGCGGGCGACCTCGATCATCGCCGGCGCAAGATCGATCGCGGTCACTGTCGCGCCCGCGCGCGCCAGGGATTCGGCCAGCAAGCCTCCGCCGCAGCCTACATCGAGCACCCGGGCACCCTGTAGCGTGGCGCGTTCAGCGATGAACCGCGCGCGGACGGGATTTAACAGATGCAGGGGACGAAATTCGCCGCGCGTGTCCCAGAAGCGGCTGGCGAGCGCGTCGAATTTCCCGAGCTCGCTGCTGTCGGCGTTCGAGACTGAGATCATGGCGTCACTCCTGTAGATATCCGGTCGGCCCAGCGCCGTGCGAGCGCCCGCAGCTCCTGCTCATCGAATGTGAGCAGGTGTCCGTCGCGGACGGCGGCGCGCCCTGAGGTCCATACATCGCTCACCTGGTCACGCGCGGCGCCGAACAGAATCGCCTCCGCGGGCCGCGTAGTTGGCTGACATGAGAGGCTGGAGAGGTCGATGCAGACGAGATCCGCCGCCTTGCCCGCCTCGATCGACCCCACCTGTGTATTCATTCCGAGCGCCGTAGCCCCACCCAGCGTTGCCATCCGCAACACGGCTTCCGCTGCCGCGCCCCCGACACGCCCATCGCCGCGAGCGTCGCCCGCATCCAAGCCCGCGAGCAGTGCAGCCATGCGCGCCTCCGCCAGAATATCCAGCGCACCGACACTGCAGGCACTGTCCGTCCCGAGTCCGACACTGACCTCTCGCGAGTCGAGTCGCCGCACCGGACACGAGCCGCCGCCGAGCCTCAGATGGGACTGCGGACAGGCGACGACGCAAATGCCCGTCGTGGCGGCGATCTCCAGCGCATCCTCCGTGAGGCCGCTCAGGTGAATCGCCGTGAATCCCGGGCCAAGCAAGCCAAGCTCCTGCAACCGCGCCAGTGGACCCTCAGGGTTTTCGCGCACTTCTGCCGGAGCAAGATACATCGCTACGCGGGCATCCAGCTCGTCAGCCACCCTCCGCACACGCGCGAGGGTCTGATCGCCGGCATCGTGAGGCGCGAAATAGAGCGCTACCCCGGGATGTGAGCGGTATTCATCCCAAAGCTGTTCTGCCTTGGCGAGATGCCCGGTCGCGCTTTCCGCCCAGACGGTCGGACCGTCCGTGATGGGAAGCCCTATCGCTGCCCGCATCCGGGCCGCGGAAGCCGCTCGCGCAGCCTCTTCGGGGAACAGATACATGTCCCCAAACGACGTGATGCCCGCCTGCAGCATCTCGGCCATGGCGAGCTGCGTGCCATCCCGAATGAAGTCCGGGCTCATACAGCCCCGCGCCACCGGCAATACCGTTTCCCGCATCCAGTGCTGTCGCGGACCATAGACCGGAAGACCGCGAAGCAGCGTGGTCGCGGCGCGGGTATGGGCGTTGACGAACCCCGGCAGCAGCGCGTGAGCGTCACGAACCACGCGCTCGCGCGGATCGAACCGGGCATTCACCTCGCCGGTCGGCGCAACGGCCACGATCCTCCCGGCGGTCACGGCAACGGCGTGATCGGTGAGCGCGGTGTTGACAGGCGCGATCGGCAGCACCCAGCGGGGCTCGATCACGAGATCGACGGATTCTTTTGACGGCATCTGCG
>CAZDTG010000551.1:0-1968 GCA_964508005.1 uncultured Steroidobacteraceae bacterium
CGAGATCAAACGGTGAACCGAGAGGTCGATCTACGGCAGAGGTATTTCGACGCGATCGCGCAGATCGAAGCCGGAGAGGCCCGGTGGGCGCAGCTCGAAGTGACTTTGCGCCGCATCATCGGCAGGCTCTGCCTGGCCGCGCGCGGGCGTGCGGCTCCCCTCGACATCGAGCTCCGCAAGGTCAGCGACCTGGTTCGCGGGCGTGGGGACATCGCCACGATCGAAGCGAACCTGGAGCCCCTGTCCCGCGCCATTGCGGCTCTGGATGACATGGCGCCGGCGGAGAGCACCGGCGCGACGACGACCTCCCGCGCAGTAGCGTTCGCCGGTTACGTCCCCCCCGTCGACACCGCGACTGTGCGGAAGTTGCCGGAGCCGGGCGCGGCAGCCGTGGTGGATCCGGAGGAGCGTGATACCCGGACTCAGGCGGTGATTGTCGCCGTGCTCGAGAGACTGGCCCGTCTGCCGGAGCTGCGTCCCGTGCTCGCCGATCTGTGCGAACGGTCCAAGGGGGCTCTTTCGACCGACGAGTTTGCAGAGGGTCTCGAGCGCGTTGCGAGGTTGGTCGGGGAGCAGCGCGCGAACCTGTCGCGCGAGAAGCGGGAGATCGAAGACCTTCTGCAGCAGATGGATGCCCGCCTGGCGGAGATCGCAAATTATCTCGCTGGCGAGACGCTCGAGCAGAAGAATACGCAGGCAAGCTCCGAGCAGCTGGACCTGGTCGTGATGAACGAGGTCCGCAGCCTCGATGCCGACATACAACGCGCTGACGATCTGGGAGCACTCCGCGAACGGGTTCGCGATCGCCTCAACGTCATCACCGGTCATTTGCAGGCATTCCGCGCTCGCGAAGGAGCGCGCGTCACCGCGCAACTCGACCGCACGCAGCGCATGCGGGTACGGGTGACGGACCTGGAGCGCGAGATCCTCGGTCTGCACAAGAGCCTGCAGGAAGAGCAGTCGCTGCGCATGATCGATGCGCTGACGGGAATTCCCAACCGTGCCGCCTACGACGAGCGCATCAGACATGAATTCACACGCTGGCAGCAGGACAACACGCCCATCAGCGTTCTCGCGTGGGATGTCGACCGGTTCAAGGAAATCAACGACGTCTACGGGCACAGCGCCGGGGACAAGGTTCTGCGGGTAATCGCGCAGCATCTGGCGCAGCACGTGCGCGGCACCGACTTCGTCGCCCGCTACGGCGGCGAGGAGTTCGTAATGATTCTCAGCGGTACCGATTCCGTCGAGGCGTCCGTGACGGCGGACAAGATCCGCGCCGGTATCGAGACCATGGGATTCCACTTTCACAACAAGCCGGTGGCGGTCACGGCCTCGTGCGGCATCACCACGTTCCGCGGCGATGACACGCCAGAGACGATCTTCGACCGCGCCGACCGCGCCCTCTATCGTGCCAAGGATAGCGGCCGCAACTGCTGCCGCATCCTGTAAACGAGCTGTTGCGAAAGCTGCCGGCTCGGGTCGCTCCCCGCGCGCTGCTCTCCTTCAGAGCTTCAGCTTGACCCCCGCGTAGGCGCCCAGGCCGGGCTGCAGGAACCCGGTCGGATTCTGGTAGCGCCGGTCGAGGAGGTTGTTGACGCGCCCGAACACGGCGAGCGTGCTCGTGACGTCGAAGCTCGCGGCAATGTCGGCCGTGGTATAGCCCGGGGCCCGCAGCCGCGGGATGGAAAAATCCCGGTTGCCGTCGATCCAGCCGCTCACCGTCAGCACCGTGGCATGAAGCGACCAACGCGCGGTCGGCTGCCAGCCGGCATTCAGGGAGGCCTTGTGCTTCGGGCGGCGTAACAGCTCCTGGCTGAGGATCTCGTCGATCGCTTCGGTGAACGTGTAGTCAAGGCGCAGGGTGAGCGCCTTGACGGGCTGATACGCAAGGAAGCTCTCGACGCCGTCGGTGCGGGCGCGCCCGATGTTGGCGTACGAGGTGAAGCTCGCATCGTCGGTGATGAG
>CAZDTG010000552.1:0-1967 GCA_964508005.1 uncultured Steroidobacteraceae bacterium
ACGCACAAAGATATCCACGTCGAGCGTCCGGGTGTCTACATCGTCAATGCCAGCGCGACCATCCGCGCCCTGAACCGCGCGCTGGGGTGGCAGCTTCCGACCGATGGGCCGAAGACACTCAATGGGTTGCTGCTGGAGCAGCTCGAGATGATTCCGGATCCGGGCACCGCCTTGAAGGTGGGGCCGTACCAGTTCGAGATTCTGCAGATCGCTGAAAACGCTATCAGGACGGTACGAGTGCGGACGGAAGCGGCCAGTCCGCAGGCGGCGACGGGGCAGGCGGCGGCACCGGGGAGGTGAGATGCCGAGTCCGTCAGAGTTTCTTCGCGAGCGCCGCCTCGAGCGCCTCGCCAACCCGCCCTACTGACACCACTTCGAGCCCCTGAAGAGCCTTGCGCGGGGCGTTATCGCGCGGGACGACAGCCATCTTGAACCCCTGCTTCTGGGCTTCCTTCAAGCGCTCTTCCCCATAGGCAACCGGCCTGACCTCTCCGGTAAGGCCGATCTCACCGAACGAGATCAGCGAGTTGGGCACGGTACGGTCGCAGAGACTGGAAGCCAGGGCGATGACGACCGGCAAGTCCCAGGCCGTCTCACTGATCTCGATGCCCCCGACAACGTTCACAAAAACATCGTGCTCCTGCAGCGAGACGCCGGCGTGGCGATTGAGCACAGCCAACAGCATCGCGACGCGGTTCGAGTCGAGGCCCTGCGCGATCCGGCGGGGCGCACCAAACCGCATCCGGTCCACGAGCGCCTGCAACTCGATCAGCAACGGCCGCCCGCCCTCACGCGTCACTGTCACGATACTGCCCGCGGCAGGCTCGGGTGCCCGTGAAAGGAAGATCGCAGAAGGATTGCGCACCTCCCTCAAGCCACCCTCCGTCATGGCGAAGAACCCGAGCTCATTGACCGCCCCGAAGCGATTCTTGGTGGCGCGGACGATCCGATAGCGGCTGCCCGCCTCGCTCTCAAAGTAGAGGACGGTGTCGACGAGGTGCTCCAGCATGCGCGGACCCGCGATCATCCCCTCCTTGGTGACGTGGCCGATGATGATGACGGCCGTCGCGGTCGCTTTGGCGAACCGAACGAGCTCCGCGGTGCATTCCCGCAACTGCGCAACCCCGCCGGCGCTGCCCGCTACCGAAGCCGACTGCACCGTTTGAATCGAGTCCACCACCAGCAGCGCCGCCTTGCGCTCACTGGCCGAGGCGATGATGGCCTGCAGGTCTGTCTCCGACACGCAACCCAGCGCCGCCGCGGCCAGACCCAGGCGCTGCGCCCGCAGGCCCACCTGCGAAACCGACTCCTCACCGCTCGCGTACAGGACCCCGCGGGAGCCCGCGACGTACGCTGCGACCTGCAGCAATAGGGTGGATTTGCCGATACCGGGATCGCCGCCCAACAAAGTCACGGAACCGGGTACGATGCCGGCACCGAAGACCCGATCCAGCTCCTCCTGCCCGGAGTGCAGGCGCACGAGGCCCCCGCCGAGGGCCTCATCCAGCGGGCGTACGACAGCCGCGGACGCCGGGCCGGCAGCGGTTTTCCGGCTGGGGACGGACCGTTGCTCGAGCGTGTTCCACTCCTCACAGGCGGGGCATTGCCCCTGCCATTTGAGGGTTTCACCGCCGCAGGCGGTGCAAATAAATACCGGACTCGTGCGAGCCATCTATGCGTGCGGGAGTCAAGTTGGCTAGGATTCGGGCCCGAGGGGGACGGCGAATGACAGGTTTGTGACCAGGTACTCGGACTGCGCTGCGGGCAATGCTAGCTTATGTCGGCTCGAGTCGGGGACGGGAAAGTGACGCGAATCACAATTGGCGGGCCGCATACAGGTCAGGATAGAGCATGAGCTTGAGAAACAAGCTCCGCTGCGTCGGGCTGACCGATACCGGCAAGGTCCGCGAGCACAACGAGGACACCATCGCTGTCGACCCCGACATCGGTCTGCTCGTCCTCGCCGA
>CAZDTG010000553.1:0-1965 GCA_964508005.1 uncultured Steroidobacteraceae bacterium
CCGACGTCGACGACGACTCCCCCGCCCTCGTGTCCCAAAATGACAGGAAACAGGCCCTCAGGATCGGCACCCGAGCGGGTGAACTCATCCGTGTGGCATACGCCGCTGGCCTTGATCTCGACCAGCACCTCGCCGGCCTTCGGTCCCTCCAGGTCGACCGTGACCACTTCCAGCGGCTTTCCCGCCGCAAAGGCAACTGCAGCTTTCGTTTTCATGCGCGACCCTCATTTCGACTGCCCGCACGGATGTCGATCCCGGGCGTGGCGAGCGCCTGAGTCTACCCGCAGCCTGCACGAAATTAATACAGCCGCCCGCCCCGAAAGGCCCCACCGAGTCAGTGTTCCAATACGGAACACTCGCGGGGCGTCCTGTATCGAAAGCGAGGCTCGTACGCGTGACACTTTCGTGACCGTGGCATAATCGTCCCCGAGTTCGAACACCGTTCCACCCAGGAGCTCCGCCGGACACTGAGGGGGAGGCCATGCTCCAGCAGATCGGCAGTCATGCCCGTTATATTCAGTCGGTCCTTCGGGGCACGGCACGCGAGGACAGCGCCAGCACACCGGACTACGTGAAGCGCTCCTGGCTGCGTTGCCTCGGCCAGTACCATCTCGATCCGCAGTCCCAGCGGGAGCCCTTCGTTTTGCCCCGCGAGGAGCGTCTCGCCCGCAAGGAGCAGAACCTCGAGCTCGTCTCTTTCGCGGACGCCGAGATGGCCCACCTGTACCATCAGCTGGCCGGTTCGGGCTATTCCATCATCCTCACCGACAGCGATGGCGTCCTGCTCGATTACTACGGTGATCTGAGCTTCAGGAATGCGGCCTTCCGCACCGGACTGGTGTTGGGCGCGGTGTGGAGCGAGGAGCACGGCGGCACGAACGGGATGGGCACCTGCCTGTTCGAGCGCGCCCCGCTGATCATCCACCGTGACCAGCATTTCTTCTCCCGCAACACGGGACTCACCTGCTGCGCCGCGCCGATCTTCGACTACCGCGGCGAGCTCGTCGCCGTGCTGGATGCCTCCGGCGAGTCGGATCGCGCGCAGCAACACACCCTCGTGCTCGTGAACATGTCGGCGCAGATGATCGAGAACCGGCTGTTCCTGAACCGCTTCCGCGACGGCTTCGTGGTGCGCTTCCACAGCCGCCCGGAGCTCGTCGGCACCTGGAGCGAGGGCATCATTGCAATGGACGCTTCCGGCGTCATCGCCTCGCTCGATCGCAACGCGCTATTCCAACTCGGCTTCAAGAGCTCCGCCGAGCTGGTCGGCGCGCCGCTCGAGCGCCTGTTCAACATCTCGCTGCCCGCTCTCGTCGGCCGCAGCCAGAAGAAATCGTTTCATCCCCTGCCGATCTACGAGACCCGCCACGGCGGCCGCTTTTTCGCGGTCGCGCAGGCGCCGCAGTCGAAGCGCCCGCCCGCGGGCAAACATCGGCTCGAGCTGCCGGAAGAGCGCTCCGTGCCCGAGGCGGGGCGCAGCGTTCTCGATGAGCTCGATCTCGGCGATCCGGCGCTCGCGCGCAATATCCAGGCGGCGAAACGCCTGGAGTCGCGCGACATTCCGATTCTGCTCCTCGGCGAGTCGGGCACGGGGAAGGAGTTTTTCGCGCGCGCCCTGCATGCGGCGAGCGAGCGGGCGGACAAGCCCTTTGTCGCCGTGAATTGCGGCTCGCTGCCCGAGACGCTGATGCAGAACGAGCTGTTCGGCCGCGCCGGCGCGTGCGCGGAAGACGAGCGCGGCAGGGTCGTACAGGCCCACGGCGGCACGCTGTTCCTCGATGACGTCGGCGACCTGCCGCTCGAGCTGCAAGCGCAGCTCCTCCACGTGTTGGAAGAACGCGAGGTGTTGCCGCGAGGTTCGGAAGCACCGGTCAAAGTCGACATCCGGCTGGTGAGCGCGGCCCGCAGCGGCCTGCAGGAGAAGATCCGGCGCGGCGAGTTCCGCGAGGATCTGTTCTATCGCCT
>CAZDTG010000554.1:0-1963 GCA_964508005.1 uncultured Steroidobacteraceae bacterium
ATGATCGGCTCGGGTGCGCCGGCCGCCTCGATTTCCGTATGGACGGCCTCGAGTTTCCCGGCGTTACGGCCGATCAGAATCACGTTCGCCCCGTGGCGCGCGCAGGCGAGGGCGACGGCCCGGCCAATGCCGCTGCTCGCTCCGGTCACGGCGATGACGCGGCCCGCGAGCTCGTCGGGCCGGGCGACGTGTTGTTGCAGAGCGAGCGAGTTCAAAAGTCTTTCATCCCGTTGCTCGGTCATTTGAGTTGAAGGTTTCCGGAGATGGCGCGACGCGCGGCGCGCCAAGCCTGCCATCCGTCCGCGAGCGCATGATACCGGCCCGGCCGGATTGCGTTCGGTAATGCGCGCTGAGCGCGCCGGGACAACCGCCAGGCAAGCGCCGCCCAGACGAGCAGGCCGCGAAAATTCGCCTGCTCCTCGGGCCCGATGCAGCCAACGCCATCAGCAATAGTGGCGCGCAGCGCCTCATGGCGTTCGCGCAAAAGAGTCACCAGCCGAGCGGGCCAGGGCGTCTTGGCGAGAGCAGTCACGTCAACGCCCGCGCCCGCCAGTTCGTCCAGCGGAACACGCAGCCTCCCCGCGTGAGCCTCGCGCGCCAGGTTCGCCAGCAACTCAATCTCGCGCACCGCCGCCCCCACCGCGCGCCACGGCACCGCGCTCGGTATGCCCGCTAGCGCCGCGGCCGGCTCAAACATCGCGGCCGCCCACCGCTCGCAGTACGCGGTGAGCTCCTTGCGCGTTTCGAAGGTCGCCCCCGCGAGGTCCCAGACGGCCGTATCTACGAAACCCGATATTCCCGCGAGGGGCGATGGTTCGTTGGCGGCCGGGGCACCGGAGTACGCTTTGACGAGCGCACGGGTTAACGGATGCACGGACCGCCCTCGTGCCGTCCGCTCGAATTCCTCCCGCCACCACTGGAGGCGGGCGTGCGCGACATGATGGTCGATCCCGGCGCGGAGGCTGGCGACAACCTCACCCTCAATCTCGCATAAGGCCCCTAACACCGGCTGCTGAGCAGGGGGCGAGTAGAGCCATGCGAGATAGCGCGTTGCCGAGAGGGCGTCAGGCCGGCCAGCCGGGCTGGCCGGCCCGGCGCCGTGCGGACCGTCAACACCGCCCGCGGCCGCGGCGGGCGGCGACTCAGGCATCCGGCTCACCGCCGGCGCGTCCCTGCCCGGACGTCACCGCGTCGCCATCGACCTTCGCATCGCCATTCGCCTGGGGGTCGCCATCGGCCTGGGCTTCCCGACTCACCTTGGGATCGCCATTCGCCAGGGGATCCCCATTCGCCTCGGCCTCCTGAGTCGCCTTGGCATCCCCATTTGCCTGGGTGAGCGTCCGCGCAAGGTGATCGATCTGCTCCAATTGCGCGAGCGGCGCATCGGGCGTCACGCCCAACTCGGGAAAGCGGCGCGCCTGCGGCATGACCTGCCGCTCGAGCGAGCCTACCGCCGAGTTGTAGGCTTCTACCGCGGCACCGAGCCGCTGGCCCACGCGTCCCAGGTGGGCCGTGAAATTCCCGAGCCGCCGGTATAACTCCTGACCGAGCTCCCGAATGATCGCGGCGTTCTCGGCCACGGCCGCCTGCCGCCACCCGTAGGCCACGGTCTTGAGCAGCGCGATGAGCGTCGAGGGCGTCGCGAGAATGACGTTCTGCTTCAAGGCGCTCTCGAGCAGCTCCGGGCGCTCGGCCAGCGCCGCGCTCAGGAACTGGTCGCCGGGCAGGAACAACACCACGAACTCCGGACTGTGCTCGAACTGCGCCCAGTAATTCTTGCTCGAGAGCTGGCGCACTCGCGTCTCGACCTGCTGTCCATGACGCTTCAGGGCGACTTGCCGGGCTTCCTCGGTAGCCGCCTCGAGCGCTTCCAGATAGGCATCGAGCGGCGCCTTCACGTCCACCACGAGATTGCGCGACTCCGGCATGTGCACGAGCAGATCGGGCCGCAGCGCGCCTTCTT
>CAZDTG010000555.1:0-1962 GCA_964508005.1 uncultured Steroidobacteraceae bacterium
CTGGCGCGCGAGGTGGAAGAGAAATTCGCCACCCGGCTGCTCGAGATCTACGGCTCCACCGAGACCGGGCAGATCGCCACGCGCCGCACCGCGCAAACGCTCGAATGGCAGCTCTGGCCCGGCGTCACTCTCACCCTGAAGGAGGGCCGGGCTTGGGCGCAGGGCGGCCACGTCGAACAGCCGACTCCGATGTGCGATGTGCTCGAGCTCACCGAAGGTGACCGCTTCCTGTTGCATGGACGCATGGCGGACCTCGTCAACATCGCGGGCAAGCGCAGCTCGCTCGCCCATCTCAACCATCAGCTGAATTCCATCCAGGGTGTTGTCGACGGCATCTTCTTCCTGCCCGATGAATCGCATACCTCGACTACCGGCGTGACACGCGTCGCGGCGTTCGTCGTGGCCCCCACTCTCGATGCCGCGGCGTTGACCGATGAATTGCGCCGCCGGATCGACCCTGTGTTCCTGCCGCGACCGTTGCTGTTCGTCGACCGCCTGCCTCGCAACGGCACCGGCAAACTCCCGCAGGAAGCTCTGAAAGCCCTGGCGGCGCAGTATCTGCGCCCCTCCTCCTGAGGCTCGCGAGCGCACATGAGCGGCACCACGACACTCGTGATCCCGGCACAACATCCGGCGTTCAGCGGTCACTTTCCGGGCGCGCCGCTGCTGCCCGGAGTGGTGCTTCTCGATGAGATGTTGCAGGTCGTGCACGAGGCGCATCGGTCCGCGGGGCACGGCGGGGCGCAGGACGGCTCCACCCAGGTGGGTTGGACCATCGCGACGGCAAAGTTTCTGCACCCTGTCCGTCCGGGCGAGACTCTGACACTGGAGTACCAGCCGCCGCTGGCGAACGGCGCGATACGCTTTGCGATCCGCAGCGCCGGCCGGCCGGTGGCCAGCGGTACGCTCGTGCCCAGACCTGCGGCGCGTGAGCCGGACCATGGCCACGAAACCGGTTGATCTGCCGCGCGGATCGCGGGCACGCGCGGAATGGGCCAGCAGTCCCGAGCGCGGCAGCCTGACACTGTTGCGGGTCATGACATTCGTTTCGCTCCGGCTGGGACGGCCGGTCGGACGCTTCATTCTCTACTTCATCGCCTTGTACTTTTTCCTGTTTGCTCCGACCGCGCGTCGCCATTCGCAGCAGTTCCTGCGGCGCGCGCTCGGCCGCCCCCCCACCGCGCGCGATCGCTTCCGGCAGGTATTCAATTTCGCCTCCGTCATTCTCGACCGGCTCTATCTGGTGAACGAGCGTTACGATCTGTTCGATGTCTCCATCGAAGGCGAGGAGCTCATGCGCGAGGGGCTTCTGCGCAGCGCCGGCGCATTTCTGATGGGCGCGCACATCGGCAGCTTCGAGATCATGAGCGCCCTCGGGCGGCGCCAGCCGGGTTTGCGGGTGGCGATGGCGATGTACGAGGAGAATGCCCGCAAGGTGACGGCCATGTTGAGGGCCCTCAACCCCGCCAACGGCGCGGAGATCATCGCGCTGGGCCAGATCGAGGCAATGTTGCGGATCCGGGAGCGTCTGGATGCAGGGGTGTTCGTCGGGATACTGGGCGATCGATCGTTCGGCGGTGAGCCGGGACTGCTGGTCGATTTTCTAGGGCGCCCCGCCCTTTTTCCGCTCGGGCCGATGCGCGCAGCGGCCGTGCTGCGGCGGCCCGTGTTCTTCATGCTCGGCGTCTACCAGGGCGGGAATCGCTATCGCGTGGTGTTCGAGCAGCTCGCGGACTTCAGTCAGACATGTTCCGCGGAGCGCGATGCGGCGGTGCAGGCTGCGATCAGGCGCTATGCGGCGCTGTTGGAGAAGCACTGCCGCAGCGAGCCGTACAACTGGTTCAACTTCTTCGATTTCTGGCGCGGCGAGCCGGGGCACGAGGCTCGCTGACCCATGATTCTCCGCCGGCTCGATCGATCGTTGGACAGACAGGGCGCGGTTCGCCCGGCTCGAGCTGCCGT
>CAZDTG010000556.1:0-1960 GCA_964508005.1 uncultured Steroidobacteraceae bacterium
GCGCGGGGAGATCCTCGCTGGGGATTAGTTCCCGCCCGTTGCCCGTAGGATCGGTTTCGGCTGGAAATCAAACACGCGCGCCGTGACGTCGGTGGGGAACGTCCGCACTGTGGTGTTGAAAGTCCGCACGGCCTCGATGTAGCGGCTGCGGGCGTCCGCAATACGGTCTTCGGTCTGCGTGAGCTGCGCCCGCAAGTCTACGAAGTTGGCGTCCGATTGCAGCTGTGGGTAGGCGGCGCTGAGACCCATGAGGCTGCGCAGGGATTGAGTGAGCCTGTCCTGCATCGCTTGGTAGCTTGCGAAGGCGGCCGGGTCGTTGAGGATTGCGGGGGCCGCGGGCATCGAGCCCGAGCGGGCGCCCGCCTGGGTCGCGCCGATGAGCGCCTGCTCCGAGGCGGCAAAGCCTTTCACGGAACCGGCGAGACTGGAAATCAAGTCCGCGCGGCGCTGGTACTGGCTCACGACCTCGGTCCACGAGGTTTTGACGTCCTCGTCCTGCTGTTGCAGGGAGGTGTAACCGCAGCCGGAAACGCCCAGCACGGTGCACACGAGTAAGCCAACGGACGGCGCCCGCATCAACCTCTCCACTTGACCTGATAGTCGGGCAACGCGTGATCGGAGCCCAAGATCCCGAATGGTGATTGTCACACGTGCAAAAAATTTTGCGCGCTCACTCGTCGGTTTCTCGGAGCTCGGTCTCGGCGGCAATGACATAAGATCGCGAACGGACACTGGAGCATGCCGCAACGCGTGACTGGCGGTGAGGTTGACCGGAAAAAACGCTCTAGGTCCAACCGGCCTACGTTTCGCGGGGCTACGCGCCCCGGCAAAAACCACGCTTTTTGCACGCGGGTGCGAACCTCGGGTGGCCGCGCTCGCCGAAAGCGCCGCAGGCGTGCCGAAAGCGCCGGAGGCGATTTCGGCTGATAGACGGGCCGGCCAATAAAAAAACCCCAGGCTTTTTAGGGCCTGGGGTTCAGAATGCGGACTTTCGATGAAGGGAAGGAAGTCCGCTAGGGGATATCAGTGCAGTCTGGCCCAATGCAGGATCTTGATGTCGTCGCTGTCCAGATCGAAACTCTGTGCCAACAATGAGCGCAGCTCGCGCGTTCCGCGGTGGTTCTCCAGCGGCTGCCGCAGCTCGACTACACCGCTCCACTCGTTCGCGGCCGGGGCAGCCCGCGCGCTCGAACCCGTGACGAAGTGCGTGTAGTACTTGGTGGCCACGGCGCAAAGCGTACGGGCGCGGGCCGGGGCCTTCCGTGAAACGATCCACAGAACGCCCGGCTTTTTGTAAAGCATGGTGCGACATAATCTTCGGGAACATGACACCGGCCTGCGCTGACCGCGCTTGCGGCGGCGCGAGTTGCCCCGTTTCAGCCAACCCCTGACCCATGACACGCTTTCGGCCGCCACAGGTACCGGGCTCGAAATACATCACCGCGGAAGGTGCGCGCCGCTTGCGTGAGGAGCTGGATCGGCTCTGGAGGATCGAGCGCCCGCGGGTCACGCAGGCGGTTGCGGAGGCCGCCGCGCAAGGGGACCGGTCGGAGAACGCCGAATACATTTATGGGAAGCGCCGGCTGCGCGAGATCGACAGCCGCGTCCGTTTTTTGCGCAAGCGTCTCGAGGGCATGGTGACGGTCGACCAGCCGCCCGCCGATCCTAAGCGGGTGTTCTTCGGCGCCTGGGTTTCGCTCGAGTCGGAGGATGGGCAGGAGGTCCGTTATCGGATCGTCGGGCCCGACGAGTTCGATCTCGCCCCTGACTACATCAGCATGGATTCGCCGCTCGGCCGCGCGCTCCTGCGCAGAGCGCTCGACGACGAGGTCACGGTGGAGCTGCCGGGCGGCTCCCGCAAGTTCATCATTATTGCGATCGAGTACCTCCCTACGCCCTAGCGGGCTTCGGGAGGCGGGCCTCCCCTACGGCGGGGGAGCGGGAGTTGGGAGGCGGGCCT
>CAZDTG010000557.1:0-1954 GCA_964508005.1 uncultured Steroidobacteraceae bacterium
GCACCCCGTCAGCGAGCGGCAGCAAGCTCATGTGCAACACCCAAGAGCTCATGTCGTGTCATGCCGGCCGCTTTTTGCCCTCTTTCAGATTATGGCTATCGGCGGCGCGCAAGGTCAGACCGTAAATGGCCTTGAACTCCCCGATTTGCTTCAACGTTTCGGGACCGAAGGCCGACTTTCCTTCGAAGGCATGGAGCACGATTCCTTCCAGGAGATCTCCGACAGACATGTCCTTCAGCTCAGCTGTTGCCTTGAGAACTTTCAGTATTCGACGCTCCATGCGAATACCTGTTTGAACCCGCTCGACCATTACCTCTTTCGCGCCGGCCATATAGAGAGCATCTCAGTGTCCATCGTCTGGTCATCGAATGTACCACGGTACATCCGTAGTTCCCAGTCGCAGATCCCTTGCGTCTTCACAAACTAATGCTTTAGCCGTGACGCGAAGTAGTTGTCTATAGCGTGCTGCCATTCCTGTGCCGCTGTCGCATCCTGGGCTGCCAACTGCTCAACATGTTGGTTCGACCCCGGCGCGAGGGCCGTTCGCTGATACACGACATGGACTTTCGTGGTGTCCGGACTCGCGTCAGGGAAGGTGATGTCGATAAGCGTAACCATTGCATCGTGAATGACGTACAGGTGCTCAATATGCCGCCCGGCGAGATCGAATATTGGCGTGATCCACAGCATTTTGCGGTGACCGTGCTCGAGGGTGAATATCGCGCCGGAAACGTCTTTTGCGGGTATTGGAAAGATGAAATGCGGATCCCAGTCGGCGCCTCCCCAGGCCCTCTCGCCGTCTGCGCCGAACAACGGGGCAACGACCGCATAGGGCTGGTTTATCAGGAGATCGAATGAGGTCTCCTTATGAACCGGGATGGTCCCCGGTTGCGCTCGAGCGAGACTGGACCCGTGAAAGTGCAGGACAGTAAGGATTATCAGCAATGCGCCGCCGGGCACCCCAAACGCGATCTTCTTTGTCTTCATGACGCCTCCGACATGGTATTTTGGTACTATGGTACCACAGTACAAATGGCGATTGCTTTGGGAGGGGTGGGTGTGCGTTTGGGCTCCGCCGCGCTGAGCGATGACGAGTTCTTAGCGGCAATCGAAAGATGCAGCTTTGCCGCCGGTTCTTTTCACCATGCCGACCACCTTCGGCTGGCATGGGTTCTGTTATCCAGAATGGCCCTGGCTCCGGCGCTGGAGAGGGCAGCAACGGCCATAAGGCGATTCGCGAGGCACAGCGGGAAAGAAGCCGTTTATCACGAGACGATAACGCGAGGCTGGATGCTCCTACTCGCGAGCCATGACGAGGCTGACTTCACGCTTTTCGTGCGTCACAACATGGAGCGGCTTTCGCCCGCATTGCTGTACGAGTATTGGCAGAAAGAGACGCTCAATAGCGATAGAGCGCGAGCGCACTGGGTCGAACCAGATATTCGACCGCTTCCGCAGCCGGTGCCGCGCGGGCAATCAGCCTGAGGGGCGCCGTTCATCGCATGCGAGTTGTACGGTCCAATCGGGAAATTGACTCTCGGTGCATGGCGCCCTTCACTATGTGCTACTCGCAGGCGTGCGCCAGAGGGTCGGATCTCACCCGACGGCGCTCAGCCGGACGAGTTCCTCTCGAAAGGAGTGACAGAGAGTGCAAGTGAACGTCTACCGAGCTAGGCTCTTCCGACACACAAAGGGCAAGCAGTGACATACGCCAAGTCGTTCGTTGCGAGTGCAGCATGGCTCCTGCCGGTCGCGGGGCGTGCAGTCAGGGCTATCGCGGGCGCATCGGACCAGGTCGATGCGATTCACCCGGGCATCGTGCGATGACAACCAGCCAGCGGACCGACGGCGGGCGTGTGCCAGGTGTGGACCAGGATGCGCCGCGCAAGGTAGCGCTGGTCGCCAACTGCCTCTTGAACCAGAACGCCAAAGTCTGCGAGGGCGCCCGCTATCG
>CAZDTG010000558.1:0-1952 GCA_964508005.1 uncultured Steroidobacteraceae bacterium
AGCACAAGAAACTCGGGTGATCGACGCGGGCACGGGTAACGGCAGCCACTAACTTGCTGTGACTGTCAGGAACGGGTGGGCGCGTGCAGTGACACGCGGGCCTCGAGATTGGGCCGGAGCACAAGCTCCAACGTTTCAGCCGGAAAATCATAGATGCCCGTGATGACGCGACCCGCCGGAGATGAGAGCGTTTAAACAACACCCTCACCCGGCCGGAGCTGACAGCGGTCCACTGGGACAGCAGATGGGATGGAGACTTTCAAACCCCGCCTCACGGCGGGGTTTTTTTATGAGCGGGCAATCACCCTGCCTCGAGGTAGGCGAGGATACCCTTCGCGGCCTCGCGGCCTTCGAACACGGCGGTGACGACGAGATCGGAGCCGCGCACCATGTCGCCGCCGGCAAATACCTTGGAGTTGGTTGTCTGGAACGGCGTGTCGCGGGCGGCCGTCACGCGCACCCGGCCGCTGGAATGCAGGCGGATACCGTGGCGGTCGAACCACTCCGGCGGGCTCGGCAGGAAACCGAACGCGATGATGACGGCATCCGCGGGTACCACCTGCTCGGAGCCCGGAATCGGCTCGGGTATGCGGCGGCCGCGCGCGTCCGGCGCGCCGAGGCGGGTTTCCACCACCTTCACCCCTTCCACCCGGTCCGAGCCGAAGATCTCGATGGGCTGGCGGTTGAAGAGGAACTCGACGCCTTCCTCCTTGCTGTTCTTGTAGTCGCGGCGCGAGCCGGGCATGTTGTGCTCGTCGCGCCGATACGTGCAGGTGACGGACTCGGCGCCCTGGCGGATGGCGGTGCGATTGCAGTCCATGCCGGTATCGCCGCCGCCCAACACGACGACGCGCTTGCCGCGCATGCTGACCAGGGCATCCGCGCTTCCGGGCAACCCCAACTCGTGGTTGATGTTTGAAATGAGATAGGGCAGCGCCTCGTGCACCCCCGGCAGATCCTCGCCGGGGAAGCCGCCTTTCACGTACCGGTACGTGCCCATCCCGAGAAACACGGCGTCGTATTCGGCCACCAGGCTCGCGAACGAGACATCGGTCCCGACATCGACGCCGAGGCGGAATTCGACTCCCATGCCCTCCATGATCTCGCGGCGCTTCTCGACGACCTCCTTTTCGAGCTTGAAAGGCGGAATGCCGAACGTCAGCAGGCCGCCGATGCGCGTGTACCGGTCGAACACCACGGGTGTGACGCCGTTGCGCACCAGGATATCCGCGCAACCGAGACCGGCCGGCCCCGCCCCGACGATGGCAACGCGCTTGCCGTTCGGCTGCACGTTCGACATGTCAGGCTTCCAGCCGCGCTTGAATGCCTCGTCGGTGATGTATTTCTCGATCGAGCCGATCGTCACCGCGCCCAACCCGTCGTTGAGCGTGCAGGCGCCTTCGCAGAGGCGATCCTGCGGACAGATGCGCCCACACACCTCCGGCAGGGAGTTGGTCTTGTGGGACAGCTCCGCGGCCTCGAACAGGTTGCCCTCCTGGATGAGCTTCAGCCAGTTGGGGATGTAGTTGTGGACCGGGCATTTCCACTCGCAGAACGGGTTGCCGCAGGCGAGGCATCGCCCGGCCTGCTGGGCCGCCCCCTCGGGGGCGAAATGCGCGTAGATTTCGTCGAAATTGCGCACGCGCGTCTCGACCGGCGTCTTCGCCGGGTCGCTGCGCGGCACATCCAGGAACTGAAGATTCTTGTCTGCCATGGAATTGATATCCGTCGCGGGTCGGCGGGCGCTCAGGCCGCGCGCCGCAGGTTCTGGATCAGCGAGTCGATCGAGGCGGCCTTGGGCTTCACGACCCAGAACCTGCCGATGTAGGAGCGCAGGTCGTTGACGATCTCCTCGGCCCAGGCGCTCCCGGTCTGCGCCACGTGCTGCTCGAGCAGGCCCTCGAGGTGCTGCAGGTGGGACTGCATCGACTCGGCATGGATGCGGCTGATGT
>CAZDTG010000559.1:0-1951 GCA_964508005.1 uncultured Steroidobacteraceae bacterium
GCATTGCCGAAGTCCGGATCCACATTGAAGCCCAGCATCCGGCCGCCGAGTTTCAAGTACTGGCGCAACAGCACCGGAGCGCCCTTGCCGTCCGGCTCGAGATCGGCGACCACGGTGGAGAGTGTCTCGATATCAGCGAGCGTCTCATTGTGTCCCCCCAGAGAGCGCACCGAGAAGCGGCCGCGGAAAGGCTTCTTCGGGCGCACCAGCGTTGGCGCGAGGGGATCGAAGTTTTTCTTCCGCAGGAAGCCGACCAGCAGCTCGCGTGACAGCGGCCGATAGTCGTTGCTGATACTCACGGGTCCGATCAGGCGGCAGTAGCGCGGATGCCGGCTCACGTACTCACCAATGCCTTTCCAGAGGAGCATCAGAGAAGCGAAGCTCTTCTGGTATTCGACGCGGACGAAGGAGCGTCCGAGCTCGAGCGCCGGCCCGAGCAGCTTGATGAAGAGGTCGTTGTAGTCGAAGAGGGTGGACGTATAAAGCCCGCGCTTCCCGAAGCGACGGTTGATCTCGTCCGTGCGGCCGAGCCGGTAGGCCCCGACGATCTCGCGCGTTTCCGTGTTCCAGATGAACAGGTGCTCGTAGTAGTCGTCGAACACATCGATGTCCGCGCTGCGGCCGGTGCCCTCGCCCACGGCGCGGAACGTCAGCTCGCGCAGTCGTCCCAACTCCTGGAGGGTCCACGGAATTCTCGCCGTCGGCGCGCAGTACACGCGCATGCGCCCGGAGCTCAGGAGCAGCATCTCCGGCGGCAGGGTTTCGATCTCGCACGACAGCCGCTCGGGGTCGACTGCCGGTGCGATCGCCTCGAGAGTGCGCTGGGCGGCCGCCGCCGCGGGCGCGCGAAACACGGAGCCGTTCGCGCCCGCCAACAAATAGGTCTTCAGCCGCAGATGGGCGACCAGCTGCTCGTCGGATTCAAAAACCGCGAGCTTCGATGCGGCTAGCGGCTGACCCACGCGAATCGCCACCCGCGCGCCGACCTTGTTTCCCAGCTCATGCGGCAGCAGCAGCGTGCGCAGCCGCGGATGCACCATGCCCGCGAGCTGGAACAGCGCGCTGTTGACGCCGCCAAAGTACATGGGAACTACCGGCGCGCCCGAAAGCCGGATGAGGCGGGCCGCTGTCGTGCTCCAGGGAGGATCGCTCACCGACCAGGTACGCAGGTTGAGGTGGGATACCTCGCCCGCCGGGAAGATCAGTAAGGCACCGCCTTCCTCGAGGTGGCGTACGGCGTTACGCATGCCCGCGACGTTGGCGCGCTTTGCCTGGGGACCGCCGAAGGGATCGACGGGAATCATGAGCGAGCCGAGCCCGCCAAGCTGCGCGAGCTCCGGATTGGCCAGGATGCGCAGATCGCGGCGCCGGCGTCCGATGGTCGCGATGGCGGTCAGTCCATCCAGACCGCCATAGGGATGGTTCGCGGTGATGACGACCGGGCCCGTTGCTGGAATGTTGTCCTCTTCGAAAGGAGGCAGTTCCAGTTGCACCTGAAGGTCACGCAAAGCGACCTCCACGAAGGCAAACGGGTCGTCGAACTTTTTGGCATCGTCGCGCAGCCGGATCAGTCGCGCGATTCCGGGAGCGGCGAGCAGCGCACGCCGCACCCACTCGGGGATGCTCCTCTCACCCGTCTTGATCTGAAGGTTGCCACGCTCCCCCGCACCGGATCGTGCAGCGTGTCTCGGCATGTTGACTCTCCGTGAGGATCGCGGCGATTTGACAATACAACGGCGATCCATGTTGGGAGGCGAGGCTAAGCGCCGGATATTACGAAGAGATTGCGCGCCGCGCGCCTGACGCCGCCCCTGTGATGGGGGTCTCACAAGGCGGGGCTGGGCCGCCAGCGGGGGCTCGGGTCGTCGCGATGCTCGGTGCAGAACTGCGCCAGGCGGCGCACCGCGATCCGATACTCCTGGTCGATCCAGGCGAACTCGAGCCAGAACTC
>CAZDTG010000560.1:0-1948 GCA_964508005.1 uncultured Steroidobacteraceae bacterium
AGCGGCAGCTCGCGGCTCCAGTTGATCGTGTTGGTCTGGCGGCGCATGTAGGCCTTCCAGGCGTCGGAGCCGGATTCGCGGCCGCCGCCGGTGTCTTTCTCGCCGCCGAAAGCGCCGCCGATCTCGGCGCCGGAGGTGCCGATGTTGATGTTGGCGATACCGCAGTCGCTGCCAACCGTCGACAGGAACAGCTCGGCGTTCTGCAGCCGGTCGGTGAACAACGCCGAGGACAGGCCGTGCGCCGCAGCGTTCTGCTGCGCAACCGCCTCCGCGAGCGAGTCGACATGGATCACATAAAGAATCGGCGCGAACGTCTCCGTCTGCACGATCGGCCAGTCGTTGCGTGCGCGGACGATGGCGGGCTCGACGAAATTGCCGGGCCTCGTGAGGACTTTGCCGCCATACAGCAGCTCGCCGCCGGCAGCCTCAGCCGCCCCGAGGGCGGCTTTGTAACCCTCGACCGCTCGCGTATCGATCAGCGGCCCCATCAGCGTGCCGCTCTCGAGCGGATCGCCGATCTTCACCTGCGAGTAGGCGTGCACGAGCCGGCGCTCCAACTCCGCCGCACGCGAGGTGTGCACAAACACCCGCCGCGTCGTCGTACAACGCTGACCGGCGGTGCCGACAGCGCCGAAGACGATAGCTGGCACCGCGAGATCGAGATTGGCCGTGTCATCCACGATGATGGCATTGTTGCCGCCGAGCTCGAGAAGGCTCTTGCCCATGCGGGCGGCGACTCGTTCTCCGACTGCACGGCCCACGGCCGTCGACCCCGTAAAGGACACCAGGGCTACGCGGCGGTCGTCGATGAATCGCGTCGCGAGCTCCGTACCCGGGTCGATGAACAGTTGGAAGATCGGCGGCAGCCCTGCCGCTTGCACCACCCGGTTGCAGAGGTGTTGGACGGCGAGCGCCGTCAGCGGCGTTTTGGGGGACGGCTTCCAGACCGAGACATTGCCGCAGACCGCGGCGAGGAACGCATTCCAGGACCAGACCGCGACCGGGAAATTGAAAGCCGAGATGATTCCCACCACGCCCAGGGGATGCCACTGCTCGTACATCCGGTGCTGGGGCCGCTCCGAGTGCATCGTGTTGCCGTAGAGCATGCGCGACTGCCCCACCGCGAAGTCGGCGATATCGATCATCTCCTGCACTTCGCCCAGGCCCTCGGGGAGAATTTTCCCGTTCTCGAGCGAGACGAGAGTGCCGAGCTCGGTCTTGTGCCGCCGCAGCTCCTCACCGAGGAGACGCACGGCCTCGCCACGCTTCGGCGCAGGGACGGTTCGCCAGATCGCGGCGGTCGCAACCGCACTGCTGATGACGTTCTCGTAGTCCGCCTCGCTGGCGGGGCGAACCTGCGCGATGACCGTGCCATCGGCGGGGTTGCGCACATTGATGAGCGCGCCTTCCTGCGTGGTGGACCAGCCATGTGATCCCGACCAGGAGCCCTGGCTCACGGACGCCAGCCCCAGGCGCGACAACACAGAGTTGAGGTCTAGGGGGCTCATAGTGCGGCCACCTTCTGACGGCGCTGGTGGCCGGCCTTGCCGGCAACCACGACTTCGCCGGAGACGTCCTTGGTGCCTCCCGGCGCATAGTAACGGCCGAAGCGGTTGGCGAGGATGTCCGTGAGGCGGAATTTCTCCTGCGCCACGAAACCACTGTACTTGCCGCGATTCTCGAGCACGAGGTCCACGACCGCGGTGATGCCGGAGGCGGTCGTCACCTGGATCGCCGACCACAAGCGTCCCGCGATGAGCTGCGGGTAGACCTTGTTGACGTAGTTTTCTTCACGCAGCTGCCCATCCTGCGTGCCGGTCACGGCGGCATAGACGATCACTACGTCCTGCAGCGTCTGCGGCACGGCGTTCTCGAGGATGTGCTTCAACGTGGTGCGATCGTGATTGAGCTTCAAGTCGTTCATGAGCAGCCGCATCTGGTCGCAGTG
>CAZDTG010000561.1:0-1942 GCA_964508005.1 uncultured Steroidobacteraceae bacterium
CGCGCTTCTTCCTCCAGCATGACGGGAACGTCGTCGCGAATCGGGTAGGCGAGACGGTCGAGGCGGCAGACGAGAACGCGCGCCTCGCGTTGGTGCGTCAGCGTTCCCTTGCAAACGGGGCAGGCCAATATCTCGAGCAGGCGTGTATCCATCGGGATCTAACCTCCGGGATTCGTTGGGGAACCGACCTTACGCAGCACGTGCTCGAGCAATTCACGCGCCTGCGGCTCGCCGAACGCGGCGGCGGCGGGTATGACCCACGACCGGGCGTTGGCGAAGGCGACGCATTTTACGGCATCCTTCTCGGTCATGAGCACGGGCAAATTGTCCTCAAAGGAGAGATCCCGCGGCTCGAACGGGTGATGGTCCGCAAACGCGTGTTCGATGACCTGGAGCCCCCGGGCGCGCAGATCGCGAAAGAAGCGCGCGGGATTACCGATGCCGGCGACGGCATGCACGGGGCGGCCTCGAAAGCCCTCGAGCGGCCGTGGGGCCTCGTGCCCATCGAGCCTGACGGCGTCCCCCGTCAGCAGTGTCATCTGCAGAGTCCGGGCTTCCACCGATGCGCCCAGGCGTCGCAGCGACGGGTGCTCCGCGGCGCCGTTCACCACTATCAGATCCGCGAGCGCGGCACGCGAGACCGGCTCGCGCAGGGGACCCGCCGGGAGGACCCTCGCATTGCCGAATCCCCGGGCACCATCGACAACCACGATCTCGCAGTCCCTGGCGAGACGAAGGTGTTGCAGGCCATCGTCCGCGACGATGACGTCGACACGCTGAGCGACGAGCGCACGCGCAGCCGCGACACGATCGCTCCCGACCACGGTGGCACAGCCGGTACCGCGGGATAGCAGCAAGGGCTCGTCACCGACCTCGAGCCAGGTCGACTGTGCGCTCACGAGACGCGGCTCCTGCCCACGGCGCGAGCCGTAGCCCCGGGAGACGATTCCCACCTTGAAACCTCGCTGGGTCAGGTGGCGGGCGAGCCAGATCACCAGCGGTGTTTTCCCCGTCCCGCCGACCGTGAGATTCCCGACGACGATCACGGGCTTGCCAACACGATGAGCGTGCAGCCAACCCTGTGCGTATGCGTTCCGTCGCAGTCGGATGGCCGTGCCGTACACCCAGGACAGCGGTTGCAGCAGCGAAAGTCCCGCATCGTCGCGGTACCAGAGCTTCGTGAGCTGCTGCTCCATGGCCGTTGAGCTCACTCGGCGAACTGCATGCGATGCAGGTGCGAGTAGATGCCGGCGATCTCGAGCAGTTCCTCGTGGGTGCCCGTCTCGACGATCACCCCTCCGTCGAGCACGATGATGCGGTCCGCCTGCTCCACGGTCGACAGCCGGTGAGCGATGGTGAACGTGGTGCGGTTGTGGACCAGTTGCGCGAGCGCGGCCTGGATGTGCCGCTCCGCTTCGGAGTCGAGCGCGGAGGTCGCTTCGTCCAGAATGAGAATGGGCGCGTCCTTCAGCAGCGCGCGCGCGATGGAGATGCGCTGGCGTTGCCCGCCTGAGAGCAAGACGCCGCGATCGCCGACTACCGTGTCGAAGCCGGCGGGTTGATTGCGCACGAACTCGAGCACGTGCGCCGCTTCGGCGGCGCGCTCCAGGGTCTCGTCGGATACGGCCCGCCCGAAGGCGATGTTGTTGCGGATGGTGTCGTTGAAGAGCACGACATCCTGGCTCACGACGGCAATCTGCTGGCGAAGGCTGCGCAACTCATAGTCCCGGACGTCGCGCCCGTCGATCCGGACCGAGCCGGACGTCACGTCGTAGAACCTCGGCAGGAGGTTCACCAACGTCGACTTGCCGCCGCCGGACTTGCCCACGATGGCGATGCTCTCACCGGCGGCAACCCGTATGGAGACGTCCCGGAGCGCCGCGCCTTTGCCGCCGTCATACGCGAACGATACGTTCGCGAGCTCCACGTCGCCGCGTACGCG
>CAZDTG010000562.1:0-1928 GCA_964508005.1 uncultured Steroidobacteraceae bacterium
CAGCATGGTCGGACAACGGACGCTCAAAAACTCGATTCGCGCCACGGGCGTGGGGTTGCACACGGGGAAGAAGGTGCTGATGACCCTGCGGCCGGCTGGCCCGGACGAGGGCATCGTCTTCCGGCGGACCGACTTGCCCGACGCCGCGGACATCCGGGCGCATGCCGAGAACGTCGGCGATACCATGCTCGGTACGACGCTGGGCCGCGGAGAATGCCGCGTTTCGACGGTCGAGCACCTTCTATCCGCCTTCGCGGGGCTCGGCATCGACAACGCCGTCGTCGAGCTCAGCGCCGCGGAGGTTCCGATCATGGACGGCAGCGCGGGCCCGTTCGTGTTCCTGCTGCAGTCCGCCGGAATCGAGGAGCAGCGCCGCCCGAAGCGCTTCATCCGCGTGAAAAAGCGGCTGCGCGTCGAGGACGGCGACAAGTGGGCACAGTTCGACCCCTTCGACGGCTTCAAGGTCAATTTCGAGATCGAGTTCAACCACCCGATCTTCAAGCGCCGCGCGCAGAAGGCGTCGATGGATTTCTCCACGACATCGTTCCTCAAGGAAGTGAGCCGCGCGCGCACTTTCGGCTTCATGCGCGACCTGGAGACCCTGCGGTCACGCAATCTCGCCCTCGGCGGCAACCTCGACAATGCGATCGTGCTCGATGAGTTCCGCGTGCTGAACGAGGACGGGCTGCGCTACGAGGATGAGTTCGTGAAGCACAAGATCCTCGATGCCATCGGCGACCTCTACCTGTTGGGACACAGCCTCATCGGCGAATTCAGCGGCCACAAGTCCGGCCACGCCCTGAACAACAAGCTGCTGCGCATGCTGCTCGCGGACGCCTCGACCTGGGAAGAGGTCGTGTTCGAGTCGTACGCGGACGCGCCCATCTCCTATATCGAAGCACCCGTTCTGCCGCTGTCGGGCGAATGAGGCTCCCGAGCCTGTCAGCCTTTCGCGCCGCGCGGCAACACTCGGACATTCACGGTGGTGATTCCCGGATCGGCGGCGCGGATCTGCGCCTCGATGTCCCGCACGAAGTAACGCAGGCGCGCGGACCACGCGGGCGACTCGGCAAAAATGACGAGAGCGCCGTCCCGCTCAACGACTCCCGTCAGTTTTCCCCGCATTTCCACGGGTAAATGCGCATCGAGCCAGCCCCGCCAGAAATCCTGGCGCGACACCTGATCCGTGACACGTTTCAAGCCCGGGGTCAATTTGGACAGGATGTCTTTAACAGAATCCGTCCGATTTGACACAGAATCCGTCTGATTTGACAGACAGGAACCGCTCGTGCTCCGGATTCGAGACCCGACGCGCTTGTTTCGCCGCCTCATATTGGGCATATTGAAATCGCTGATTTTGGGCAAACCCGCTGAAAGGCGGGGACGCAAAGCCACCGGTCTAAAGCGAGGAGCCATGACAGCGGGGTTGCCAGCGGGACGCAAGCTATTTGAACGAGAACAGGGCGATCGACAACGCCCGCATCAGGCTCGTGCGTACAGGTTGCGTTGCCTGCCCGCCGGGGGACAACGGTACTGCACGCGGGAGCGCACGGTATGAACGTCATTTTGCTTTCCCGGCGCGAAGGCCGCGCCCGACAATTCGATCTCGCCCACCCCGTGACGTTGGGAATCGTCGCGGCGCTGGCGCTCGGCATTCTCGGGACCGCTTTTGCTCTGGGGTTGCGCTTGGGCAGCGGCCAGACCCGCGCGCTCGCGCTCGGTGAGTCGTCGCGCTGGACCGCTATGCTCGCCGAGCAGAAGAGCCAGATCGCCGAGCTCAAACGCCAGTTGCAGGAGCGGGTCGATGCGATGGCAATGCGCCTCGGAGCCGTGAACGCCCATGTCATCCGGCTCGATGCGCTCGGCAAGCGCCTCACCGAGATGGCCGATATCGACAATCGCGAGTTCGACTTCGGGCGCGACCCGCC
>CAZDTG010000563.1:0-1923 GCA_964508005.1 uncultured Steroidobacteraceae bacterium
CTGACGCACGGGGCGAAGGTCAATTTCTCCGGCAAGTTCTTCAAGGCCGCGCAGTACGGCATCCGGCCCGACAACGGCGAGATCGATTACGACCAGGTGCACCGGCTCGCCGAGGAGCACAAGCCCAAGATGATTATCGCGGGTTTTTCCGCGTACTCGCGCGTGATCGACTGGGCGCGCTTCGCCGCCATCGCGAAGAGTGTCGGCGCTTACTTCGTGGTCGATATGGCCCATGTCGCCGGGCTGATCGCCACGGGTTTCTATCCGAACCCCATTCCGCACGCCGATGTCGTGACCACGACCACGCACAAGACCCTGCGCGGCCCGCGTGGCGGGCTCATCCTCGCGCGCAAGAACGACGAAATCACCAAGAAGCTCAGCTCGATCGTGTTCCCGGGCACGCAGGGCGGCCCGCTGATGCACGTGATCGCGGCCAAGGCGGTCGCCTTCCTCGAAGCGTTGCAGCCGGAGTTCAAGGAATACCAACGCCAGGTGTTGGCGAACGCGCGCGCCATGGCTGCGCGGCTCGCCAGGAATGGCTATCAGATCGTCTCGGGCGGCACCGACAACCACCTGTTCCTCCTCAGCCTCGCGGACCGCAACATCACGGGCAAGGATGCCGACGCGGCGCTGGGCAAAGCCAACATCACGGTGAACAAGAACGCGGTGCCCAACGATCCGCGCCCGCCCATGGTGACGAGCGGGCTGCGGCTCGGCTCGCCGGCGTCGACCACGCGCGGCTTCAAGGAGCGGGAGATCGAGCAGGTGGCCGACTTCATCGCTGAAATCATCGATGCCGAGGGCGCGGCGGCGGCGATCGAGAAGGTGCGGCCGCGGGTGATCGAGCTCTGCCGGAGTTTCCCGGTATACGGGGCGTAAGGCGCTCCCCGCCGCATGTACTGTCCCTTCTGCGGCCATATCGAGACGAAGGTGACCGATTCCCGTCTCGCCGGGGAGGGGCGGCAGATCCGCCGCCGCAGGGAGTGCCTTTCATGCGGGGAGCGGTTCACGACTTTCGAGACGGCCGAGCTGGTCATGCCCATGGTGGTGAAGGGCGACCGCAGCCGCGAGGCATTCGATGAGGCGAAGCTGCGCGCGGGAATGGAAAAGGCGCTGGAAAAGCGCCCGGTCCCCCGAGAGCAGCTCGACGAGGCGCTGAGCCGCATCACTCACAAGGTGCGCAGCCTCGGCGATCGCGAGGTGCAGTCGCGTGCCGTGGGCGAGCTCGTCATGGACGAGCTGCGGCAGTTGGATGAGGTTGCGTACGTGCGCTTCGCGTCCGTCTACAGACACTTCGAGGATGTCGAGGCGTTTCACGAGGAGATCCAGCGGCTGCGCAGCCAGCGCTCGCCGACACCGCCGGGCCGGGAAGGCCGGCGCTCCGGGAAGCGCGAGCCTGGGCGCGACGCCAATCGGGATCAGTTGCCATTGCTTCCGCCGGAGTCTCCCGGTAAGAGTGACAACCCCGACGTGCCCCGGCCGGGACACGCTGGAAGCGCGGATGCCGCCGACAACGAATCTGCGAACGCGGCACCCGCGGCGGAGACGAAGTAGCGCCCACCTATGATCACTGATTTCGACCGCTTCGCGATGAACCGTGCCCTGGTGCTGGCTGCGCGCGGTCTCGAAACCACTCACCCTAATCCCCGCGTGGGGTGTGTCGTTGCGCAGGGGACGAAGATCATTGGGGAGGGCTGGCACGAGCGCGCAGGCGAGGCCCACGCGGAAGTGGCCGCCCTCGCGGCTGTGCGCGCCGCGGGGTCGCAGCCTGCGGGGACTACCGTGTACGTCACGCTGGAGCCGTGCAGTCACCATGGCCGAACTCCGCCATGTGTCGACGCTCTGATTGCCGCGGGCGTGGGCCGTGTCGTTTACGCCGTTCAGGACCCCAATCCGCGGGTCAGCGGCAGGGGTGCCGAAGCG
>CAZDTG010000564.1:0-1916 GCA_964508005.1 uncultured Steroidobacteraceae bacterium
CGTTTCTCAGGAGTAATCCTCGCCCTCGGCCACTTCGATGAGCACATTGCCCTCAAGTCACAGTTGAGGTCGAACTAACAGGCTGTTGAACACCGGCCGCCTTGTTTATGCCATCCATTCTGACGCGTCACAGCTCGGCAAACATGACAAGCGCGTCTACAAAGCCCTTAGACGGGTGCTCAAAAGCCGAAGGAAGTCGGCCAACGATCTCAAACCCAAGACTCTGCCACAGCTTTACGGCTCGCTCGTTCGTGCTGACGACGAAGTTAAATTGCATCGCCCGGAAGCCGGAACTCTTCGCCTGATCTTTGGAGTGGATACACATCGCTCTGGCGATACCACGACCGGTGGCATGAGCTGCCGTCATGTATCCGCAGTTGCACACGCGGGCACCGCCACCGCGCTGATTTGCCCGAAGATAGTAGGTCCCGAGTACGTCATCGTCTTCCTCAGCGACGAAAACTTGATTGCCAGTCGCGAACCAATATGAGATCGCCTCTTCACGTGTGACGTCTCGCGGAATCGTGTAGGTTTCACCAGCACGGAAGATGGGCTCTAGAATGCGCCAGATGTCATCGGCATCGGAGATGTTTGCTGCGCGAATATTTAACACATCCCATTATCTCGCGCGAGCGGGCGGAACGAGTTGTCTTAAACAGGCTTCTCGCTGGGTGCATCCTGCGTTTTATGCGCAATCGCCAACTCACTCACTGAAGTCTATAAGTACCGCGAAGTCGGCATGGAATTATGGACCAGAGTCTGATGATGAGCTCAAGGGTGCCGATTAGGACAAGTCGACGCCAGCGAGCTTGACGACGGCCTGCCACGCGGCTTCCTGGCTGGCGCGATCGTAGAGGTGTTGCTGGCGCTGCACCTCAATTGGGCCTGAGAACTTCCCTTGAGCCGAGGCGAAGAATTGCCCTGAGACGTCGGTTCCGAACTCCGACGCCTGGAGGTACCGACGGGCCGCGGTCTCCGGCGTCTGATTCATGCCGGGAATGAGGTTCACGATTGGGATAAACAGATACTTCAACGCCGGGCCAGCGTTTCGCACCACCTTGGTGTCGGTCGCCCCACCGGGCGAGACAGCGTACACGGCCATGCCGGAGGGTAGCCGGCGCGCCAGCGCCGCGACCCACCAAGCGATAATGAGCTTCGCGTCGGCATACGTATTGTTAGGCACGTACTTCACGTTTGGCCCGTTGCGAATCAGGGCTTCGATAGCGGCGGTCCGGTCTCCCCGGAAGTATTTGGTGGCGAAGGCTGGCACATCGGTGTAGCTGAACATCGGCACGCCCCCGCGGGCAGGTTCTGCGCCGGCGATAACAATCCGCGCGCCAGGGCTCAGCAGGTTGGCGCGGAGCAACCCGACAGTCAGTTGATGATGGCCGATGAGCGGGGCCTGAGCCGCCTCGATGCCCGCCGCAGTGAGCACGCGCTTCTTACCTGGGACCATCCCTGCATTGAGCAGTAGGAAATCGATCGGCCGACCCCGTTTGACCAGCTCGGCGAGCGCGAACTGAACGTTGGACGGCGTGTCCAGCTCCAGCTCCAGCGGGGTGAAAACCTGTGTCTTGGTCTCAGACGCGAGTTGAGCGGCCGTTTCCTGAATCCGGGCCCGGCTGCGTCCGGTGACGATGACCTCACGGTAGCCCTCGGCGGCGAGCAAGCGGGCTGCGGCGTGACCGAGCCCGGAGGTGGCGCCGGTGACGAGAGCGATCGAATGTTGCATGGGTGTCTCCTGTATTTACTGCCTTGCAGCGTTACATACGCGAGAGTACGATACCCATAGATGCAATGCAAGGAGTTTCGTACGCGATGGTAACTAATATTGCGAAGCGCCCCCCAGGACGTCCAAAAGGCTTTATCCCTGACGAGGCACTCGACCGTGCCGTTGAGATGTTTTGGGAGCATGG
>CAZDTG010000565.1:0-1894 GCA_964508005.1 uncultured Steroidobacteraceae bacterium
GCCGCCTTCCCCGTGCTGACCGCGGTACTGGTGCTGCTCTCGCTCGATCGCTACCTCGGTACGAGCTTCTTCACCAACGACCTCGGCGGCAACGCCATGATGTACGTGAACCTGGTGTGGATCTGGGGGCATCCGGAGGTGTACATCCTCATCCTGCCGGCCTTCGGCGTCTTTTCCGAAGTCGTCGCCACCTTCAGCGGCAAGCGGCTGTTCGGCTATGCCTCCATGGTGTACGCCACCGTCGTCATCACGATCCTGTCATACCTCGTGTGGCTGCATCACTTCTTCACCATGGGCTCCGGTGCCAGTGTCAACTCCTTCTTTGGCATCACCACCATGATCATCTCCATCCCGACCGGCGCCAAGATGTTCAACTGGCTGTTCACGATGTACCGCGGGCGCATCCGTTTCGAGCTGCCCATGCTGTGGACTGTCGGGTTCATGATCACCTTCGTGATAGGCGGCATGACCGGCGTGTTGCTCGCCGTGCCGCCCGCCGATTTCGTGCTTCACAACAGCCTGTTCCTGGTCGCGCACTTCCATAACGTCATCATCGGCGGTGTGCTGTTCGGCGCGTTCGCCGGCATCAACTACTGGTTTCCGAAGGCCTTCGGCTATCGGCTCGATCCGTTCTGGGGCAAGTGCTCGTTCTGGTTCTGGAGCAGCGGCTTTTACTTCGCGTTCATGCCGCTCTACGTGCTGGGTCTCATGGGCGTCACGCGCCGCCTGAGCCATTTCGAGGATCCCGCGCTGCAGATCTGGTTCGAGATCGCCGCCTTCGGCGCCGCGCTCATCCTGCTCGGCATCGTCTCGTTCATCGTGCAGCTCGTGGTGAGCTACAGGCGCCGCGCGGCACTGCGCGACACGACCGGCGATCCGTGGGACGGGCGCACGCTCGAGTGGTCCACTTCCTCGCCGCCCCCTGCTTACAACTTCGCCTTCACTCCACGGGTCTATGACAACGATACCTGGTCGGACATGAAGCGCAGCCAGTACCGCCGGCCCCGGGAGGGATTCATTCCCATTCACATGCCGAAGAATACCGCTGCCGGCTTCGTGATCGCAGCACTGTGCGCGGTGTGCGGCTTCACGCTCATCTGGCACATGTGGCTGCCCGCGGCCGTCTCCTTCGCCGCAATACTGGCCGCGGTGATCATCCACACTTTCAACTACGAGCGCGATTTCTATATCCCGGCGCACGAGGTGAGGCGCGTCGAGACCGCGCGCACCCGATTGCTGGCTGCCCATGCCTGAGAGCATCTGCCATGTCAGAAACCATTGAACGGGTCATACCGGGTCGCGCTGCCGCCATAGAAGCGGCCACGAGCGCGCGTTTCTACGTGACCGGGGAGCATCACCCGGAGAACGGCACGCTGCTCGGGTTCTGGCTGTACCTGATGAGCGATTGCCTGGTGTTCGCGTGCCTGTTCGCCATGTACGGCGTGCTGGGGCGCAACTATGCGGGCGGTCCAACGGGTGCCGGGCTGTTCGAGCTGCCGCTGGTTGCGCTCAACACCTCACTGTTGCTCGTGTCATCGATCACCTACGGCTTCGCCATGTTGGAGATGCAGAGTGGCCGGTTGCGCGGCACGCTCGTCTGGCTGGCGATCACGGGCGTGCTCGGCGCCAGCTTCATCGGGGTGGAGCTCCACGAGTTTGCCAACCTCATCGGGGAGGGCGCCGGACCCCAGCGCAGCGCCTTCCTGTCCTCGTTTTTTACTCTCGTGGGCACGCACGGCTTGCATGTGACCTTCGGTCTGGTGTGGCTCGTCACGCTGCTGGTGCAGCTCTCGCGTCGCGGGCTCATTGCCGAAAATCGGCGACGGCTGATGTGCCTCTCGATGTTCTGGCACTTTCTCGATGTGGTGTGGATCGGAGTGTTTACCTTCGTGTA
>CAZDTG010000566.1:0-1893 GCA_964508005.1 uncultured Steroidobacteraceae bacterium
AGCGGCTGCGCGGGACCACCTACGAGGTATTGCCCGATCGCATCGAGACCGGCACGTATCTCGTCGCCGGCGCCATCACGCGCGGGCACGTGCGTGTGAAGAATACGCGGCCCGATCACCTCGATGCCGTACTCGCCAAGCTGGAGGATGCCGGGGCGAAGATCGGAGTCGGCGACAGCTGGATCGACGTGGACATGAAAGGACGGCGGCCGAAAGCGGTCGACGTGCGGACCGCGCCGTATCCCGCGTTCCCGACCGACATGCAGGCACAGTTCGCGGCTCTGAACACCGTCGCCCAAGGCGTCGGTACGATCATCGAGACCATATTCGAGAACCGCTTCATGCACATGCTCGAGATGCGGCGTCTCGGGGCGGAGATCCGGCTCGAGGGCAACACCGCGATCATCCGCGGCGTCGAGAAGCTCACGGCGGCGCCGGTGATGGCCACGGATCTGCGTGCTTCCGCAAGTCTTGTACTAGCGGGCCTCGTGGCCGAGGGGCAGACTGACGTCGAGCGGATCTACCACATCGATCGCGGCTACGAGGCGATCGAGGAGAAGCTGGCGCAACTGGGTGCGCAAATAAAACGCGTACCGAATTAGGCAGCGGTATACCGAGAGAGCGGCACAGCACGCACCGGCCGCAACCGGCCCGCGGATTAGCGAGCAAAAACCACGCTTTTTGCTCGCGGGCTGAAACCCGCCCTGGGCGCGCTCGCTGCAGGCGCCGCAGGCGACTTTCAGCCAGTTATACCAGGAGAGCGTATGCGAATCGGCATGATCGGACTGGGGCGCATGGGCGCCAATATGGTGCGCCGGCTGCTCAAGGGCGGGCACGAATGCGTGGTCTACGATCGCTCGGCCGCTGCCGTGGAGGCTTCCGTCGGGCAAGGTGCGCGAGGATCGAGCTCACTCACCGAGCTCGTTGCGGGCCTCAGCGCGCCGCGAGCTGTGTGGATCATGGTGCCCGCCGGGATCGTCGACTCGGTGATCGCGCAGCTGCGGCCGCTGCTCAAGAGCGGCGACATTCTCATCGATGGCGGCAACTCGCACTATCACGAGGATATCCGCCGGGCGAAGAAGCTGCGTGAAGAGGCCGGCGTTCATTACCTCGACGTGGGCACCAGCGGCGGTGTGCTCGGGTTTGACGAGGGCTACTGCCTGATGATCGGCGGCGACCCGGCCGCCTTCAAATCGCTCGAGCCGGTCTTCGCGACGTTGTCCCCTGGAGGGAAAGTGCCCGCGGGCAAGGACCAGACCGCGGCCTCCATGGGATACCTCCACTGCGGGCCCTCCGGCGCCGGCCACTTCGTGAAGATGGTTCATAACGGCATCGAGTACGGGCTCATGGCCGCGTATGCCGAGGGACTGAACGTTCTGAAGCATGCGGATGCCGGTCTGCACCGGGCGGCCGTCGACGCCGAGACCGCTCCCCTCAACAACCCTGACCTCTATCAGTACGAGCTCGACATCGGCGCGATCGCGGAGGTCTGGCGCCATGGCAGCATCATCTCCTCGCGCCTGCTCGATCTCACCGCCGAGGCGCTGGCGAAGGACCCCAGCCTGGGGCAGTTCGGCGGCCGCGTGTCCGACTCCGGGGAAGGGCGTTGGACGGTGCAGGCCGCAATCGAGGTGGGCGTGCCTGCGCACGTGCTGAGCGCGGCGTTGTATGCGCGCTTCGAGTCGCAGGGGCGGGCGGAGTACGCCGACAAGCTGCTGTCGGCGATGCGTCTCGGATTCGGCGGACACCTCGAGAAGAAATCCTGACGAGGCGCCGCTCGCCGGCATCCCCGCGGCCTGCTTTTTGAGAGAGGTTTTTTATGGAGCGCCGTGACAGCGATGCCCTGGTGTTGTTCGGAGCGACCGGGGACCTGTGTTATCGCAAGATCTATCC
>CAZDTG010000567.1:0-1892 GCA_964508005.1 uncultured Steroidobacteraceae bacterium
GCCAGGGCGCCGTGGACTACATGGTGAAGCCGGTCTCTCCCGACCAGCTCGTCGCCAAGGCCCAGGCGACCTTGTCGGCATGAGCATGGCCATGCCCCGCACCCTTCAGCAGCGCCGGGGATAACGGTCCATGGCCGACGAAGTCCCCTTGAAGTCCCTGCGCGACCGGCCCTTCGAGCTGCTGGCGGAGCTCGACCGCCGCGGCCGCGCCGTCTCCGCGCAGGTGAGCCAGGAAGGCACCACCGGCCGCGAATGGGTGGGCGTCGCCCTGCGCATGGCGGGAGATCTCTACCTGGTGGCGCGTGAGGAGACTCGAGAGGTGCTTGGCCTGCCGCCGACGCTTACGCGGGTGCCGGGCGCGAAGCAATGGATCAAGGGCCTCGCGAACGTCCGCGGCCAGCTCCTGCCCGTGATCGACCTGCGGCTGTTCCTGGGCAGCGGTACAACGCCCATCACCCGCAACACCCGGGTGGTCGTGGTGAACCATCGCGAAATCCCGGCGGGGCTGCTGGTCGATGAGGTTCTCGGCTTCCGGCGCTTCGCCGAAGGCGAATTCAGCGGCGATGCCCCGCCAACGGTGGCACGCTGCGAGCGCTATCTCGCGGGCGCGTTCCGCCGCGCGAGCGAGCAGTGGCCCGTACTGAGCCTGAGGTCCGTGCTGGAAAGCTCGGCATTCTCCGAAGCAGCGGCCTGAAGCACGAAGCGCCAACATGGTTAAAGTGACACATCGATGAGCGGCTCGGCATCCTCGACGCGTGCGGGCGGCACTCTGGCCGGACTGCTGGCGGGAGCGGCGCTCCTCGTGGTGGCGGCGCTCTTCGTGCACTTCTCCCTGGAGGGGCAGTCGATCTCTGCAGGCTCGCCGGCACCCATCGACGCGCTGTACGGCATTGCGGTGGACGCAGAGGGCGCGGTAACCGGCAACGAGGCGGCGCTCGCGAGTTTCCAGACGCAATTTCGGCAGCTCAAGGACGCCGCCGCCACGGCCCCGGGCGCTCCCTTTGCGAAGGACGCCCGCTTCACGGGCCTTTTGGCCGATGCGGCGGCGGTGCATGAAGCCAAGGGCGCGCTTGCGGACGCCGGCAACGCCGCGCGCGAGACCCGCGACCTGGTCCCCCGCCTGATCTCCGAGATGGGCGCGATCACGGGCAATCTCTCGGGTGCGAACCTCGATGTGGGTACCCGCGCGCTGGAGCGCTTCGAGCTGCGTGCGCAACGTCTGGAGCTGGACGTGGCGGCGCTGGCTTCCGGTGCGGCGACCAACCAGACGGCGCAACGTCTCGCCGAAAGCAATGACTACCTCGGTCAGGTCATCAAGGGACTGCAGGGCACCAACACCGGTCTCGCCCTCCCCAAGGTGCCTGCGAATCCGGAGACCGAAAAGCGGCTCCGCGCGCTGGACACCGCCTACACTGATCTCAGCAACGCCGTCCGGCGCGCCGTCAGCGCCGCGCCAGCCTTGCCGGCCGCACAGGCCGCCGCGCGTGACATCACCACGGATGCTCGTGCTCTGGCCGCGTCCGCGGAAGCGGCGGAGCCCGTTCCGGTGACCCGCAGACTGCCCTCCTGGATTCCGCGCGCCCTGCTCACCGCGGCGCTCGCTCTCCTCGTCCTCGGCCTGATTGCTTCTCTGCGGGTACGCAAGACCGTCGAGACCCAACGTGTGACCGTGGAGACCCAGCGCAAGGAAAACGATCGCAACCAGCAGGCGATCCTGCGCCTCCTCGATGAGCTGTCCAGCCTCGCCGACGGCGACCTTACGGTCCAGGCTACGGTGACCGAGGACATCACCGGCGCGATCGCCGACTCCATCAACTACGCCGTCGACGCTCTGCGTGGCCTCGTGACCACCATCAACCAGTCGGCCATCCAGCTGGACAGCGCCACCCGCC
>CAZDTG010000568.1:0-1886 GCA_964508005.1 uncultured Steroidobacteraceae bacterium
TTGAATTATTCCATGAGCACCTCCCCCGATCTCGTTCTAGTCGACGGCTCCTCTTACATCTACAGGGCATTTCATGCCCTGCCGCCGCTGTCCAACTCGCGCGGCGAGCCGACCGGCGCCGTGCATGGCGTGCTGACCATGCTCGTGAAGTTCGTGAAGGACTATCAGCCGAAGCGCATCGCAATAGTGTTCGACGCCCCCGGAAAGACTTTTCGCGACGACCTCTTTGCCGAATACAAGGCGCATCGCACGCCGATGCCGAACGACTTGTGCTCGCAGATCGAGCCGCTGCTGACGATTCTGCGCGCCCAGGGGATGCCGATCCTCCGCGAGGACGGCGTCGAAGCCGACGATGTCATCGGTACGCTGGCCTGTCGCGCCGCGCGCGAGGGGCACACGGTGCTGATCTCAACCAGCGACAAGGACATGGCGCAACTCGTCGATGGCTCGATCACCCTCATCAATACAATGAGCAACAGTGTGCTCGACCGCGCCGGGGTCAAGGTGAAGTTCGATGTCTATCCCGAGCAGATCATCGACTACCTCGCGCTCGTCGGCGACAGCTCCGACAACATCCCCGGCATCGAGAAGGTGGGTCCCAAGACGGCTGCGAAGTGGCTCGGCCAATACGGCACGCTCGACAATCTGATTGCCCACGCGCAGGAGATCAGCGGGAAGGTAGGTGAGAATCTGCGCGCGGGTCTGCAAACCCTCGAGCTGTCACGCAAGCTCGCAACCATCCGTACCAACCTGGACGTGCCACTCTCGTCCGAGCAGCTCATACCCGCTGCGCCGGACACCGAACAGTTGCGCGCGCTCTACACGCGATACGAGCTCCGTACGCTGTTGCGACAACTGGACGGCGAGGGCGCACCTTCGTCGGCTGCGACGGGCGTTGGTGAGATAAACGGTAGTGGCAGATCGTCGGCGGGTGCCGGAGGCGCGGATGCGGGCGTCACCGGCGCGTCCGCGATCGCCCCGGGTGCCGGGGCAAGGGGCGCCGGAGCCACGATTGCCGGAACAGGTGCGGGAGTTGCGGGCGCTGGGGCCAGCATGGACGCAGGCGAGCCGCCAGCCGCGCATCCTCTCGCGAAAATCGAGCGCCGCCACGAGATCATCACACAATGGTCCGATCTCGAGCGCTGGATCACCGCGCTCAGCAACGCGGACCTGTTTGCTTTCGACACGGAGGCGACGAGTCCCGATTACATGAAGGCCGAGATCGTCGGCGTGTCGTTCTCCATCGAGCCCGCCATTGCCGCGTACGTTCCTCTGCGCCACGACTACGCCGGAGCACCGGAGCAGCTCGATCGGGATCGCGTCCTCGCCGCCCTCAAGCCGATTCTGGAAGACCCGCAGCGCGGTAAAGTCGGACATCACCTCAAGTACGACGCGCACGTGCTCGCGAACCACGGGATCAATCTGGCCGGCATGCGCTTCGACACGATGCTCGAGTCCTACGTTTGGAATAGTGTTGGAACACGACACGACGCGGAGTCGGTGGCCCTGTGTTATCTGGGTATGCGCACGACTACCCTCGAGGACATAGCCGGCAAAGGCGCAAAGCAGCTCAGCTTCAACCAGGTGCCGGTGGACAAGGCCGCGGCGTACGCCGCAGAGGATGCCGACATCACGCTTTGCATGCACAAGGAGCTGTGGAACAGGCTGCAGAGCATTCCGGCTTTGCGGCGACTCTACGAGGAGCTGGAGCAGCCGTTGGTGCCGGTGCTGCAGCGTATGGAGCACCGCGGAGTGCTGGTGGACCGGGAGCTCCTGCGGACGCAGAGCCGGGAAATCGCGACGCAACTGCAGACGCTGCTGGCGCAGGCCCACAAGGAGGCCGGCGTCGAATTCAACATCGAGTCGCCGAAGCAGCTGCAGCAGAT
>CAZDTG010000569.1:0-1870 GCA_964508005.1 uncultured Steroidobacteraceae bacterium
CGCGCTACTTCGGCGGCGCTGATGCCCTCCAATGCGAGACTGTATCCGACTCCCTCGTCAACGATGCGCCTCAGCTTCTGAGTCAACGCGATCCGCGTGTAGCGCGTCGTGAGCGGCGGCAGCTTGGCAAGACCTTCTGCTATCTCACGGGCGCGTCCGAGCAGCTTGTCGGCTGGCACGATCTCATTGACCGCTCCCCATTCTTTCGCCGTCTCGGCACCAAGCTCCTGTCTTGTGAGGAGGAAGTAGCGGCCGCGGATGCTACCGATCACTTCAGGCCAGAGCAGGTTGACGCCGTCTCCCGGAACGATCCCGAACTCGAAGTGCGGCTTGTCCTGAAAGACAGTGGAAGGGGTCGCCAACACGATATCGGCGAGCAGGATGTATTCGGAATGCAGCCGCACGGGACCGTTCACGGCGGCGATCAGGGGGACCTCGATGTCCAGAATGTTCATCAGGACTTTCCTGCCTTCGCGGTAGATCTTGTCGTATCCCACGGGGCTGAAAAAGTCGAATCCCTCGGGACTGATCGACTCCATGAATGCCTTGCCGGAGCCCGTCAGGATCACCACGCGATTATCAGGGTCCGAGCCGATCGCGTGAAACAGGTCCACGAATTGCTCGTGAGTGTGTCCGTCAAAGACGAGCGTTCCTCCGTCGGTGTGCAGGGCCACTTCCAAAACGCCGGTCTTGGACCGGGTCAGGCGGGCGTTCGGGAAGCTGTCTCGATAGGTAGCGAATTGAGTCATGATCGGGTCTCCTGTTGGGGAAGATCGTTGCGAAGCGCACCGCTTGTAGCCATGCCGGCTAGCCGGTCTTGAGCACGATCAATTAGTCAAGCCCTGCGTCCGGCATCTCGCATCGCCGGGCGTCAGGCTGCGCGTCACACTTGAACGAGTCCGCCGTCGACTTGCAGGTCGATGCCGGTGATGAAACTGCTGTCGTCCGACGCCAGAAAGAGGGCCGCTGCTGCCAGCTCTTCCGGGCGGCCAAGTCTGCCCATGGGCGTCGCGGCTGCGAAGGAAGCTTTGGCCGCGTCAGCCTGCTCTTTCGTGTTGAACTGGCCATCGATGATGGGTGTGTCGGTCGCTCCAGGACTCAACGTGTTGACACGAATGCCGCGATCTTTGAGCTCCGTAGTCCACGTTCTGGCAAAGGATCGCACGGCCGCCTTCGTCGCGCCGTAAACACCATGCGAGGCAAGGCCCTTCACCGCGACGATCGAGGCGGTGAGGATGACCGAGCCGCCTCTCCGCATGAGCGGGAGTGCTTTCTGCACGGAAAAGAGAACGCCCCGTACGTTGATATCGAACGTCTTATCGAAGTGCTCCGGGGTCACCACGTCGATCGTCTGGTGCTCAACGAACCCGGCGTTCGCAAAGACAATATCGACATAGCCCTTGGATTCCTTGACGACGCGATAGAGCTGATCGAGATCTTCCAAGCTCGAAGCGTCCGCTCGTACGGCAGTGACGTTCTTGCCGATCAGCGCCTTGGCTTTGTCCAGCTGGGGCTGACGCCGGCCAGTGATGAAGACATACGCGCCTTCCTCAACGAACTTCTTCGCAGTCGCCAGCCCGATCCCGCTGCTTGCGCCGGTGATGACGGCGACTTTGCCACTTAACTTCGACATGCCCGATTCCTCTCTGGATGAACAACGTCGCGAATTGCGCTCGCGACTGCTAGACAATGTGGGCGGGCGCGGAAGAACCTTGAAGTGAGCGCTCAAGAATAACCCTTATTCCTTGGCTGCATCGTGCGCATATCCGAGGCATAGATATACGGAGAGGCCCAAGTCCCGGCAAGGTTGTCGAGCAGTGGCAACTCGCCTCATTCCTCAAGGGAATAGACCTTAGTCACATCAGCCTCC
>CAZDTG010000570.1:0-1854 GCA_964508005.1 uncultured Steroidobacteraceae bacterium
CCTCCTCGGTGTAGAACTTGATGGCGACGCCGCGCACGTCGCGGTCCGTGTCGGGGGCGCCTTCGTCGGCGGCCACGATCGAGAAGCGCAGGAACAACGGCGTGCGCTTGCCGACTTTGTTGAGGAAGGCGGCCTTGGTCCATTGGTTGACGTCGGCGGTCACCTCGAAGTAGCCGAAGGCGCCGCCGCCCTTGACGTGGTACACGCGGTCGGGGATGCGCTCGCGGACGAAGTGAGCCAACTTCGACATCAGGTACGTGTCCTGCATCAGCACGGGGCCGCCGGGCCCGACCGTGAGCGAGCTATCGTCGCTCGGCGCGGGGGCTGCCGGCATCGGTTGTCGTTGGACGGGGGCCTTGTTCGCGTTGGTCGCTCATATGTTCCTCCGGCTTCTAACGGAGTGAAGACACTGCGTACAGCAGGTTACTCCAACATTTCCGAACGTCGTGGACGCGTGCCGCCTAGCTGGCCCACGCATTGCCGAGGATCACCTTGCAAAAGTCGGTGCGCCGGAACTGCTTGTCCTTGAAAGCGAGTACGTCATCGTTGACAGTCCCGAACGTGCTGTCGGGCCGATGCTTCATACCCTCGTAGAAGGCGTCGATGATATCTTTCTTGAAATTTCCACCGCGCGGGTTAGCTGCAACAACTGCCTCCCGCTGCTCCTGCGTGAACTGCTCATACGCGAATCCAAGCACGTCCATCTCGACACCCGCAGTGACGAGCGCGACTTCCGGCTTCTTGAACTCTGGAATCCCAGGTGTGGTATGCAGTGCAATCGCATCCCAGACCGTCTCGACGGAGGCTTCCGGAATGCCGTAGCCGCGCAGGAAATCGCGAGCCGCGTTTGCACCGTCCACCTCGAAGCGAAGCTGAGATTTGCGGTACGCAGGGGTCAGCCCAATGTCGTGGAACATCGCGCCAACATAGAGCAGCTCCGGATCGTACTTTAGTCCCTTGCGCCGTCCGGCGAGCGCACCGAACCAGTACACTCGCGTTGAATGGTTAAACAGAAGATCCGGTTCCGTGTCGCGAATCAGTTGCGTCAGATCCCGTGCCATCTTGCTATCTGGAATATCAACACCGGCGACTGTCATATTTAGTCTCCCAATTTCTTCAACATCAGGTAACGTGACCAGCGTGTAGCGGCTGATGCCCGCACCATCTGGATTGGCCTTGGCGCAGTTGGCGACGTGCCATTCCTTGATGTGCAGCGTTGAATCATCCATAGATCGCGCGGTACTGTCGAACAGAGCCTGCTGCTGAGCCGGGGGGCGTGAAGCGCAACAGAGCCCCGGGCTGTTTGGAGCGTAGCTCGGCGTTTGGTACGCGCCAATTTCACCGAGCAAACCGTAGGATCATTCAAGACAGCCGGCGGCTTTGTGATCATCCTCGCGCTCGAGGAGCGAACGCCAGCTTGATCTTTAGATTTTTGGCGTCGTACTTCCTGCGGATCTGACTTCGGGCGCCTTAATGTATTCATTTGGCGCGGCCTGCGGCTTGAGGGAATTGGCTATTGCTGCCAGCCGCCGCCGAGTGACCTGTAGAGTTGCGCGAGGCTCTGATGCTAGTCGCCGCGGGCTTGAGCAAGGCTGAGTTCGGCGGAATATAGAGAGCGCTGGCCGTCCAAGACTTCGAGATAATTGGTCGTTCCACCGCGATGGCGGTCGATTGAGAAGCGTACGGATTCCTGCAAGTCCGCGGCCGTTTCCTCCTGGCGCACGCGGACCTGATGGGTGAGGTCCTGTTGGCTATGCGACCCAGGGATTCACGACTTCGATGCCGCAACCCTCAAAGTTCTTCGCGTTCCGTGTCGCCAGGCTCGCCCCGCGTGAACGCGTGATAGCCGCGATG
>CAZDTG010000571.1:0-1847 GCA_964508005.1 uncultured Steroidobacteraceae bacterium
GCCGAGCGGCCGCGGATGAGCTCGAAGACGTCCGGATTGCGCTTCTGCGGCATGATCGAGGATCCGGTCGTGAACGCCTCCGGCAGCTCGATGAAGCCGAACTCCTGCGTGTAGAACAGGACAGTATCGGCAGCGAAGCGCCCTAGATCCTGCATGAGCAGCGTGATCTCGAACAGCAATTGTGATTCCGCCTTGCCACGCGAGAGCTGCACGGCCGTCACCGGCTCCTGCGTGCTGTCGTACTCGAGCTTCGCGCGGGTAGCATCGCGGTCGATCGGCAGCCCCGGCGTGCCATAGCCGGCGGCAGACCCTAACGGGCTCTTGCCGGCGCGGCGGTGCACGTTGCGCAAATTCTCCGCGTCGTCGCGGATCTCAGCGGCAAATCCCCCCGCCCACAATGCCACCGAGCTCGGCATCGCCTGTTGCATGTGGGTGTACCCGGGCAGCGCCGTTCCCTGTTCTCGAGCCGCCAGTCGATCGAGAGCCTCGGCAACGTCAGCGGCGCCCGCGCTGAGGTCGTCGATCGCATCACGAAGGTAGAGCCGGATGGCTGTGAGCACCTGATCGTTTCGTGAGCGGCCCAGGTGCACACGGCCCCCCGCGGCACCGATCCGCTCGGTCAGGCGCCATTCCAACGCCGTCTGGCCGTCTTCATCCGTGAGCTCGATATGCCAGAGTCCGCGCGCATGCTCGTCCGCCAGCGCCGTGAGGCCAGCACGGATCTCATCCAGGTCGCCAGCGGAGAGCAGCTTCTGCGCATGAAGCATTTCCGCATGCGCAATGGACGCCCGCACGTCATAGCGCACCAGACGCTCATCGAGGGCGTAATCCTCCCCCGCCGTGTAATTCAACACACGGTCGTCGAGAGGGGCTCCCTTGTCCCAAAGGCGTGTCACGTCGTTAACCGCCCCCGACCGAGCTCTGCTGCTCCGCCGGCGTGAGCGCGTTGACGTCCGCCACGATCAGGGTCCCGGTGCCCTCGTTCGTGAAGACCTCGCCGAGAATTCCCTCGGGCGCCTTGTAGGAAACGACGTGCACGCGCCGCACCCCGCCTCGAATCGCATCCTCGATGGCCTTGGCTTTCGGCAGCATGCCGTCGAGGATCCGCCCCTCTTCCCGCATCCGCTCGAGACCGGCAACGTCCGTGTAGGAAATGAGAGAGCCGGCGTCGCCAACGTCACCCAGAATACCTGGAGCGCCGGTGCACAGAATCAGCTTCTCCGCACCGAGGGCCGCGCCGATCGCGGCAGCGACGGTGTCGGCGTTGATGTTGAGAAGGACGCCCTTGTGGTCGGCCGACAGCGGACTGACGACGGGCATGAGGCCGTTATCGAGCAGCTTGCGCAGAACCGTGGTGTCCACCAGATCGATGTCACCGACGAAGCCGTAGTCGACCACCTCGCCGTTGCCGCCGATCTTGACCGGGGGCCGCTTGTGAGCGAGCACGAGCCCGGCATCGACGCCGCTGATACCGACAGCATCGATATTCAGCTCGCGGCAGATGCCGAGAATGCGCGTATTGATGAGGCCGTTGAGCACCATCGCGGTGACGTCGACCGACTTCTGGTCGGTCACACGCCGGCCCTCCACCATGCGGGTCGGTACCCCCAGCGCCTCCGCAACCTCGGTCGTTTGCGGCCCGCCGCCATGAACCATGACGACGCGCACCCCGAAGTAATGGAGGATCGCGATCTGCTCGATGAGCACACGCGTCGACTCGGTGTCGGCGAACACGCCCCCGCCCGCTTTGACCACGAAGGTCTTGCCCTTGTACATCCGGATGTACGGGGCGGCGCTCTTCAGCGCACGGATGGCGAGAGTCTGATCGCCCTTGTGCATGATCATTG
>CAZDTG010000572.1:0-1844 GCA_964508005.1 uncultured Steroidobacteraceae bacterium
ACGTCAACATCTCGGATGCCGCAAGTCCCGCACCCAGTTTGCGGCACAGAATGCGAAAGGGCCGGTCCGTCACACCGGCCATGGGCGCCAGTACAACGCGGGAGGGCAGGACGTACGGTCCGATATTGACCATGAGCTGCCGTGTTAGCGTGAGGCCGGGTCGTTGGCGCACGCGACCCCGCCGGCGGGCACGGGGAGGCAGGCATCGATCTCGAAGCCCACGGCGTTCGAGCCGGGATCCACGAAGGCCATCTCGGCATCGATGCGTTGGCCTGCCGAGAGAAGTGACGCGGCAGGTATGGAGCGCGGCAGGTAGTTGCCCGGCGGGACGTCGCGAGCGGCGATGCGGTTGCCGAAGCGATCCTGCAATGTAACACGCAGCAGCGGCATGGGCTGCGCCTGTTGCGCTGCGTTCTTGACACTGGCGCGCACCATGATCTGGCCGGCGTTCTCCGCCCCGACCGAGGCGCCGAGCTGGCGCACGTCGTAAGCGTGCACATCCCAGCGCGGGGTGAGTTGAATGCCGAGCGCCTTGTAGAGTGCCGTGATGGGACTGTTGAATTGCGCGGTGGCGGCGAGATCGTTGCGGTAGTGATTCACGATCTGCGCCACGAGGAGGATGACGAGAGCGCCCGCTCCGGCGCTCCACAATGTCATCGAGCTCAGCAGCGCGCGTACCCGCGGCGGTTCCAACTCGACCGGCGCGGCGGCTGCCACCCGGGAGCGCGCCAGGGCGGCCAGCCGCCCCGGCGAGGGTTCCGCGTCGAGTCCGAAAGCCCTGACCGTCCCGCGGGCCTGCGGGCGGGAAGCAGCCTCGGGCTGGGGTTGCGACTGGATCTCCGACAGGAACGCGTGCACCTGGGGTTGCGACTGCGTTTCCCCAGGCGAGCCTTTGGGGGCCGCCCGGGTCGATGGCGCGAACTGCGCTTGCACGGCCGACACCGGCGGGTCCGAGCCCGGCAAGGGTGTTCGGGCCGGGGGGACGGTTCGTTGCCGTGTCCGCGGCTCCGCGGCGCTCTCAACCGGGCCGGCGGCGCTGTGCTTCTCGTGCACCTTCGGGTGGGTGTCGGTGTCGCTCAGGCCCATCTTGAGATTGCGCATCTCGGTGGTCGCCGAGAGGAAGTCCGGATCCAGCTCGATTTCGTCCTCGTCGAAACCCTCCGTTGCACTCGGGCGATCCGCCCCCGGCGCGGTCCGTGCGGGGGACGCGCCTTGGCCCGCGGCCGCATCCGCTTCCTCGGCCTTCAGGAGGATGGACTTGAATGTGCCGGTTGCCGCCTTCCATTCCGGATTCGGGGGCGGCGCGACAAAAACCTGGTCGACGTCCGTCGCGGCGGGATCGAACTCCATGGCCGCGTCCTCATCACGCGCCGCGCTCGTCCGCGGCGATGGGGGCGACACGGCTGCAGGCTGCGGCCGGGCCGGCGAGCCGGCTTGTCGCGGCGGCCGCGCACTCGCTGCCTCGGGTGCGGCCGGCCGGGGAGACGTGGATGATCCGGCCGCCTGCGGCGGGCGTGCCGGCGATGCGGCCGCTTGCGCGGGTTGTGAGTCGCTCCCGGCGGTTGAAGGCGACGGTGCGGCGGCTTGAGAGGCCGCGGCAGCCGCCGCGGCATTCCGATCCTCGGAAAGGCGCGCGAGTGCGTTAAAGACGTTGGAGCAGCGGCCGCAGCGCACATACCCCTGCGCCACGCGCAGATCGGCGGCTGTGACTACGAGCGTCAGGGCGCACTTTGGGCAGACCGTGAACATCGTTTGCTGTCAGTGACGCCGTCCGCAAAGGCCGACCCAGCCCTCGCGCTGTCCGAAAGGGCGTATATCAAAGCACGCGTCGTAAGCGTGTGTCA
>CAZDTG010000573.1:0-1827 GCA_964508005.1 uncultured Steroidobacteraceae bacterium
CGTCCCGCATGTTCCAGCCGCCGAAGGTGAAGTCTTCGGGCTTGTGGCCGCCGGGCCCCGGTGCGCCATCCACTCCCTGGAGCGAGCGCAACGTCCCCAGGGACGCGGCTGCGTCCACCGTTATTTTTCTGAAACCGGATTGCCTTAAACTAGGCTGCCCGGCGGCGGCCGCGCCCATCAGGGCAATGGCGATTACAATAAAGCGCGACACTGGCTGAGCTCCGAGGAATGCGAATGACCTCTTCAGCGAGGAGACGCAAATTATGAGCCGAACCTCCGGTCGCTTGCCGACGCTCTATATTCCCCACGGCGGCGGCCCATGTTTTTTCATGGATACACCGCCTGGATTGCCACGCGACCTGTGGGACCGCATGGCCGCGTATCTGCGTGGCATCGACGCGTCACTCGGCGCCCGCCCGCATAGCGTGCTCGTCATTTCGGGGCATTGGGAGACGGAGCGGCCGACCGTGAACACCGCCGCGCGGCCGCCTCTGCTGTTCGATTACTACGGCTTTCCCGAGCACACGTACCGTCTCACTTATCCGGTGGCCGGCTCGCCGTCGCTCGCACGGCGCGTGCGGGATTTGCTGGCCGCCGCGGAAATCGCATCGGACGAGGAGCCGGAGCGCGGTATCGATCACGGGGTCTTCATACCGCTAAAGCTCATCTACCCGGATGCGGACGTCCCCATGGTGCAGCTGTCACTCAATCGCAATCTCGACGCCGCCACTCATTTGAGCCTGGGCCGTGCTCTCGCGCCGCTGCGCGATGAAGGCGTCCTGATTGTTGGTAGCGGCATGAGCTATCACAACCTGCGCGATTTATACAGCAACGATCCGGGAGTAATGCGCACCGCCGCGGATTTTGACGCCTGGCTCGCCGAGGCGGTGACGGAGTCGGATTCTGCGATGCGCGAGCGGAAGCTCGCCGCGTGGCACCAAGCGCCAGGCGCGCGCGCCGCGCATCCCCGGCCCGAGCACCTGATTCCCCTCATGGTTGCGGCGGGCGCCGCAGGGACCGACGCCGGCCGGCGCAGCTACAACGAGCCGTTGCTCGGCAAGCCCATCTCGGGCTTCCAATTCGGTTAGCGGCTGTTAGTTGGGAAGTCTGCGCCACTCCACATTATCATTGCCGGATGGAAGCTCCCGCTGTCACTCGTTACCGCCGCCCGTTTCTCGCGCCCGTCTGGCTCACCATGCTGGCGGTCGTGTGCGCGCTCGGCCTGGCTTTTGCGATTTATCGCTCCGCTTCGACCACCGTCGTCGTTCTGGTGCGTCCGGCCGAGAAGGAAGCCGGGACCATCGACGACCCACCGCTCTCACCGGACGGCGAGCAGCGCGCGCAAGGACTCGCGCAAATGCTCGGCGAAAGGACCGGAGCAGGCCGGCTCGATGCGATTTATGTGAGCGACTCCCGGCGTGCGCAGCAGATCATCGGTCCGCTCGCGGACCGCCTCGGCCAGCGGCCGATCGTCATTCCCGGCTCCGATATCGGCGCCCTGGCGAGTCGGATGTCCCGCGGGCACGAGGGTGGAACGGTATTGTTCGTGGGAAATGGCAGTAATGTGCCGCAGCTCGTCCACGAGCTCAGTGGCATCGAGGTCGAGCCCTCCCGCGAGCAGGAGCACGACACGCTGTATGTGGTGAGCATTCCCACGTACGGGCGGGCGAACGTGCTGCGGCTGAGGTACTAAACCCGCAATGCAATGGCGTCCCCGGCCGGAATTGAACCGGCGACCCCTCGCTTAGGAGGCGAGTGCTCTATCCGCTGAGCTACGGGGACGTGGGGGCGACCCATGGGGGAATGGTGGAGCGGAAGGGGATCGAA
>CAZDTG010000574.1:0-1826 GCA_964508005.1 uncultured Steroidobacteraceae bacterium
GGACCGCGGTTGACGAGGTCGCCGACGAACCACAGCCGGTCGCGGTCGGCCGAGAACTTCAGCTGCGCGAGCAGCGCGCGCAGCTCGGTATAACAGCCCTGTACGTCACCGATGGCATAGCGGCTCACTGCACTATTCCCGGCATCGCGAGCCGGAAAGGCTGGATGGGCGCATCGAAGCGCTGCCCCTCGTCATCGATCATCTGGTAGCTCCCCTGCATGGCGCCGACGGGAGTCTCCAGGACCGCGCCGCTCGAGTAGCGGAAGCCCTGTCCGGGCTTCAGATGCGGCTGCTCGCCGACGACGCCGTCGCCGCGGACTTCCTGCACCTTGCCGTCTGCATCCGTGATGATCCAGTGGCGCGTCAGCAGTCGGGCCGGCAGCGCTCCCTCGTTGCGGATCGTGATCGTGTACGAGAAAACGTAACGGCGCTCGTTCGGATCGGATTGCTCGTCGACATAGCTCGTCTCGACGTCGACGCGGATCTTGTTCACGAGAGAAGACATCAGCCGATTCTACCAACCATCGCCTCTGCGAGGGCACTCCTCGAAATCAACCGCGTCCGACCCGCACCGCAAGCACATCGCAGGGTGCGGCGTGCAGAACGGTATCCTCCGTGAAGTTCACGAGGATGGATAGCCCGTGGCGCTCGCGGCTGCCGAGAACGATGAGGTCCGCGTTGTACTCGCGAGCGACGCGCAGGATTTCGGATTTTACATTACCCGCTTCGACCCGCGCGGCCGAGCCCTGCAGGCCGAGCTCGCCGGCCAGTGTCGCCACGCGCTGCCGGGCGCGCTCGAGCAGTTCATCCTCGATCTGCACGGAGGGCATCAGCGTCTCGCCCATCGGCTCGACGGGCACGAATTCGACGACGTGCAGTAACTCGATCTCGGCACCGGACAGGGCCGCCAGCGCCTGTGCGCGACGTCCGATGACCAGGCTGTCTTCCGTCAGGTCGACTATGACCAGGATGCGCCGATACACCGCCATTGAAGTGGTCCCCACGCGCCTCTTTTTTGTAGAGCCTACGCGCCGGCAGGGCGGGTGTCACTTGTCGAGCGTTTTCGCAAGCTCGTTGAACGCCTGGGGGGCGAATGTCTCGGGCCGCGCGCCGGCGTCCAGGCCGCAGCTTTCGATCTGCTCGAGGCTGACGAGGCTGCGCAAGGCGTTGCGCAGGGTTTTGCGGCGGTGGGAGAAAGCAGCCGCCACGACTTGCCCGAAATGCGGGCTCACGGCGAACACCGGCTCAGGCCGCATCGTGACACGCGCCACGGCGGACCACACTCGGGGCGGCGGCGTGAATGCGCCCGGCCCGACGTCGAACAGCCGCTCGACGCTCACCCAGGGCGCGAGCATGATGGTGAGGCGGCCGTAGTCCGCGTCGTCCGGTCGCGCCGCCATGCGGGCTACGACTTCCCTCTGCAGCATGATATGCAGGTCGTGGATCGCGCCGGCATGCTTCAGCAAGTGAAAGAGAAGCGGTGTCGAGATGTTGTAGGGCAGGTTGCCCACCACGCGCAGCCGTCCACCGCGCTCGCGCGCGAGCCGGGTGAAATCGAATTCGAGCGCGTCCACCTCGTGCAGCACGAAGCGCGGGTACCCGGCGAGGTCGGTTCGCAGGAGTGTCACGAGGTCGCGGTCGATCTCGATTGCATCGAGCGCCCCCTTTCCCGAGTCGAGCAACAGGCGCGTGAGCGCTCCGCGCCCCGGGCCGATCTCTACCAGGCGATCGTCCGGCCGCGGCCCCAGCTCGGACACGATGTGCTCGAGGACCGTGGGATCGTGGAGGAAGTGCTGGCCAAACCGCTTGCGGCGCGGCGGGCGAGG
>CAZDTG010000575.1:0-1824 GCA_964508005.1 uncultured Steroidobacteraceae bacterium
AAGCTCACCGGCGTGTTGAGCGCCGCCAGCAGCAGGGTCGCACTGAGATACCACACGTGGAGATACTCCACGAGAGCCCGCAGCGCCGAGCCGTTCGTGAGGAGCAGGCCGACGTTCACCAGCATGTAACGCAATAGCCCGGAGCGGTCGCCATCACCCGCGCGGAACGTGTAGCGTCCGTTGAGCAGATAGCCGAGAGAGCTGGTGACGACGAAGGAGGCGACGTAGGCGACCAGATAGTGCGCGTGGGCGAGCTCGTGCAGTCCCGTCAGAACGCCGAGGCCCAACGCGAAGCAGAGGAGGCTGACCGCCGAGAAGCGGGCGAGTTGCAGGGCGTGGCCTTTCATGATGCCGCGGCGCGCAAGCTACTCGATTCCCAGCTTCTTGACGCGATACCGCAGCGCGCGAAAACTCATGCCCAGTAACTTCGCCGCAGCCGTCTTGTTGTATCGGGTCTTCTCCAGCGCCTTGATGATGGCATCGCGCTCGATGTCCTCGAGCTTGTCTCCCAACGCGCCACCGCGCTCTGCGGTGCTGGGAGGCGGCGGCGCTTCCGCTGCCGAGGCCCTGTTGGAGCCTCGCAGCTTGATGTGGTCGGCCGCGATCACGCCGTCCCCGCACAGTGTCAGCGCACGCTCGAGCACGTTTTCGAGCTCGCGCACGTTGCCTGGAAAAGGGTACGCCTGCAGCATGTCGATCGCGTCTGCAGCAAGCTGCGGCGGCTCGGTGTGCGCGCGTCTGCCGAGGCGCTGCAGAATCGCTTCCGCGATCTCCGGGATGTCGCCGGCGCGCTCGCGAAGCGAGGGTACGCGAAGCTCGATCACGTTGATGCGGTAGAAGAGATCCTCGCGGAACAGTCCCTGCGCGACGAGCTCGCCGAGGTTCTTGTGAGTTGCCGACAGAATGCGCACATCGATCGTCTCCTCGCGAGCTTCGCCGATCGGCCGGACCGTCTTCTCCTGCACCACCCGCAGGAGCTTCACCTGCATGTGCAGCGGCAGGTCGGCGACCTCGTCGAGGAACAGGGTACCGCCTTCGGCGCTCTGCACGAGCCCTTTCTTGTCGCTCACGGCGCCGGTGAAGCTGCCGCGCTTGTGTCCAAACAGCTCGCTCTCCATGAGCTCGGTTGGAATGGCGCCGCAGTTCACCGCCACGAACGGTCCTTCGCTGCGTGCGCCGCTCTCGTGAATCAGACGGGCGACCAGCTCCTTGCCGGTGCCGGACTCGCCGTAGATGTGCACGGGCGCCTGGCTGCGTGCGACGCGCGCAATCATCTCTCTCAATTGCTCCATGATCTGCGAGTGCCCGAGGAGGCGCGGGCCGCGGAAGGTCGCGCTCGTCCGGTCGCGGGCCGCGCGCGAGCCGAGCCTTATCGCGCTGCCGACCAATTTTCGCAGTACGCCCAGATCGAGAGGCTTAGAGACGAAATCGAAAGCGCCGAGCTTCAGCGCGCGCACGGCGGATTCCACGTTGCCATGGGCGGTGATCACCGCAACGGGAAGATCGGCGCGGTTCTGCTGGATCCAGGCGACGAGGTCCAGGCCGTCGCCATCGGGCAGCCGCATGTCGGTGAGGCACAGATCGAACTTCTCCGTCTTCAGCAGCCGGCGGGCGGAGTCGACGTCGGCGGCGGTCCGCGCCTGCAGATTCATGCGGCTCAGCGTGAGGCTCACGAGCTCGAGCAGGTCGGGCTCGTCGTCCACGATCAGCACGGTGGGCTTCTCCACCAGGGCGCTTCTGCTGTCGAGCGTCTCAATCATGAATTCACGCCTCCCACCGCCGGGGGTCTGCGAACACCAACCGGAAGATGCTGCCGCCGCCCGG
>CAZDTG010000576.1:0-1810 GCA_964508005.1 uncultured Steroidobacteraceae bacterium
CACCCACCCCGGCATCCTCGAAGCCGCCGCCGTCGCCCAGCCGGACGAGCACTCCGGCGAAGTCGTCGCCCTGTTCGTCGTCCGCAAGGACCCCGCCCTCACCGAGCGCGAAGTGATCGATTTCTGCCGCAAATCCCTCGCGGCCTACAAGACGCCCAAACACGTCTACTTCAAGCCCGACCTGCCGAAGACGAACGTCGGCAAGATCCTGCGCAAGGCGCTGCGGGATGAGTTGGCGAAAGCGCCGCACGGGGAGGTTTTCGCGAAATCGGGCGTTTAGCCTGTCGGGCCAGGTGCTCGCCCGGCGCTGATCGGTCAGCGGTGGCGCCGCGTATCAATCGCGGAAATTGTTGAACTGCAGGGGCATCTCGACCTTCGCGGCCCGCAACAGCTGGATTGCCGACTGCAGGTCGTCGCGGCTCTTGCCGCTCACGCGGACCTTGTCGCCCTGCAGGCTCGCCTGCACCTTCAGCTTCGAATCCTTGATGATCCGCACCAGCTTCCTGCCGATCTCCTGATCGATGCCCTGCTTGAGCACCACGTCCTGCTGCGCGGAGGCGAGGTTCGTCTGCGGCTCCTTGACGTCGAGGCAACTGAGATCGATGCCGCGCTTGGACAGGCGCAGCCTGAGGATGTCCAACATCTGCTTGAGCTGGAAATCCACCTGCGCGCGCATCTTGACCGTGAATTCCTCCAGCTCGAACACCGCGCCGGTGTCCTTGAAGTCGAAGCGCTGGCCGAGCTCGCGGTTGGCCTGGTCGACGGCGTTGGCGACTTCGTGGGCGTTGAGCTCGGAAACGGTGTCGAAGGACGGCATGGTGAAGGCCTCGGGCGCGGCGGAGCGGCGATTGTGCCGCAGCGCGAGGCACGCTGTCGTGCCATCAGACCGGTCGTGCTTCAGGCCGGATGGTGCTTGGTGAACGGATTATGCGTAGGCGAAAGCTTGCCGTACGTCCAGCCGAGCACGCCGCCGTACAGCACTTGCAGGCCGAGGATGACAAGAGGCGCGAGCAGTGAGAGCTGGAAGCCGAAATAGCCGGCGCCGGCGGCCGGGAGGAAAACCAGCATCGCCACGAGCCAGGCGATGACTCCGTACAGGACTCCGCTCTTGGTATGGGTGTCCGCGCCGAGGCGCGGCTCGATGCTTGCAAACAGCCCGCCGAGAACGACCGAACCGATCGCCATGTGCAGCGCCCAGCCCAGCGCGTATTCGGAGGGCTCGCCCAGCAGAGCGAGCAGCAGACGGGTGAGCTCGAGCTGCGGCTCGAACCCGGTGACGCTCATCAGAAGCATCACCACGGACAGCACGGCCGTGGCTACTCCTCCGGCCACCATTCCTTTCATCACATCATTCATAACCTGCTCTCAATTTTTTTGAACGGCGCCCAGGAGTCGAGTTCCGCCTACCGAATCCAACGCCGGGCGGCAGGCAGGGGTTGACGTGGGTAGGTGACTCCGAAGGCGCGCCGCGGTTCTCCCGCGGGTCATTTCATTTTCGCAAGCTCGGTCTCGAGCTTCTTGCGGTTCTTGCGCGTGAGCTCGACGAAGCGCGGCGTGAGGCCGACGTCCTCGTAGATGGGATCGCCCTGTTCGTCGCTGGAGATCACTTTCCTGCCGGCGATGTAGGGCATGGAGGTCTCGATCTCCTGCAGGGCGGTGCCGAGCAGATCGGTGATGAGCTGCTCGGGCGAGCGGCCGGGGAACATTTCGGCCAGGGCGGCGAGGCGTGCGGCATCGTCCAGGGGCAGGCGGACGGCATATTCCGTCGCGGTGCGCGGCTGGGCCGCGCTCTCGCGCCAGCTCTCGAGCA
>CAZDTG010000577.1:0-1809 GCA_964508005.1 uncultured Steroidobacteraceae bacterium
CGAACATGCGCATCGGCTCGCCGCCGGGCGGCTCCACCTTGATGACGTCCGCGCCCAGCTGGGCGAGCAGTTGGGTGGCGTACGGCCCGGGCCGCCACATCGTCAGGTCCAGTACCCGCAGTCCGTCTAGCAGAGGCATGCCCGCAGCATAGCCTTCAAGCGAGCGCTTGCTAGGTGCGCTCAGTAGGGTGACGGGCCGCCGAACATCTCGCTCAGCCGGGGAGCCAGCTCGATGTCGCCGGACATGCGCAGCCGCCCTTCCATCAGCAGCTTGGCCGGGCTTCCGGTGCCCGCGAGCAGCCGGAGGTAGTCGGCGGCCCGGACGCGCAGGGTGAGCCTTGGCTCATGCGCGGGCCCGGGATGCGCGTGGGCCTTGCCTGCGCGGATCACGATCGTCCACACCGCCTCGCGCTCGGCCCTGAAGCCGAGCCGGAACTCCACCTCGCCCTCGAAGCCGAGTCCGGCCGCCGGGTCGTACGACCGCGCCATCCCGGTGAACAGCGCACGCTGCGCGATCGCGCCGAAGCGCCGCTCGATCTGCTCGTCGGTGCGGTTCTCGACCAGTCGCCGCAGCCCTCGCACCGCCTGTCGGCGGGCTTCCGTACGCGCTTGGCCGCGCAGCCCGGAGACGGCCGAGCGCACGCTGATCGGGCGTCCCTTGCGGGCTCGGCGGAGCTCGGTGTCCTCGTCGATCCGATAGCGGATGGGCAGTTCTCTGGGCGGGCTGCGCCGCGCCAGCGCGGCCTCGATCGCCGGCGCCAGCCGTACGGCCTTGTCCCGCTCGCGTTCTTCTCTTCCTTCCGCGAACCGCGGGATGACCGTTTTCCCGAAGAGCTCCAGGCTCTCGCAGATGTGTTCGTGCTTGGTCGGCCCGGATTGGAGGACGAATGCGATCTGGTCCACGCCCGCCGCTTCATAACGACGGCACAGTTCCGCCACCTGGTCTGGTGTCCCGATAGCGCCGCGCAACGAGCCGATGTTCACGCCCAGCGGGCCTTCGTTGGCGATGATGGCCTCTCGGTTGAAGCCGCGGAGGGCGCGGTTCTTCTGGAACTCCTCCCAGACGCTGGTCCGCCCCGGATCGTGCGGCGTCGGCCCGTAGTAGTGCGCGAGCGCATAACCGAAGAAATGCGCCCCGTCGATGCCCCGCTCAATGGCGGTCGCCTCATCCTCGTGGCACATCATCGGCAGCACCACGGTGACATTGGGATTGACGGCGAAACCGGCCGGGACGCACTCCTGCGACTCCAGCAGCCGGTAGTACTCGGTGACCCATTTCGCGGCGGCCTCGGGCTCCACGAAGGAGAACGACAGCGCCCCGATCCCGTTCCGCGCCGCGAAGTGAATCGTCTCCCGCCGGGAACACGCCACCCACAAGGGCGGATGCGGTTTCTGCACAGGCTTGGGGATGACGTTGCGCGGCGGCATCCGCCAGTACTCCGAATCCCATCCCGCGAACGGCTCCTCGACGAACATCCGCGTAATCGCGTCGATGGCGTCGATCCACTGGTCGCGCTTCTCGTTCCTGCGGACGCCGAAGCCGCCCAGCTCCGCGCTCGAACTGGACTCTCCGGTCCCGAAGTCCACCCGTCCGCCCGACACCAGATCCAGCGTCGCGATCCGCTCGGCCACCCGCGCCGGATGGTTCACGGCCGGCGGCAACTGCACGATTCCGTGCCCGAGCCGAATCCGTTTCGTGCGCTGGCTGGCCGCGGCGAGGAACACTTCTGGAGCGCTCGAATGCGAGTACTCCTCGAGGAAGTGGTGCTCCACCTCCCACACGTAGTCGAACCCGACCCGGTCCGCGAT
>CAZDTG010000578.1:0-1805 GCA_964508005.1 uncultured Steroidobacteraceae bacterium
CCACGCCGGGTTTGGTCTCCTCGACCGATTGGGCGGCGTTCGCGCCAGGTTTGGTGGCCGTGGCTGACCTGGCATCTCCGCCTGACTTGGCATCTCCGCCTGACTTGGCATCTCCGCCTGACTTGGCATCTGCGCCTGACTTGGCGTCCGCGCCCGATCTCGGGTCGGTGCCGCCAATCCTGGGGACGAGGGCGGTCCTGACAGCCGAACCCCCAGTGGCGCCGGCGTTGACATTTTCGCTGGTGTTCGCGCTGTGATGAGCGCCATTGCCGGCCTCGTCCCCTCGGTGCGCGCTGTCCTCCCGTCGCGCCTCGCGCTCCTCACGCTTTGCTCTTCCGGGCGCGCCGAATCGAAAACCCTGCACGACGAAGTCGTGGTCGTATTGCTTCTCGCCCTGCTTGTCGGTCCAGGTGTTCGCGCGGACTCGAGCCTCGACGATCAGTTGATCGCCCTTGCGCGAATTGCGCACGATCGTCTCTCCCAAGGGGCCGAAGGCGACGAACCACAGGCTCGTGACCACTTCGCGCGGCGCGCCCTCCTCGTCCTTGCCGGCGTAGTCGTTGCCGACGAGACAAAAGCGCGTGTAAGCCGTGTCGCCCTTGGCGACGAGCTCGGGATTACGGGCCAGGTTGCCGACAGCGGTCAGAGTGAAACTGTTCATTGGTGTGATCCTCCGCGACACTCGCGTCCGTGTTGATGATGGTGACGATCGCGTCGTCGGGAGCCAGTCTAAGGAGCCGGCCGCCGAAGAGAATCCCGTTAGGCTGCGTGTTTGTATAGAAATAGAAAACGCAGTGCAGCAATGTTTTCCGGCGCCGTGAATCGTGTATCGTTGGCCTCGTCAGCTCTTTCAAGGACAACCGGCGATGTCACTTCAGGACCCAACAGTTTGCGCGGAAACGATCGAAGAGTGCCTGGACGAGATCAATGACTTCGTCGCAACGCTCGAGCGCTATCCGCCGACGGCGCTCGCGATCGCGATGAGCGTGCACCTGGAGAGCGTGCTGCGCGCGTTGCTCGAATGCGAGCTATGCACGCGGCAGCAGGTGCGGGAATTGGTTCAGGATCTGGAGCGGGAGCTCCTGGAGCAGGACGCGGACTGACCGGTGCCATATCGTGCCCGTTGAGCGCATCACGCAGTCGATCCTCGTGTTCCGCGGTCAGAATGTCCTGCTCGATGAGGATCTCGCCGCTTTAGTACGGCGTGGACACCGGGGTTCTTGTCCAGGCGGTCAAGCGCAACATCAACCGCTTCCCTGCGGATTTCATGTTCCAGCTCACCGCCGGAGAGTGGACCGCCTTGAGATCACGGATTGTGATCTCAAGATCGGGGCACGGTGACCGGCGCTACGCTCCAGGCCGCTTTAAAGGGATAGCTCAATGCCTGATGGAACGGCACACCAATGGCCCACTTCCCGCTGGTTCCGCGGCGGGAGGGGGGACATCCGGCCCTCCGGTACACGGCAGAGACCAACGTGGATATCGGCCCTGATGCCTCAGCGAGCAGCGCGCGGCCGACCCGGCAGATGAGCGTCCGGAATTGCCGCGTTGTCGTTGTCGATCGGCGCCGCAATGCCCCGGCCCGGCTTTTTGCCGGAACGCTGCGGTGTCGCCATCTTGGCTACACCCCCGTCGGCGGCTTGCGACGAAAACTCCTGCAGGCCGCGTGCGTTTAATGTAAGGTAGCGGCCGGCTCGTGATCTTTCGTTCTGTCTTCCTCTGGCCCGCGTCCCGCCTTGCGGCGAGTATTCCCGCCAAAGCCTGCCACCTCAAAAGAATCCCGAACCGGGGAGGCAGCCTCGTAC
>CAZDTG010000579.1:0-1804 GCA_964508005.1 uncultured Steroidobacteraceae bacterium
CAGCTCCCGCAGCGGACCGAGGAATTTCTCATAATTGCGCCAGCGCCCGACGGAGCTCCGATACATCTTTTGGCGCACCTGCCAGAAGCTGGCGGTCAATACCGGACGTTCGGTCCGATAGAAACTCAGACAGTGCTCATCCCACTCGAGGGCGAGGAAGGCCACGATCTTGCGGATCCAGGTCTCCTGGTCGGAGACCAGCTCCTCGTAGGGCACCTCGAGGAGTGATCCTGCCGGGAGCACGCGCTGCCAATGCTCCATCAGGCGCCGATGCTCGCGGTAGTAGTGCGCCAGGTCCGCCAGATCCAGCGCGAAGTTGTGTGCCGTGGAGAGCTGGTGGAAGTAGCACGACAGGCAGGCGTCCAGCGGGTCACGCCGCACGTAGATGATGCGCGCCTTCGGGAAGACGGCGTGGATGAGACCGAGATGGTCCGAGTTGAATGTCGCCTTGTCCACGACGCGAAGAGCATCCGGTGAACAGCCTGCGAGGGTGTTCAGATAGGACTCGGCCAGCTTCTTGCGGATCTTGGGAGCGAGCCAGCGGTTGCGAATGACCGCTTCGTATTTTCGAACGGCATCGTTCCAGAACGGCAGCTCACCCGCTCCCCGTGCGGCCGGATGCGACGAGATGATCTGTTCCACGAGGGAAGTGCCTGAGCGCATCATGCCCAGGACGAAGACCGGCTTCATGGAGTCGGAACAGCCGTCTTCCGCGGCCGAAAAACTCTCCCGCGGATAGATGCGGATCATGTCGTCGACGAAGCTCGTGCGTCCCTCCCTGTCATAGCTCTCCGCCGCGCTCTTCTGCAGCTCGTTCGCATGCCTGAAGCTCTGAAACGCCGCCTCGAAGTCCCCCGTATCATCGCAATACTTGCCGATCGCAAAGCGCAGATCGGCCTCCTCGAGGGGAGCGATCCCGCTTGCGGCGATCCGCTCGGCACTTTTGCGCCAGGCGGCATCCGCCGCAGTCATCCTGCGCAGGCCGGCCAGAGCCGCCCAGGCGGCCGGCATTTGCGCCTCTGACTCCAGCGCCCCCTTGAACAGGGCTTCCGCCTCGTCAAAATGTCCTTCGAGACTGGCAACCTGCCCCAGACCGAAGGATGCGCCCGCATGGCGGGGCGCGATCCTGAGGACCTTGTCGAAACAGTCCCGCGCATCGCGCAAGCGGCCGACCAGAACCAGTGTCAGGCCCAGACTGACCTGTGCGTCCACGTGCCGCGGATTCAGCTTCAGCGCACGGCGCAGCGGCAGCTCGGATTCGACGATCCGCCCCAGATTCCGCAACACGGTCCCCAGGTTGAAGTACGCCTCCGCATAACGCGACTGTATGCGGATGGCGCGACGGAACTGCGCTTCCGCCTCCCGATAGCGGCCCAGATGGCACAGAGCCACGCCGAGATTGTTGTGTGCCACCAGGTGCTGCGGCTTGATTCCGAGCACGTCCTGATAACAGCGGGCCGCCTCGTCGTGAGCGCCCCGTGCGGCGCAGGCATCGGCCTGCGCCAGCAGGGATTGCACCTGGTTGATGTTGGGGCGACCGGCTGGCACCGGCGCGGGAGTGGCTGTTGCAGCCGGGTTCTCGGCAAGCCGCAGCAGCAGGATCTGAGTCAGCTCATCGACCAGCTCGCGCGCGATGCCATTGTCGAGCAATCGCCACTTGAACGAGTTCGCGAGCTTGGCTCGCCGGAACATTCCCAGTCGCAGAGGACGCGCCTCGCGGTCCACGTGGGCCAGGAACGTCTGCAACTCCCGGCCGTGTCGGTTCACCTGCGTTGGTTTGCGCTTGTCAGACCCCGATGTTGCG
>CAZDTG010000580.1:0-1792 GCA_964508005.1 uncultured Steroidobacteraceae bacterium
TCGATCTCGTCATTCTTGATCATGTCCACGATATGCGGCCGTCCCTCCCGAACCTTGTTCACGCGTCGACACGCGACGCCGGCTTCCGTGAGCGCTCGCGCGGTGCCCTCGGTGGCGAGAACCTCGAAGCCACGCTCGATGAGCTTGCGCGCAAGCCCCACTGCGCCGGCCTTGTCGCGGTCACGCACACTGATGAAGCATACGCCGTTGCGCGGCAGGGTCACGCCCGAAGCCGTCTGGGCCTTGGCATACGCCTCACCGAAGGTGCGTCCCGTGCCCATCACCTCACCCGTGGACTTCATCTCGGGACCGAGGATCGGATCGGCTTCCGGGAATTTGTTGAACGGGAATACGGCTTCCTTGACGGAGTAGAACGCGGGGACCCGCTCCGCGGTGGCGCCCAGATCCCTGAGCTTGCGGCCCGTCATGACGCGCGCCGCGATCTTGGCCAGCGGCGCGCCCGTGGCCTTCGACACGAAGGGTACGGTGCGCGAGGCGCGCGGATTCACTTCCAGCACGTAGATGATCCCGTTCTGGATCGCGAACTGGATATTCATGAGCCCGACGACATTCAGCGCCTTGGCCAGCTTGCGGGTCTGCTCGCGCAACTCGTCCTGCACCTCACGGCTCAGGCTGTTGGGCGGCAGTGAGCAGCCCGAGTCACCCGAGTGAACACCCGCCTGCTCCACGTGCTCCATGATGCCGCCGATCAAAACATCCTCCCCATCGCAGACCGCGTCGACATCGACCTCGATCGCGACGTCGAGGAAGCGGTCGAGCAGCACAGGGCTGTCGTTCGACACCTGTACGGCGTGGGTCATGTATGAGCGCAGATCGTCCTCGTTGAAGACGATTTCCATGGCGCGGCCGCCGAGCACGTACGACGGGCGCACGACGAGCGGAAAGCCCACTTCGCGAGCGAGAATCACCGCCTGCTCCTCCGTGCGCGCGGTCGCATTGGCCGGCTGCTTCAGGCCCAGGTTTTTCACCAGCGCCTGAAAGCGCTCGCGATCCTCGGCGATGTCGATCGAGTCCGGCGAGGTGCCGATGATCGGCGCGCCCGCTTCCTCCAGCGCGCGCGACAGTTTCAGCGGCGTCTGTCCGCCGAACTGCACGATGACCCCTTCCGGCTTCTCCTTCGCGAGCACTTCCAACACGTCCTCGAGCGTCAGAGGCTCGAAGTAGAGGCGGTCCGAGGTGTCATAGTCCGTCGAGACGGTCTCCGGGTTGCAGTTGACCATGATGGTCTCGAAGCCGTCCTCGCGCAGCTGCAGGGCCGCGTGCACGCAACAGTAATCGAACTCGATGCCCTGTCCGATGCGGTTCGGGCCGCCGCCCAGGATCATGATCTTGCGCCGCCCGGTCGGATTGGCCTCGCATTCCTCCTCGTAGGTGGAATACAGGTAGGCGGTCGAGGTGGCGAATTCCGCCGCGCAGGTGTCCACCCGCTTGTATACCGGCACGATGCCGAGCTCGTGCCGCTTCGAGCGGATCGCCCTCTCGGGCATGTCGACGAGCTTGCCCAGCCGGCTGTCGGAAAAGCCCTTGCGCTTGAGAGCGCGCAGCCGCTCGGCGCTGAGCGATGCGAAGCCCTCCCTGGCGGTACGCGCCTCTTCGCGGATGAGGTCCTCCACCTGCGCGAGAAACCAGGGATCGATGTTCGTCAGCCCGTGGATGCGCTCGAGGGTCCAGCCCGCGCGGAAGGCGTCCGCCACATATAACAGGCGGTCGGCGCCGGGCGCCCGCAGCTCGTTGGTCAGGTTGTCGCGCGCCTCATCCGTCAGCGGCAACG
>CAZDTG010000581.1:0-1788 GCA_964508005.1 uncultured Steroidobacteraceae bacterium
CGATGGAGTCCCTGCGCGAGACGACTCACTCGGTGCTGGCACAGCTCACGCCGCGTGAGGCGAAGGTGCTGCGCATGCGGTTTGGCATCGACATGAACACCGACCACACCCTCGAGGAGGTCGGGAAGCAGTTCGATGTCACGCGCGAGCGCATCCGTCAGATCGAAGCCAAGGCGCTGCGCAAGCTGCGCCACCCGAGCCGCCGCGAGCAGCTGCGCAGCTTCCTGATGGATGACTGAGATCGGCGGCGCCGAAGGCGCCTGGAAGGATCAAAGGCCCGGCGGCTCCTTGGCGCCGGGCCTTTTCGTCAGATTCCGGCCTTGCCCAGCAGGTCGACCAGTCGGCGCAGGTGATCCGCGAGCGCCGGATGGTCCGCCTCGAACCGAACGGCCAGGGCTTCCAGGCGCGGCGTATGGGCTTCCACGGTACCCGCCACCGCGGCGCTGCTGGCAGCGCGCGCCGAATTAACGGCGCCCCCGCCCTGCCTCAGGGCGCGCTCGATATCGCCCATCACCTGCCCTAGCAGCTCTCGCGAGCTCGTATCGACGGAGCCGGCCTCATTGAGCCGCTCGTGGACCTTCGCAAGCAGGGTCTGCAGGCTTTCACGATCCGAGGAAGGCTGGCTCATAGGGGAGATCCCGGCGCGGCGAGTAGGTCCCGATTCTAAACGAGAACGCCCGCTGCAGGACCCGCCGCATGTCACGGCCCATCTCACAGCAGGTGCATAAAGGGCGCCAGCTCGCCGCTGAAGTGCGCGGCGTGCCCGGGAAGCGCCGCCACGAAGCGGAAGTCCTCGAACTCGAAACCGGGGCCGACCGTGCAGCTGACGAGTGAATATTCGCCGAGGCTGCGAGCCGCCTGCCAGACGCCGGCCGGGATGACCCCAACCGTCTCGTTACCCTCCTGCACCTGACCTAACACATGGCGCACGGGACGGCGTGTCGCCGGATCGTATTCGAGGAGCTCCAGAGGAGCGCCGGCGTGGAAGTGCCACACCTCGTCGGCTTCCACCACGTGCCAACGGCTGGACTGGTGTCGCTCGAGAAGATAGTGGATCGTGGTCAGTGCCGAGCGCGGCCCGCGCCGGGTCTGCACGCGCTCGCGCGAGCGATGGAGCTCGCGATACCAACCGCCCTCGGGATGCGGCAACAGGGAAAGCTCATCGACGAGCTCACGGGCGTTCATGTTGAGATGATACGGCTTGCGCGCGGGACGGGCGATTACCACCTTTTGCGGCGAATTGTGACCCGGGTCACCTGACACCGGTCTTTAGTCCGATGGTTTGCCGGCGCCTGGCTTCCTAACATGGCGCCGCATCGGGACCTCGAGCCAGCCTGCGCGTGGAAGCAAGGACGCGGGCAGGGGAACCAGCGGTAATGCCAGGGACCGGCCGCGAGCGGGCTGCAGCTGGCTGCAGCACGGATTCCCGTAGGGAGCCGCTGGAGCCCCCGCCAGGGATGGCGGTACATTACATAATCATCCGCTTATGTAATATCCCTGCAGCGCAGCGGATGGGATGCGGTTCTCTCCATTCCCCCTGAACGACACGGAATTGGCGGCGGCGGAATAGCCAAGCTTCCGCCGCCGCTGCCTCAGATCCATAGAACCGGGACTGCTGTTTGCTCTACTTACGCAGTACGGGCTCACGAGGCCATTGCCGCGGCGCGGCGCTCACTCGGTATCGCTGGTGGCAGCCTCTTCTGCGGTCGCATTGAGCACTGTGGCCTGGGCGGCCTGACCCGCGAGGAGATTTTTCCAGGAGAGTTCCTGGCCCTTGCGCTTGCCTTT
>CAZDTG010000582.1:0-1782 GCA_964508005.1 uncultured Steroidobacteraceae bacterium
GCGGCAACTGCTATCGGGAGACCAATACGTTGATGTTTCATGGGAGCGTTCCTTCGAGTAGTCCGCGGTGCGCGCTCACCGAGATCCGCGTCGCGTTACGCGCTGGCACCTTCTTCCGCGCGACGACGGCGTGCTGCTGGGGTGCAACGGCCATGCCAACATCAGGAGGCACGGCGGGCCCGTGTCGCGCATAGACCACAATCACGACCCCGATGCCCCAGCGTGTTCCATTTGTATCGATGTTTGATACAGAGTTGTCACGCGAATGGAACGCGTGTCGCTGCAGGTGTGCCGCTGCCCAACATGAAAGCGCATGATTGCGGCTGCTGAGCCGCAGAATTCGTCTATTGCCGGGCTTGCAGTCGCCGGGCCGACGTGTTTCCCTACAGGGACACTGTCACTCGCCGCCGTGGCGGCCGTGGTGCAGGCAGCGAACCTACGAGGGGGAAATCGTATGGCAAACGCAACGGAAGTCCGACGCTCTGCGGACCGGCCTGCGGGCGAGCAGGAACGCGCTCTGCGCGCACTGTCGCCGCAGGACGGAGCACAGGCACGCGCGAGTCATTGGGAAGGGATGCCCGATGCCGAGCGGCACGCGGCGCTCATCGCGCTCGCGACTCCGGAGCTCGATCGGGTGTACGAAAGGATGAGGGGCTCCGGCTATACGTTGATGTTGATGGACGCGAGCGGTCTCGTACTCTATGAAAGATCCGAGCCGCTGTTGAAAGAAACCGCGCGCCTGTGTCCGTTGAGCACGGCAGCGGCGGAGGCGAAGATCACGGACGCCCCGCTCACAGTTGTGCAAGTCGCGGGCAAGGGCGGACACGAGACGCTCACCCTGGAGGATCTCGCCGGGGAGGATCCGCAGATGCTGCGCAACGCGCGCAGCGCTTATCGCATCGCCGATTCCAACGTCTCGGTGCTCATACAGGGCCCCACCGGTTCCGGCAAGGAAGCGTTCGCGCATGCCATGCACCTCGCGAGCAGTCGCTCCAGCCGGCCGTTCGTCGCCGTCAATTGCGCGGCCATCCCGGAGACCCTGATCGAGAGCGAGCTCTTCGGTTACAAGGCGGGTGCGTTCACGGGCGCGCGCAGGGACGGCATGCGTGGAAAGATCCTTCAATCCTCCGGCGGGACGCTGTTCCTGGACGAGATCGGCGACATGCCCCTCATGCTGCAAACGCGGCTGTTGCGCGTGTTGGAGGAGCAGGAGATCGTGCCGCTCGGGAGCGAGAACCCGATCAAGGTGAATCTGCACGTTCTCGCGGCTTCCCATCGCAACCTGCGCGAGATGATCGCCCGCGGCACCTTCCGCGACGACCTTTACTACCGGCTCAACGGCATCACGCTCGAGTTGCCGCCACTGCGGGAGCGAGCGGACAAAGAGCGCGTGATTCATCATGCGCTCGCGGCCGAGACCGGCAACGGCAGACCCGCGGCGATAGAGCGCGATGCCCTGCAGCGGCTGTTGGCCTACCCCTGGCCGGGCAACATCCGGGAGCTGCGCAATGTCATCCGCACCGCCCTGGCCATCTGTGATGGCGGCGTCGTCAGACGCATCGACCTCCCCCGGGAGATTCGCGAGGCCGAGACCCTCCAGATGACATTATCGGCGCAGCAGGCGCATCCCGTGGCCGTTAGCGGGGCGGGCTCGGCGAATCCGCTGCAGGTGGCCGAGCGGGCCGCCCTGTTGAGTGTGATCGAGGACTGTCACGGGAACATGACCCGCGTCGCCCTGCAACTCGGCATGAGCCGCAACACCCTCTATCGGCGGATCAAGCG
>CAZDTG010000583.1:0-1769 GCA_964508005.1 uncultured Steroidobacteraceae bacterium
CGAGTGCCGGTCAGAACATTGAACAACGTCGACTTGCCGACGTTGGGACGGCCCACGAGGGCGATGACGGGCAGCATGGGATCACTGAGTCAGGATGGATTAGCCTGGGCGGGGGATGCACGTTGTCCGGACAGGCTCCTCAGGGTGTTGGGAGTTATTGAGGAGGGGTGGGCGGAGGCGTTGCGGGCTCCGGTGGCGCGGGAGCGGGTGTTGCCGATCCGGTGCCCACCGGCGCGGTCTCCGCCGGAACCTTGCGCGGCCCCTTCATGCTCGTCCCGATCGGGGTCGTGCGGAACGCACTGATCTTGCCCGCGTCATTGATGACAATGACCATGTTGCCCGAAACGACAGGCGCGTTGCTCACTCGTACCTTGCCGCTGCGCACGCGGGCCGCAAGCTCGCCGGTCGCTTTGTCCAGCCAGTGCACGTACCCCTGGAAGTCGCCGGTAACGACCGCATTGTCGGTGAGCGCCACCGAAGACAGTCCCCGGTGCAGCAGCGCCTTCTGGCGCCAGATCTCAGCGCCGGTCCGGTGCCTCAAGGCAACGACCTCTCCGTCCGCCATGGGGACGTAGAGAGCATCCTCGTCCAGAGCGATTCCCTTATAACTCGACGCGTCGTGAGACCACCAAACCTGTCCGGTCTCGAGGGCGAGCATGGCAACACGACCCTGAAAGCCGACGGTGAACACGTCCTGTCCCGCGACCCGCGGTGTCGAATCGACGTCGACGAGACGCTCGAGCTCGGTACGGCCGTGCGGGGGAGCCACAGTTGCTTCCCACTGCAGCGAGCCGTCGTTCATGTTGACGGCGATAACCTTGCCGTTGTCGAAACCGCACAGTGTCACGTCGCCGGCGATTACCGGCCGCGAGGTGCCGCGCAGCGACAGACGAGGCACCTGCTGCTCCTGCGTCCACAGATCGTGCCCGTCTTTCGGCGAGAGCGCCCGCAGCTTACCGTCGACGGTGCGCACCGCTACGGCGCGCTCGGAAATCGCCGGGGCAGCCAGAATCTCGCCGTTCAGCCGTACCCGCCACAGCACCTTGCCGTCGGCCGCGTTGAGCGCGATGACATCTCCCACGTTCGACCCGACCACGACCATGTCGGCGCTCGCGGCCGGACCGCCGGAAATGGGAGCCTTCGTCTTCGTGTGCCAGAGCGGCCGTCCCGAGTTGACGTCGAAGGCGCTCACCTCGCCCTTATAGCCGGCCGCGTACACGCGATTGCCTTCGAGCGCGAGGCCGAGTCCGAGACGCAACACTTTCGCGCCCTTGTCCGGAACCGAGGCGCTCCAGACATGATCGACCTTCAGCGTCGCGGCCAGCGGCGTCAGCACCGCCGGAGTGTCTATGTCCTTGTCTTTCGAGCAGGCCGCCATGAAAAGCAGCACAGCCACCATCGTCCCGCGTTGCAGTTGTCGCATGGTTCTATTTTGCAGCCTGGGTTTGCGCCGTGGGCGCCTTTGCAGCGGCCGGCGACCCGGCGGCCGGCGATCCGGTGGCCGGCCGCGGCGCCGCATCGGCCAGGAGGTCGGAGATTTTCAGATCCAGCAGCGCGGTGTCGCCGCCAGCGCCGCCCATATCCATGGCGCGGGCCGCACGATACTCGGCCAGCGCGCCGGCCTTGTCGCCCTTTGCGAGATCCGCATCCCCGCGGACCTCGTGAAAGCGCGGACCGAAGGCGCCGGGCTCCACGCCATTCAGCGTCGCGAGCGCATCATCGGGCTTCTGCTGGGCGATCTGGACTCGCGCGAGCCGCAGCCGCGCCAC
>CAZDTG010000584.1:0-1766 GCA_964508005.1 uncultured Steroidobacteraceae bacterium
TCAGCAGCTTCTTCAACTCGCCGCTGCGATACATCTCGAGAGCAATGTCACAGCCGCCGATCAGCTCGCCGTTCACGTAGAGCTGCGGATAGGTCGGCCAGTTCGAATAGCGCTTCAGCGCCTCCCGTATCTCGGGCTCTTCGAAGATGTTGATGTGCTTGAACTGCGCGCCCACGGCGCGCAGGGCGGCCACGGTCTGCGCGGAGAAGCCGCACTGCGGGAAGTCCGGAGTGCCCTTCATGAACAGCACCACCGGCGCTGAATTGAGCTCGGCTTTGATTCGCTCGACGACGTCCATCTAAATACCTCTAGGTGACTAAAACTGGCGGACCCGGCGGCGTCGCTCGAGTTCCGCGATGAGCTGCCACTGCCGGGCAGCACTCATGGATAACCATTGTCCGATCTCGGCACCCGTCCGCAGGCACCCTGAACAGTACCCCTCGGCGTCCAGCGCACAGATATTGATGCACGGGGAAGGGGGGCGTTCCTGGCAGCTCACGGGCGCATCACTTTGCCGCATCGGGCGATGATGTCATACCGCCCAGGGCGGCGCGCGGCGTCAGCAGAAGCGCTGCCGCGTTGAATTATGGGGGGTCCTGGCCTATTCTTCAAAGCTGCCCCGCACGCGGCTCCGGTGCAATCAGAACAAGAGCTTGGATGGACCTCGGGCCGGCTGTCCGGCCTCTCAAGACCCCAAAAGCGACCTCACGGGAGACTCCATGAATCCGCTGAATAATCATCGCCACTCGCTGATCCTCGGCATCGTCGTTGCCGTCCTCCTGGCTCTGGGGATCGGCGGCGCCCATTTCAACCACCTGGGCTTCGCCCGCTGGTTCCACATCGTCTCGGGGATTTTCTGGATCGGCCTGCTGTATTACTTCAATGTCGTGCAGACGCCCGCCCTGGCGGACGCCGCTGCGGACAAGGGCGGCCCGGGCGGCGCCGCGATCAACAAGTACGTCGCCCCGCGGGCCCTGTTCTGGTTCCGCTGGACCGCGGTCGCCACCTGGATCGGCGGCGCCTGGCTGCTCGGACCGAGGTTCGTGGGCGCGTTCACCCTCGGCGCCGGTCTCGACGATCCGACCCACTATTACCTCATCATCGGCATTGGCGCCTGGCTCGGCACGATCATGCTGCTCAACGTCTGGGGCATCATCTGGCGCATGCAGAAGAAAATCCTGGGCATCGTCCCGGCCACCGACGAGGAGAAAGCCAAGGCACGCCGAGTGGCGCTGCTGGCCTCGCGCACGAACTTCGTGCTTTCGATTCCCATGCTGATGTGCATGGCTGCGGCGAGCCACGGGCTGCCGTTCGTCGGCCAGTAAAGCATCGCAGGCAGCGTGGCGAGCGCATAGGTTCGCTTCCGCTACCGATCTGTGCGCAAGGGCCTGGGTCTGCCGGGCCCTTTCTTTTGCCCGTGCGACTTAGGGTAGCCTTGGCGCCATGCCCGACGTTCCTGAAGATCTCGACACCCAGGTCGCCGCCGCCCTCCGTGAGGACATCGGCAGCGGCGACGTCACTGCACAGCTCGTCCCCGCCGCGCAGCAGGTGCGGGGTCGCCTCATCACACGCGAGAACGCCGTTCTCTGCGGCCGTCCCTGGGTTGAGAAGACCTTCCGCGAGCTCGATTCGCAGATCCGGCTCACCTGGCACGCTGACGACGGTGACCGGATCGCGGCCGACCAGGTGATTTTCGAGATAGAGGGTTACGCCCGCCCCGTCCTCACCGGCGAGCGCACGGCACTCAACTTTCTGCAGCTCCTGTC
>CAZDTG010000585.1:0-1763 GCA_964508005.1 uncultured Steroidobacteraceae bacterium
TGGACCAGCATCGCCGTGATCCTGGGATGCGCGCTGGGCACCTTCTTCATGGCGTTCCATTCCACTCAAGGCCCGCAGCTCGGGCTGCCGCAGATGATCCAGTCGCGGCCGCAGTTCGGCTACGTAGGCGCCCTGCTCGTCTGGGCGGTCGCCCTGATCGCCTACATCGGCTACAACGCGTTCAACGAAGTGTTGGCCGCGCAGTCGCTGCACCAGTTGTCAGGGGCCATCGCGCCTACCTCGCCCGGGGCGATGATCCTGCTCGGCGCCGCCGGCGCAACGCTCGCCGCCGTCGGCTACGACAAGATCCACATCGCGCAGCGCGGCTTCGCCTATCTGATCATCGGGCTGCTGTCGGTGTTCACGCTCGGCGCGCTCTTCAGACTCGGATTCCCGGCCGCGCAGTGGGACCCGGCCGGCTTCAAGCCCGTGCCATTCCTAGCCGAGCTGTTCGCGGCGGCCTCGTACCAGCTCAGCTGGTCGATCTATGTTTCGGATTACTCGCGCTACCTGCCTCGCGACGTCGGCACGCGCGAATCGTTCTGGTGGACCTACCTCGGTGCCTTCGTCGGCGGCACCTGGATGATGCTGGTCGGCACCGTGGCCGCCGCCGCGACCAGCCCGAAGCTGGACGTCGCCGCCGCCATGGAGCGGGCTGCGGACACGGTGCTGCCCGGGCTCGGCAAAGGATTGTTGGTCGGCGGCCTGCTCGGACTCGTGACCATATCGGCGCTCAACTTCTACGGCGCCTCATTGACGTTGTTGAGCGTCGCGGACACGTGCAAGCCGCTCGAATGTACGCCCGCCAAACGGCTGGCCGCCCTGGCGGTCGCCGCGGTGACGGCAACGGGCCTCGCGCTCGGCGCCTCCGGAGACTTCATCAACCGCTTCGGCGACCTGCTCGCCGTGCTGTTGTATCTGTTCACGCCCTGGACGGCGATCAACCTGGTCGACTTCTACGTGATACGCAAGGGGCACTATTCCATCCGGGAGATTTTCAACCCCGACGGAATGTATGGACGCTGGAACTGGCGCGGCCTGCTGGCCTACGCTGTTGGCTTCATCGTGATGATCCCCTGCTTCAGCACGGGCATGTACACGGGCCCGGTGGCGCGCGCCCTGGGTGGCGCGGACATCGCGATGCTGGTGGGTTTGCCCGTCGCCGCTGCCGTCTATCTGCTCACATGCCGCTCGATGGATCTCGAGCACGACAGACTGCGAGCCGCGGCAGCGGATGTGGGGCTCGATCCGGCCGACGCCACGCCCGAGTAGAGGCGGCGCGGACGACCTGCCGCCCGCACCGCCTCGAGCCTTCGCGCCCGATGTCGGATTTATGCAACAGAGCGCGCTTCGACGGCGCTCGCCCACTTCCAGTTCACCGGCCGCAGGCGGCGCGACTCCACGGCAACCGGATCCGACAGCTTCCAAGGGCGTGGCAGCGCGTATTTACGAGCAATTCTTACAAACGCCTGAGCGTCGGCGTCGTCGGCCGGAATTTTCTCGTCGGTGCCGGTCCAGCGCTGCACGAATGTTGCCTGGGTGTGCAGCTGTCGGCGCAACTCCGCCAGATACGACGTTGCACCGCTCGCCGCTCCCGCGGTCTGCCATGCAGCATGGTCGGCATCCCGCGCCAGCTCCTCCAGACAGCCCTCCGAGAGCGGTGTTCTGACATTCAGCGAGCTCAGCTCCTCCTTCAACCAGCGAACATCCGTGCCTTGCGCGAGAGTGAAGACTCGAATCCCCGAATCCAGCAATTTCATGAT
>CAZDTG010000586.1:0-1760 GCA_964508005.1 uncultured Steroidobacteraceae bacterium
GCCTCCACGCCCGCCCGCGAGTTGACGAGGTCGTAGGAGGGCAGCGTGTTGCGCGCATACGTGATGTCCTGGATCGAGTCGATGTAGCTGTTGGTGAGCCGCACGACGAGGTTCAGGGCTTGCGGCAACGGCAGCGGGTAGCGGTACGCGGCGGTCGTGTTGGCCGTGACCTCAGGAACATCGAGGAGCCGATCGCCGGAGACCACGCCCGCTTCGGGAAGCGTGGTCGAGTTCCTGGCATGAGTGTACCCGACGCTCTGCGAGAGCGTCAGTCCCGTCAGCGGAATGACCGCAATTTCCAGCTCCGCGCCATAGACCTTCGCCTTGCCGGCATTGGTGGTGAATTTATAGCCGCAGGGCGGAGCGACCTGCTGCTGGATGTTCGACCAGTCCTCGTAGTAGATGTCGCCGTTGACCGAGACGCGCGAGTCCAGCAGCCGCAGCTTCTCCCCGAGCTCGTAGCTCCAGACGCTGTCCGGCCCGAACTGCTTCGGCGCGGGCGTGCACGGGGGCGGAATCGGCGAGTTGGGTCCGCCGGGACGGAAGCCCTTCGAGATCGTCCCGTAGAGTGTCGTGTTGTCGTCGGGAATGTAGGCGAGACTGATCTTGGGCGATACACCCGAGTTCTGCGCGCTGCCGTAAAGCGTGGCGCTGGTGCCATTGGCCGACACGCCGCTGACTGAGGTTGCCGAATCGCTGTGATAGTTGAAGTAGCGGAACCCCACGGTCGATTTGAGATGGCTGGACATTGTGTACGATGCTTCGCCGAATAGCGCATATTGGCTGACATCCAGGAGGCGGTGGTTGTCGGCCAGGTTGTTGGTTCCGAACAGCGGCTGACCGTTGCGGGCAATCGTCAGGAACCCGTTGTAATACGAGTACACGTGTGAGGTCGCGTGGAAGCTGCTGTAGTAGCCGCCGCCGAGCCACTGCCACGGCCCGTCTCCGGTGGAGGCAACGCGCAATTCCTCGCTGAGCTGCCGGGTGTAGTCATCTTCGGAAATCGAGCCGGCGCCCAGGCCGCCGGCGGCGGTCGAGAACGGGAAATCGGGGGGTGGCCCGAAGAAGTGGCCGATGTAGTCCTGCATGGCCTCCGAAATGTCCTGGGTCTGCAGCTGGTGCCGGGTCCAGTCCGAGGTCGCCGACACGATCTGGAAGCCGTCGAAATCGTACTTCAGCGTCAGAGTGTAGAGATTGAAGATATCCTCGAAGGGCTCGGCCACATCGAACGGCTGGTAGTGCACCTCGTTGCCGGGCGGCACGTCGATAGTGTTGGGGCCGCCCTGGTGGATTGCCTGGTACAGGATGCCTCCCGTGACGCTCAGCGCATCGGCTGGCTTCACGAGCAGCGACGCACGCCCGCCACGCAGCGTTTCCCAGTTTGCATTGGTGAAACGCTCGGTTATCGGAGCCGCGGCCACGTTGCCGCGCAGATAGGTCGGGTTGCTGGCGGGAGGAAGGGTGGTTTCGAGCGGGAAAGGATTCACCACGTCGCGATCGATCCAGCCGTCGTTGCGCTGTTCCGTGCCAACGACGCGCAAGGCGGCGATGCCCGGGGCAAGAGGCAGGTTCAGCATCGCGTTCTCGGTGTGGTTGAACCCGCCGCCTTCGGTGTCCGAAAGAATCCCTTGCGCATTGACGCCGAAATGCTGCAGGTCCGGCTGGTTGGTCACGAGCTTGATCGTGCCGCCCATCGAGCCCGCGCCGTACAGGGTTCCCTGCGGCCCGCGCAGGATCTCGACGTTGTTGAGATCGAACAG
>CAZDTG010000587.1:0-1751 GCA_964508005.1 uncultured Steroidobacteraceae bacterium
CCGAGCAAGCGTAAGCTGGCTATTGAGGCGCCGACGGTACCCTATTCGAGTGTCAGGCCTGCCGTTTAGCCACAGATTCGAGAATGCCTGCGCCAGATGTACCGAGTCGCCAACACCACGCGTCGTCGGGGGCGATCATGCCTCGTCGGGGCGCGCCGTCGATACCGCGCACTGGCGGCGCGCTTCGATGGCAGTCCGGGGGCTTTCGAGCCCCCGACCTGCGCACTGACTTACTCGACTGCCCCCGCTCAGGCGACGGGAGACGCCAGCTTCGTCGTATTGTGAGGGTCGATCACGTACTTTTTCGGCGACCCATCATGGAAGACCTGGTACGCCTCAGGGGCATCGTCGAGCCCGATGACCTGGGTGTTTAGAAGCGGGGTCAGGTAAGGCATTCGATCCCATAGGATGGCCATCATCAAGTCGCGGTTGTAGTGCATCACCGGACATTGACCAGCGGTCAGTGAGGGAGATTTGACCCACGCCTTCCCCAGGAGTGCGGGCAGCTTGCCCTGCTTGTAGAGCTCGTTGCGTGCACCCGGGTCCTGATCCGTGTAAACGCCGGGGACGCCGATTGAGCCGGCTGGCTTGATCACTTCCATCAGCATGTTGATGACGGCTTCCTCCTCGTTGCGGGTGCGGCCGTTCGGTCCATAGCCATGGCATTCGAGGCCGACGCAGTCCACGCCGGCGTCGACCCAGCGCTCACCCGTCCCGAGGATCTTCTCCACCTGGTCCGGTACAGGCGTGGCGCTCGCGGTATCCACCACCTCATAGCCGGCCTCCTTGACCAGATTGAGGCGCTCCTTGTTCTCGTCGCCGACGATGATGCAGGAGGCCCCCAGAAGATGGGCACTGGCGGCCGCGCAACGACCCACGGGGCCTGCGCCGGCGATGTACACGGTCGAGCCGGTGCCGACCCGTGCTTCCATGCAGCCGTGATAGCCCGTCGGCAGGATGTCGGAAAGCAATGTCAGGTCTCGGATCTTCTCGATCGCCTCATCCTTGTCGGGAAATTTCAGGAGTTGGAAGTCCGCCCAGGGGACCACCATGTATTCGGCCTGGCCGCCTTGCCAGCCGCCCAGATTGAAGCCGTAGGCGCCGCAATACCCCAGCTCTTCGTTGGAATTCAGACACACGTCGGTATGGCGCTCCCTGCAGTTGCGGCACGTGCCACACGCGACGTTGAAGGGCACCGACACGATATCGCCCTTCTTGATGCGCTCTATATGCGAGCCCACCTCGATGACTTCACCGGTGTTCTCATGGCCCATCAGCATTCCCGACGGGGCGGCGAAGCGGCCGTTATAAATGTGCAGATCACTGCCACAGATGTTCGTCGTCACGAGCTTGAGGATGGCGGCGTGCTCGATCTTCCTGCCTTTCGGATCCTGGAGCTTCGGGTACGCCTTGTCCTGGACCTCCATCTTATGGGGTCCCATGAATGTGACTGCGCGATTGCTGGTCATTGTCGCTTGCTCCTCGCTTTGGAACGGTTGCCGGGACGTCACTGAATCCAGCGAGAACCGTTCGGTCCCGGAGGTCGTCCCGTAAGGGACGGATGATTGTAATCCGGCGCATGCGCCGCCTTGATGTGTATCAACGCTCCGCGCACGAGCAAGCGGCTCAGCGGACTCGAGGCGGACCTTGACGATCTGCCGGAATCCGAACACAGCGACTCCTGGCTCAGCGTCGCCTCAGGTTAGATTTCCGAAGGCGAAGAAATCCGCCTCGGCTCGCCAGCCCGGGGC
>CAZDTG010000588.1:0-1749 GCA_964508005.1 uncultured Steroidobacteraceae bacterium
GATCCCAGGACGGTGCTCATAACGGGGGCAAGCGGCAGGATCGGCGCTGCATTAGCGCTGTCCTACGCGAGTCAGGGGAAGACTCTGATACTGCACGGTCGGGACCCCGCGAGTGCTGGCAGAGTGCCAGAGCTGCCAGGCGCGCGGAGCGCGCGTCCTCACTACCACGTTCGATCTGCGAGAACCCCAGCGCGCCGTCGAAGAACTTCGGCTTCTCTCGCAATGGGAATCGATCGATCCGCTCATCGCCAATGCGGGTATCACGCGAATTCTTGGCGCGGCAGGCTTTGCTGGAAGCCCATTTCACCTCTTGCGGCGGAGCGATGGTTTCCAGCCCATGAGCGCCTCTGCGCTCCATTCCGCAGCGGTGAGTTTGGAGATGAAGAAGTCGGCCAACGCGCTAACCTTCGCTGGCCGTGCGCGAGCAGTGGCTGTTACGAAATACAGACCGCCTTCGGGCAATCGCCAATCGGTCAAAACGGGTTCAAGCTGCTTGTCCAGGAAATACTGTGTCGCGACAAACTCAGGAAGCTCGGTGATGGCAAGTCCAGCGAGAACCGTGGGCAGTAATGCTTCCACGCTCGTTCCCCGTAACGCCCCGGTCGGTGTGACGGCGCATTCCTCGCCACTTGTGTGGGTAAAGCGCCAGACGTCGCGCTTGGTTCTGTTGGTGTAGGTAAGACACTGGTGGGCGCCGAGATCATGCGGATGCTGGGGGCGACCATAGCGGGACAGATAGGTAGGGGATGCCACGACAAATCGACGCACGGGCGCAATGAGACGCGCGACGAGTGATGAGTCTTCCATGATGGCGATGCGGAGAGCGGCATCAAAGCCATCGCCAATCAAATCGGCATGTGCGTCCGTGAGATGAAGATCGACGGAAATATCCGGATATGTCCGGAAGAACTCGGGCAACAGCGGAGCCACCCAGCGAGCGCCGAAGGAAAGCGGCGCAGCGAGCTTTACCAGGCCGCGTGGTCGGCTCGAGGTCTCACGGGCGAAATCCTCCGCCTCCTCGGCGTCGGCGTAGATTCTCGCCGCTCGCTCGGCAAGCGTGCGGCCATAGTCCGTGAGTGCAAGTCGTCGGGAGGTACGGTTGAACAGTCGACCTCCTAGCCGTTCCTCGAGGCGGGTAACGGCCCGAGAGACCGTGGCGACCGAGACTCCCATGGTCGTTGCTGCCCCAGCGAACGAACCTTCTTCGGCGACCTTCGCGAACATCGCGAGCCCTTCGAAATCCGGTAGCTTTGACATCGACAATCCTGCAACGGTGGTTTTCATTCATTTCTATTTTGAAATCTAGCATGCCGCCATAGATTTGTCCCCACGGCACCACCCACTTGAGGAGACAGATCATGGTACGCAGACTCGAAGGAAAAATAGCCGTCGTGACCGGCGGCACCACCGGTATCGGCCTCGCTACTGCCAAGCGTTTCGCAACGGAAGGCGCACGGGTCTTTATAACCGGCCGTCGCCAACCCGAGCTCGACGCCGCCGTTGCGGCGATTGGACCGAAGGCCACCGGCATCCAGGCGGATTCCGCCCATCTCAGCGATCTCAATCGCCTCTACGAGCGCGTGAAGACAGAGGCAGGTCGCATCGATGTGCTGTTCGTCAATGCCGGCGGCGGCTCGATGTTGCCTCTGGGGTCAATCACCGAAGAGCAGTATGACGATACGTTCGGTCGCAACGTGAAGGGCGTGCTCTTTACGGTGCAGAAGGCACTGCCGCTGTTGGTCGACGGCG
>CAZDTG010000589.1:0-1749 GCA_964508005.1 uncultured Steroidobacteraceae bacterium
TAGCAGCCAGGCTCCGGCAGCTCGTAGAGCTCACAGGCGTTGCGCACCAGCACTGATGCGCCCATCGTCTCGGGAATAACCGCCCGGGCCTCCGCTGCGGCCACGTAGTCCCAGTCGCCCAGGCTGCTGCCGTACATGACCATCGCCGCGGCGGTGTCACTTGGCATCAACCAGCTGCGAGGTCCCGGCGCCAGGTCCAGGTCGCCGCCGCTGATTACCAGGCGCACGTGCTCGAGCGCGTACTCCGACGGCTCTTTGGTGATCCAGGGAGTGACCCAGCGGAACGATCTCCATTCCTTGTCCAGCCGCCAGAGGATCGGCGGGAACATACCCACGCCACCGTCCGCGAACACGAAACGAAGGTTCTCGTAGCGGTCGAAGACGCCCTCTCCGATCAAGCTCGCCAGGTGCGCAGTCGCGTGCATCGGGTAGAAGGCCTTGTACTCCTCGTTGACGAGCGGGTATCCCATCGGCGTTGGCGGCAGCTCCGCTCCGCCACCGCCGTCCAGGTGCACCGCAACCGGCAACCCATGCTTCGCCGCCATCTCCCAGACCGGCCAGTAGCGTGGGTGCCCGTACGCTTCTGTGGTTCCCAAAGGCACCGCCACCTGGACGAACTTGCGATTGCCCGCCCAGCGCTCTATCTCGCGACAGGCCAGGCCGGGATCGCTGGGGTCGACGCGAATCGAGCCTCGAAAGTCGACCTTCAGATCCTTCTGCAGCCATGTCTGGTCAAGCCAGTCATTGGTGGCGGCCGCGACTCCTGCCCCCAGGTTGGGATCCACAAGAAGCCCCCGCGTCATCGGGAACAGGATGGCGGTCCCGACCCCGGCGGCCGAGAGCGCCCCGGCCGTCGCCTCGGGATCGGTGACCTGCTCCCGGTCGCCCAGCCCGGGGTTGTACAGCTGGCGCTCGGCAGGCGGCAGCGGCAGGTCGCGCCACGGCCGCGGGATGTAGTTGCGCAGATCGTCCCCGCTCGCAATCGTCGGGTGCACGGCCACATCGACGATGCACCCTGATGCGCGCTGCTGAGATGCGGGTGCGACTTCAGGCTTCGCCAACGACGACCCCTCCCTCCGCCCTAGGCGGCCGGTAGCTCAGCGGGCAGGCCGTACACCCTGGGCGCGTTCCCGCGCAGGATCGGCTCGTGCCAGGTCGAGCTGCGCCAGGGCTCTGGCAGAGAGCTTCGGAACTCCTCGAAGCTGCGGAACTGGGGGTGGACGTCGCAATCGACGATCCTCACCTGCCGGCGGACCGCCGTCGCGCTTGCCACGTTGCTGCTAACGGTCGTTTCAAGCATCCGGCCAGACCTCCACATATCTCTATCAGCAATCAGTTCTGCGGTCCACCGGCGCCGGTGACGATAGCGATCTTGCCTTCCAATCGGCTCATAGCATGTTCAGGAATTGTCCGGACGTACGGACGTTCTGAGAGCCGCAGAGCGGCAACCATACAGAGCCTCTCTGGCTCTAAACAGCGCACTAATTGCAGCGTGCTTCACGTTCCAAACGTTCTTTTGATTTGATGTCTCAGCGGCAGCTCAACGGCGCCCGAAACCAGGAGGTTGCTTCGCGATGACGACGTTTGAGGTGGAACCGGTTCCTCAGTACCCCATGCCTCGGGACCTCAAGTGTCCGTGGAATCCTGGGCCCGGCATGTACGAGCATCAGCGTGAGGCCCCAGTCTCTCGCGTTCGGATCTGGGATGGCAGCACGCCCTGGCTGGTCACCCGCTTCGAAGACGTGCGTT
>CAZDTG010000590.1:0-1748 GCA_964508005.1 uncultured Steroidobacteraceae bacterium
TCGTACGGCTCGACCTGCCGCAGATGGTCCAGGCCAACAGCGAGTCGCATCGCACCGCGTTCACCGTTTCGGTGGACCTCAAAGCAGGCACCACCACCGGCGTCTCGTCGGCCGATCGGGCCGCGACGATCCGTGCGCTCGCGGACCCCAACGCGGCGGCGGCGGACTTCGCGCGGCCGGGTCACATCTTTCCTCTGCGCTCGCGCAAAGGCGGTGTTCTCGTGCGGGCAGGGCACACGGAGGCTTCCGTCGATCTGTGCCGGCTGGCCGGCCTGAAACCCGTTGGTGTGCTGTGCGAAGTCATGAACGACGACGGTACGATGGCGCGGCGTCCGCAGTTGGAGGCCTTCGCGAAGCGGCATAACCTCAAGATCGGCACAATTGCCGACCTCATCCGTCACCGCCTGCGCAACGAGCGCTCCATCGAGCGCATCTCCGAGCAGACAGTGCAGACGGATGCCGGAGAGTTCCGGCTCTACGCCTACGAGGATCGTGTCAATCAGGACGTGCACCTCGCATTGGCTCGCGGACGTCTCGACGGCCATGAAGTGCCGCTGGTGCGGGTGCACTTGCCTGACACGCTCCGCGATCTCGTTGGTGTTCGTGGTCCGCAGCGCGCGTGGACGTTGCGCCAGGTCATGCAACGCATTGCCGAGGCCGGCAACGGTGTAGTCGTGATATTGCGGCAGCAGGAGTCGCCTCGCGATCTGACAGACTCGGTGCGCGCCGTCGCGTCCGCTGCCCAGTCATCGCCCTCTGCCGAGCGCGGAGCGAAGAACGAAGGCGAGGGCGCGGTATTGCGGACCTTCGGCGTGGGTGCGCAGATTTTGAAGGACCTTGGCGTGCGCCGCATGCGCGTGTTGTCCGCGCCGAAACAGATGCATGGTATTTCCGCGTTCGATCTGGAAATCGAGGCGTACGTGGGCGAAGAAGGCTGACATGGCGGATTCCCCGCTCGTCGCAGGCAAGGTGACCGCGCGCGACCGTAAGGTTGCCGTCGTCGCCGCACGCTTCAACGACTTTATTGTCTCGAGCCTGCTGAAAGGGGCGAGCGCTGCCTGGCTCGAACGCGGCGGAGCTGCCGAAGATCTCCTGGTCGCGCGCGTGCCCGGCGCCTTCGAATTGCCCGTGGTTGCCCGCAAGCTCGCCGCGAGCGGCCGCTGGGATGCGGTAGTCGCCCTCGGCTGCGTCATCCGCGGCGACACACCGCACTTCGACTACGTCGCAGGCGAGTGCGCCCGCGGCTTGAATCTCGCGGCTCTCGAAACGGGTGTCCCGGTGATTTTCGGTGTTCTTACCGTCGAAACCGTCGAGCAGGCGCTCGAGCGTGCCGCGACGACCGCGGGCAACAAGGGCGGCGAAGCCATCGATACGGCCCTGGAAATGGCTGACCTGATGGCGAGGCTGTGAAGGGATCGACGAGACGCTCGCGATGGCGTTTGTGAGGAGCGCCCACGACGGCGCCTATCAGGCGTTCATGAGCCATGGCACCATGACCGGCATTGGCACCCAGCCCTGAAGCTAAGGACTCCGGCTCCCATGACCGAGCCCGCCCACTATTTCGCCGGCACGCGCTCGGTTGCCCGCAAGCTCGCGCTCCAGGCCCTGTACCGCTGGCAGCTCAACGATGGCCCCTGGCAGGACCTGATCCTGGAGTTCGGCGACGCGGACGATATGCCGAAAGCCGACCGCGAGTACTTCCGCGAGCTCGTGGAAGGCGTCTGGCGCTCCCGCGCCGCCCTCGACAC
>CAZDTG010000591.1:0-1725 GCA_964508005.1 uncultured Steroidobacteraceae bacterium
CTAGGCCTCGAGCTCCTCAACCGTGCGCGGCCAATCATCCTTCAGCAGCCGCGACAGCGAGCGGTCCGCGAGAATCCGCCCCTCGGTCTGGCAGCGCGGACAATAGTTGGTTTCGTTCTCGGCGTAACGGATGCGCTGCACCGCCGTCCCGCACACGGGACAGGGTTTGCCAAAGCGGCCGTGAACGGCCATCTGCGGCCGGAAGGCCGTGACCTTTTCCGGAAATTCCTCACGCGCCTCGGCGCGCAGCCGCCCGGTCCACTCGGTCAGCACCTCACGAACGGCCTCGTAGAGCCGCTTCGTCGCCTCCGGAGTGAGCTTTTGCGTGAGTGCGACCGGCGACAGGCCGGCGCGGTGGAGGATCTCATCCGAATAGGCGTTGCCGATGCCGCTGAAGGTGCGCGGATCGGTCAACGAGCGCTTCAGCGTGTGGTTCTCTGCGAGCAGCCGCGATCGGAACTCCTCCAGGGAGGCCTGCAGAACCTCGAGGCCGCCGGGATCGGCTCGCGCCAGCTGCTCACTCGACGAGAATACGGAGAGCGACGCACGGCGCCTGGTGCCCGCTTCGGTGAGTGTGAGAGTGCCGGTATCGAACACGAAGTGCGCCAACGCCGCGCGCCCCTTCTTTGCCGCGGACGGCGTCAGCCAATGCAGCCGGCCCGCGATCATCAAATGCAACACCAGCCACTGATCGCCCTCGAACCCGATCGCAATCCGCTTTCCCAGCCGCCGCAAGGCGACCACCCGCCGTCCATACAGCGCGCCGATGGGCGGATCGAATGTCCGCAGCAGAAAGGGATGTGCAATCCGGGTCGCTTGCAGACGCGCGCCCAGCACGCGCCGCTCGAGCGCCTCGATGTAGACGGTGATGTCCGGCAGCTCAGGCATGCGCCACGGACGGTCAGACTCCCGGAGCGAATGCCGGCTGCGTGAGTGTCATGTCGGTGATCGTGCCGAAGCCTTGCACCTGCTCGCGGATCTTCGCCGCATCTCCCACTAACACGATCGCCAGTGCCTGCGCCGTGGGGAAGGCTTCGTCGATGACCTGCCGCGTATCCTGCAAGGTGACCTTGCGCAACGCGGGTCCATACTGATCGATGTACTCCGGACCCAACCCGTAGAGCTCGATCTCGCCCAATGCCGCCGCCCAGTCCGCGGCGGTCTCGAAATTGAGCGGATACTGGCCGAGCACATAAGCGCGCGCCGACTCGAGCATCTCGGCGCTCACGCCGTCCTGCTTCAGGCGCTCGAGCGTCTGCAGTGTCAGCTCCAGCGCCCTGGCGGTGTTGTCGGTTTCCGCGAAGGAGTGGATCGCAAATTCGCCCGGGACGCTGCCGCGGGCGAAACCCGAGCGCGCGCCGTAGGAGAGGCCGGACTTGATGCGCAGCTCGGTGTTGATGATCGAGGTGAATCGGCCGCCATATAGCGTGTTCACCAGGTCGAGCGCGGCACGCTGCGGATAGCGCCGGTCGACCCCCACGTTGCCGATCCAGAAATGCGTCTGCACCGAGCCCGGCGAGTCGATCAGCAACACCTGGCGACCCTGCACACGATCGGCGGGCACCAGAAGCGGCGCGGTTGTAGCGGCTTTCTTCCACCCCCCAAAGAGCTTCCCGACCGTGCGCCGCAGCCACACCGGATCGACGTCGCCCGCGAACACGAGCGTGAGACGATCGGCGCCGAAGTTCGCCGCGTAATAGTCGAGCACGTCGCGGTGCGTGATCG
>CAZDTG010000592.1:0-1724 GCA_964508005.1 uncultured Steroidobacteraceae bacterium
AAGTAGTTGTAGTCCGCCGTCGTATGGTTCTGGTTGTAATACACCCCAGCCAGCCGTCAACAAGCCCGCGGTCGTGGAGCGCATTTTCGAGCAGTTCGCGACGATGCTGGAGAGCCATTCGCGCGAGCTGCGCAGGAGCCCGCAATCGCGTACGGCGCGCGGCGACGGCTGAGGCAGGGATGCGCACCCGTCTTTCCTGGACCAGCAGGGCTCACGGCGGCCCAACTCAGCGCTTTGCGCCATAATGGTATCGAGATCGAGCGCGCGCGAATGCCCCTCACGAGCCAGCCACACCGAGAGATCCCGCAATGGACCCCCGTCAGAGCCTCTTGTCCCGCCTGAACGCCTATCGCCCCATCGCGCCACTCTCGCGGGACTTCTACACGAGTGCGGCCGACTACCAGGTCGAGCTCGAGAGCCTCTGGTATCGCGACTGGCTGTTCGTCGGACACGACTGCGAGATTCCGCGAGCCGGCGACTATCTCACCGTGCAGATCGGCGACTACCCGGTCCTCGTGGTGCGCGACGCCGAAGGCAAGGTGCGGGCGTTCCACAACTCCTGCCGACACCGCGGCGCACGGATCTGTCCGGAGGCTCATGGCAGCGCTCCCCGCCTCGTATGCCCTTACCACCAATGGACCTACCGGCTCGATGGCGGGCTCATCGGCGCGCGCGACATGGGCGGCGATTTCGATCGCAGCCGCTATGGCTTGAGACCGGTGCATTGCGCCGGCGTAGGCGGATATATCTGGGTGTGCCTGGGCGCGGTGGCGCCGGACTTCGAGCCGTTCGCCGCGCTGGTCGAGCCCTATTTTCGGCCGCACAAGCTGCACGAAGCAAAGGTCGCCTTCGAGTCGACGATCGTCGAGCGCGCGAACTGGAAGCTGGTCTGGGAGAACAACCGCGAGTGCTACCACTGTGCGGCGAATCACCCCGAGCTGTCGCGTACGTACCCGTCCACCCCGACGTTGGCGGGACCCGATGCGGCCGCAGGTAATCCGCGCATGCTGGAACGGTGGGGGCGCTGGGAAGCGCTCGGGCTGCCGAGCCGGTTCCAACTTTCCACGAGCGGACAATCGCGGATCGCAAGGATGCCGCTCGTCGGTACCGCGGTAAGTCTCACTATGGACGGTGCCGCGGCGGTCAGCCGGCCGCTGAGCGCCTCGGTGACCGCGGACGACGTGGGCGCGCTAGTGATGTTCCACTATGCATCGACCTGGAGTCACGTGTTGGGAGACCACGCCATCTCGTTCAGGGTGCTGCCGCTCGGACCCACGGAGACGCAATTGACGACCAGGTGGCTGGTCCACAAGGATGCCCGGGAGGGTGTGGATTACGATCTGCGCCGCCTGACCGAAGTCTGGCTTGCGACCAACGACGAAGACCGCCGAGTCTGCCAGGAGAACCAGCTCGGCATCAATTCTCCGAGCTACGACCCCGCGCCGTATTCGCCAATCCAGGAGGCTGGCGTGATGCAGTTCGTCAACTGGTACCGGACCCATCTCGTGGCGCGGCTGACCGAAGGATCGGGCTAAAGCGAATGCCGGCTTGACTGCAACGGCCTTCGAGGACGCACCCTTCCAACGGAGGCCCTTGCGCTGCTCGTCTCGGCGACGACCTCCGGCCTGCCGGACGCGCTGGTGGTCCTGACCTTCACCGTGTTCTCGTGCGTGCTCTCCGTCGCGCAGGCGCAGATATACGTATACCTTCCCGAGCTCTTCCCG
>CAZDTG010000593.1:0-1724 GCA_964508005.1 uncultured Steroidobacteraceae bacterium
CCCGCGTTGCCGCTCGTTCGGCTGCTCCTCAGTAGCGCCTCGAACGACCAGCGCCATCCAGGCGAAAGTGCCCCGATCCGCAATGCGCGCTCCAGTCGATCGCGCGGATGATCTGGCAAATACAGGAGCGAGTTGATCTCTGCGACGGTCATTCGCTCCTTCGCCTCTCCCACCTTCACGATTTCGTCTCCGGCGCCCACTTCCCCTTCCTGCAGGACGCGGAAGTAGAACCCCGGTCGGCCGCTGGATGTCAGCAACGCCGGCATCCGAGGCTCGTTGGTCCGAATGCCGACGCGATAGCAGGTAACGCGAGGTTGTGTGACCTCGAACAGCGCGCTGCCTATCTGGTAACGGTCGCCAATACACACTGCATCGTCGGGCAATCCTTCGATCGTGAAGTTCTCCCCGAATTGTCCGTGGACGAAATCGGTCCTCCTTAGTTGCTCCTGCCAGTAACGATACGACTCGATCTGGTAGACGAAGACAGCACGTTGCTCGCCCCCGTGCCCGGCCAGGTCACCTTGTCCGTCGCCGTCGAGATTCAAGCGGCGGACGCGGCAACGGCCGCGCACGGAGTCTTTCCAGATCCCGGTGTGCACAGTGCGCCCCTTCCACTGGATGTCGCGCGGGAGGCCGACGTTCACTGACAACAATCGAGACATGTCGCTCGCTCAAGTGGGACCGCTCGGAGGCGAGAACACCTGCGCCACAGTGAGGTCGCGATCGGGACCGCGTGAGATCACCGACTGACCCGGCTCAAGACGGAGCTGGCTGCAGTCTTTGGGGCAGCCGTTCTGAGACGGGGAAACGTACGCCGTGGATAAAACACCGTCAACTGCGATCGATCACCGCTTGCGACTCTCGACTCGCTCCATTCCTTCAACGTATCTACAGGGGCGGTACTCAGGACGTTGGACATGGGAGCATCACGCAATCCAGCGGTGGTCCCAATCTGGTCTGCTCGGGCGTAGCCGGTGCCATCAGAACCAACGCTCTTGCTCGGGTGTCCCCATGCCCTCTTTGGACCAAGCGAGAGCTCGGCCTGGTGGCTGCGAGTGGAATTGAGCTCGAGCGCATCAAGTCCGGCCACCCGCGCAAAACGGTGCCACCATAGGCGCATGCACCTGACATTTGAAGCAACAAAGCTACCCGCCCGCCGCAAAGAACCTTCTTCAGCAGCAGGCCCGATTCGATGAGCTCATAGTTTTGGCCCCGTCTCCGGGTTGGCTCCTTTTCCGGGTAGTCAGTCGCCGGTGAAGGGACTATGCTCAGACCAACCCTCTCGGGCGTTGCCATTCGAGCGTGCAGGTCTAGCCAGATACGCATCAATTCACCGATTTGAGAAGCCTCCTGCCGAGTGCAACGTATCTTCAGCGGGACGCAGGCGAGGACGCATCCGATGAGGCTGCTCAGCCGTGACGATTGGTACGAAATTTCGCACGACCTCGACTGGACGCTCTCCCATGTCGAGGAGAGAGATGCTTTTCCCGCAGAATGGACGGGAAGCAGCGGCGTTCCGAAAGCGGCGTGGCAGGCGTGGGAAGAGCCCTTTCGCGTATCCTACCGCGACTACGTCGGGATCCAGCGTGAGAAGGAAGCCGGTGTTGCCGGCGTGCGCGACGCGCTCAAGCGCGCGCATATCTACGAGCATCTGGACCCCGCCGTCGCAGCCATATCGCACTTCCACATGGGTGCGCTGTGCATGGTCGAGCAAATGGCGGTTA
>CAZDTG010000594.1:0-1718 GCA_964508005.1 uncultured Steroidobacteraceae bacterium
GCTGCTTGAGCGCGAATGCAATGATGGCATTCATGTCGGGGCGGCTTTGATCCGCCAGCGCTCGATCATCCCGGCCTTGCCGCGCGGTCTATGAAGAGGCTCCCGCGGGTGACCACCCGCTCCCCGGGCTCGAGGCCCGAAACCACCTCGACCCAGCCGTCGCTGCTGCGGCCGGTGCGTATCGGCCGGATCACGAGCGTGTTGTTCTGTGTGACCACCCACACGTGTGCCTGATCGCCCTCGCGCACGACGGCCTCCTCGGGCACCGCGGGGGCTGGCGACTCGCCGCTCGTGATGATGCTGAAGCTCGCGAACATCTGCGGCTTCAGCTTTCCGTCCGGGTTGGCGATCGTGGCGCGCACCGGCACCCGGCGGGTGACCGGATCGACCTGAGCGCCGATGGCGGTCAGCTTGGCCTTGAATAGCTGCCCTGGGAGCGCGAGCACGCGCACTTCGACTGTCTGGCCGCGTTCGATGTACGGCACCTGCGTTTCAGGTACAGCAGCGATCAGCCAGACCGTCGAGAGATCGCCGATGGCGAAAACGGGGTTCGAGGCTCCGGCTTGGATGTACTGCCCCGGACCCACCTGACGGTCGGTGACGACTCCGCCTATAGGAGCGACGACGTACGTCCCCGCGTCGGTCTTCTTCGCGGTTTTGATCGCCTCGATCTCCTCATCCGTTTTGCCCAGAATGCGCAGGCGGTTAGCGGCCGAGGTCGCTGCATTTTCGGCTGCGGCGAGATCCACTTGCGCCTGCTGCCAGTCCTGCAGCGAGCCGCCCTTGCTCTCGTATGCCGCGTGCTTGCGCTGCTCGTTGATACGCGCGAGCTTCAAAGTCGCCGTGGCGTTGAGCAGATCGCTTTGCGCCTGCACAAACTCGGTCGCCTCGACACGCAACAGGGGTGCGTCCCGCTTCACGTATTCCCCGGGAGTCGCCATCACGCGCACCACCCGTCCGGAGTAAGGCGAGAAAATCTGTGTCGTCGTATCCCCGTTGAGCGCGATCTGGCCTTCGGTCACCGCCTCGCTGCGGAAGCTACGGACGACCACGGGCTTGATCTCCAACGATGCGAGCTGCGTAGCGCTCAGGCGTACTTCGTTCGAGGGGGCCGATTCATTTGCGGGAGCCGGCTCACGGGCGCCAGCCCGCAAGGCCCCCCAGGCGATCGCGAGCGCACCCGCCGTGACGAGCACGACGACGAGCACGACGCGAATTTGTCTACCCGGGGGCAATGCCCGCCGCTCCAGGGACAGCTCTGCCTTCCACATGAGATCGATCGACCCATCAGGTCAAAACGTCACATTGTAGTGGGCCAGCTTTTCCGTTGCCTTTCAACGGCCTTTCATACTTGCGGACTGCGGACCGCGCACGCTCGCAGGCGGCGCCCTATCGCTTCAGGGCGCGCGCCAGTGCCTCGGCCATGACCCCGTTGGATTGGGATTCGGGCTCGCGGGGTTTTACCGCCCGCCGCTCCGGCTCCCGGCCGCGATGTTGCCCGTCCCGCCCCCGGGGAGGCGGCACGGCCGGTTGCGATTGCGGACGTTCGCGCGCGGGTGCCGCGGCATCGAGCTTCATGGTGAGTGCGATGCGCCGGCGCTGCAGATCGACTTCCAACACCTTGACCTTCACGACATCACCGGCTTTCACCAGCTCGCGCGGGTCCTTGATGAACTTGTGCGACATCATGGAGATGTGCACCAGTCCGTCCTGGTGCA
>CAZDTG010000595.1:0-1717 GCA_964508005.1 uncultured Steroidobacteraceae bacterium
GAGCGGGAGGCCATCGAGCTCCTGACGGCGATGGACCGCATCGTGCTCGCCACCGGCGGGGGCGCCGTGCTGCTGCCGGAGAACCGCCGGCATCTCGCAGAACGCGGCTGCGTGGTTTACCTGGAGACCTCCGTGGCACAGCAGGTCGAGCGCGTGAAGCAAGGACGTACCCGGCCGCTCCTCAGCAATGTGGACGCGACTTCGAAACTTGCGCAGCTGATGGCGGAGAGAACACCGCTCTACCGCGAAATCGCCGATATCGTGGTTTCGACGGATGGCCGCAAGGTTCGCAGCGTGGCGGAAGACATCCTTCGCGAGGTCTGCTCGGCAAGAGAAGCCCGGTAGTTGGGTGCGCCCGATCCGGGCACGCTCGACGCGCCACCACGTATACTGCCGCGCGGATCGCGCCACACCATCGCAGGCGTCGTGCAGACACGTGAACACTCTCAGGGTTGAACTAGGCAGCCGCAGCTACCCGATTCTCATCGGTGACGACCTGCTCAGCCGGTCGGATCTCCTGCGCCAGCACGTGACGGCGCGCGACATACTCATCGTCAGCAATACGACGGTCGCGCCCCTCTACCTCGATACCCTTGCGGCCAGCCTCCGGCCGGCCCGTATCGTCGAGGCCATCCTGCCGGATGGCGAAGCGCACAAGACGCTGGCGAACGTTGCACGCCTCATGGACGTTCTCGTGGCTAACCGCTTTGGCCGGGATTGCACCGTGGTCGCCCTCGGGGGCGGCGTCGTTGGGGACATGGCCGGGTTCGCCGCAGCCTGCTACCAGCGGGGTGTCGCGTATGTGCAAGTCCCGACGACCCTGCTGGCGCAAGTGGACTCGTCGGTGGGGGGCAAGACGGGCGTCAACCATCCCGGCGGCAAGAATCTCATCGGTGCCTTCCACCAGCCCGTCGTCGTCCTGGCGGATACGCGCACGCTCCGGAGCCTGCCGCTCCGCGAGCTGCGAGCCGGTCTCGCCGAGGTGATCAAGTACGGGCTCATCTGCGACGCGGCGTTCTTCGCCTGGCTGGAGACGCACATCGAGGAGCTCCTCGCGGGCGATCCGGCCGCGTTGGCTCATGTCATTCACCGGTCGTGCGAGATCAAGGCCGAGATCGTCGGACGGGACGAGCGCGAACAGGCGGACCGTGCATTCCTCAACCTCGGCCACACCTTCGGGCACGCGGTTGAGTCCGCCACGGGCTATACGCAGTGGCTGCACGGAGAGGCCATCGGCACGGGGCTATTGATGGCGGCGGCAATGTCGCGGGAGTGCGGGCTCATAGGTGCCCAAGAGGTCACGCGGGTGCAGAGCCTGGTGGCCCGGGCCGGCTTGCCCACCCGGATCGACGCCGTCTCGCCGGAAACCGCGCTCGAGCACATGCGGATGGACAAGAAGGTCCAGAGCGGACGCATTCGCCTCATCCTGCTACGCAAGATCGGGGACGCCGTCATGACGGCGGATTATTCCGAATCCGCTCTCGATCGAACGCTTCGCGAGTTCTTTCGGCCCGCGCGTGGATGACGTGGTCTCAAGCAGTGAATCGCTCGCGCCGTACGCCGCGCACGACGAGCAATCGCGCGGGCGGCGCCATTCCGAGCCGAAACCGGATTTTCGCGGCGAATTCCAGCGCGATCGCGACCGGATCATCCATTCGAATGCCTTCCGCCGTCTCGTCTACAAGACCCAGGTCTTCGTCAATCACGAAGGCGACCT
>CAZDTG010000596.1:0-1712 GCA_964508005.1 uncultured Steroidobacteraceae bacterium
GTGCGATGCGACTCGCTGTTGGCCTGGACCATCTGCGGCAGGTCGAGCCGTACGAGACCCTCTTCGTCCATGGGGACGCAGATGATGCCGCTGGTGTGGCGGATCATGAATGCGACCGCATCCGGCGTGGCGCGCTCGGCCCCCATGATGAGGTCCCCTTCGTTCTCGCGATCCTCGTCATCCATGATGATGACCATGCGCCCGGCGCGCAGATCCGCGAGGATTTCCTCGACGGAGTTCAGGCCGGATGCGGAAGCAGGCTTACCGGATAGGGGAAGGACGTTGGACATGGCGCGCCGCCAGAGCTTCAGTGGTGTACAGGAAAGTATACCTGACGCGCCCGCTAGCCCGCTCAGCGGAAAATCGCGGCTGCCTGCCCGGCGCCCGTTATGTCGCCATTTGGCGCAGGCGCCGACCTTTCGCGCCGCCCAATGAACCGAGGCTCGCGCAAACGCCACTCACCCATCTGAGGCCCTACGGCTTGTAGCCTGGACTGAGCGTGCCCTTCAGCGTGGCGACTTCCAGCAATGTTGGATAGAACTGCACGAAAGTCGTATCCACTGCGGCGTGTTGCTCGTGGCACGCGTAACAGTCCACGCTCAGCGGGATCATCCGCGCCGGTTGCGCGCCGTGGAACGAAAAAAACGCCCAGCCGCCGCGAAAGCGCTTCGTGTCCTTGACGTGCATCTCGACGGCCAGCAATTCGCCGGTCTGGAATTTCCCGTGCTGGTTGATGGAGCCTCTCCCGGCGGCCGCACGCACCTCGAGCAGCAGCGATGTCCCGTCGGGCCAGGTCCCGGTACGCACGAACTCGCGGTAGGCCGCCGGCTCGGCAAACACGTTGTCGAACATCGAATGCCCGGCCATATCGTCCCGATCCAGGTAACTCATGTCGAGACCGGAACTGAGGAAAACCCACTCCCGATAGTTCTCCGGCAGCTTCAAACGCCCGTCGGGCGTATACGCCGGCCCGCCGTCCGCCGCGGTGGCCCATTCCGCCGCCACGGCCACGGAGCCAGGCGCCTCTGCGTTGGTCACGAGCACTGCCAAGACCAGCCAGCCGGGTGAGAACCGAGCGAGTAAGCATCGCTTCATGCAGATCACCGGTGAGGGGTTGAAGATCTCCGCAACTAACGGGGCGCGACGAGGCGTTCGACGTAGCGTGCAACCTGATCGACCTCGAGATTCACGCGGGAGCCGACGGTGAGTTTCCCTAGTGTTGTTACCGTCTGCGTGTGCGGGATGATGTTGACGCCGAAGGTGGCAGCTTCGACTTCATTGACGGTGAGACTTACGCCATCCACGGAGACCGAGCCTTTGCGGGCGATGTAGCGCGCGAGATCGGAGGGCACCGCGATTTTCAGGCGGCTGGAGCGGGCGTCGCCGCTGACCGAGATGATCTCGGCTACGCCGTCAATGTGACCTGACACGAGATGGCCGCCGAGGGCGTCACCGGCCTTCAGCGACGGCTCGAGATTCACCGGAGAGCCGACCGCGAGATCACCGAGCGTCGTCAGCGACAGTGTCTCGCGAGAGACGTCAGCGGTGAAAGCGCCGTCCGGAAGCTCCACGGCGGTAAGACAGCAACCCTGCACGCAAATGCTGTCGCCAATGCGAAAGTCGCTGGATCGCAGATGGTCGAACGCTATGACAATGCGTGCGTCGCCCCCGCGATTCTCACGCGCCCGCACCTTGCCAACATCCTGCACGAT
>CAZDTG010000597.1:0-1712 GCA_964508005.1 uncultured Steroidobacteraceae bacterium
GCGAACCGTTTTGCCGGAGTTCTCATCGCCGGTCCATACCTCCCTATATCCCGTTCGCCAGGAGACCGCCGAACGGCCAATCCTGCCGGGCTGCGCCCGTACCGCCCGCGAACGTCTCGCCATGCTGCGACACATGATGGTACACTGTGATACGACAGCCGGGCGGCAGCAGTCACCCGTAGTCTACATCACTCACGGCCCAGCCATTGGAATCTGGCCCGTTTAGGCTATCTCGCGGTCGGATCACCCTGAGCTTCCAGCGACTGGCATGGGTTTTGGGCGGGCGCTTGCATATTTTTCCGCTTGCGTGCTATTGTTATGTCACGACATGGGTTGCGAGCATTCGGTATCGGTGCCACCGTGTCGCCAGGGGAGGTTACTCGTGGGGCAGAACGGCGAGAAGGACTCGTCCGCGGTTATCGAGCCAGTCGAAGGCGAGCGGTCCGGGCAGATCGAAGCACGACTGGACCTGGGACGCGAGCATCGTACCGGCATCCCTGAGATCATTCTGGCGGAGGTGAAGACAGACGAACAGGTCGTCGCCATCGTGCGCTCATTTCTGGAACGACGCGGTCGCGCGATTGTGAGCCGCTTGCGCGCGGATACGATCGAGCGCCTCACCCGCGAGTTCGCTGAGTGCGATGTGGATCTGCGTCACCTGGCGCACGCCGCCGCTATCCATGCTCCGGGGTATGAGCGGCGTCGCACGGGCGGCAAGATTGGCATCCTGACGGCGGGGACCGCTGATGTGCGCGTTGCCGAGGAAGCCCGCCTGGTCGCCGAGGAGATGGGCGTGGAGGTATCCACGCTGTATGACGTTGGCGTCGCGGGTATTCACCGGCTCTTCGCGCCGCTCGACGCGCTGTTGCAAGCAGACGTAGCGTCGCTCGTCGTGTGTGCTGGCATGGATGGAGCGCTCGCATCGGTGGTTGCGGGTCTCTCGCCTGTGCCGGTGATTGGCGTACCAACGAGCGTTGGATATGGGGCGGGCGGGAAAGGCCGCGCCGCGCTGCATTCGATGCTGCAAACCTGCGCTCCGGGCCTTTCGGTTGTCAACATAGACAACGGCATCGGAGCCGGCGCCACGGCGGCGCTCATCGCCAATCGGGCGGTTGGATGGCGCGCCCACGAGCCAATCGTGGGGCACGTATAACGGAGCACGCAACACAAGTTGCGTATCAATAGTACTTACGGGTTGTGAAGCGGACGCTGATGTGCGTACAATGTGACTGTCGCCACGCCGCCAGTTTCTTTGAATGCCACCGAGCATTCCTGGCATGGAACCTGCGAACCGTGGGCATGCAGGTTGCGTGATCGGTTGCGTTCCCAGAGCGGTGTGGTGCGCGAATGTCGCGCCACGGACACCGTAAGCACACAGTGCAGTTCGACAACAAGAGAGGTGCGAGCAATGGCAACGAGTAAACGCGGACCTGAGCCGGGGTCCCAAAAGGCCAAACACGGCGGGCAAGCGGTCCGCGAGAAGTACGGTCCAGAATTCTATTCCCGCATTGGCAAGAAGGGCGGCGAAGCCGTAAAAGAGAAGCTCGGCCCGTCGTTCTATGCGGAGATTGGCAAAAAAGGCGGAGAATCAACGAAGCGGCAACAAGGCCCTGAGTTCTATTCCCGCATTGGCAAGAAGGGCGGCGAGCGCGGTCGTGGCACGCCCAAACAGCAAGCTTCACGCACGCGCAACACCGCCCAATAGGGCGCGA
>CAZDTG010000598.1:0-1705 GCA_964508005.1 uncultured Steroidobacteraceae bacterium
AGCCTGTCTGACTAATGATCGCCGTAGCGAGGGCGGCCCACAGCGAGCAGATTTCTGCGATCGTTTCCCGCGCATAGTCGACGCTATGTAAAGGAAACGATCGCAGAAAGATGCCGCTGTGGGACGGCCGCAGTAGGCGATCATAGGTCAGACAGGCTCCTAATGCAGGGGTGCGCCGGGGGACGACGGTTGATCGCGTAACGGGCTGAGCTCCTCGAAAACGAGCTGTACGCCGACACGCACGAACTCCACGAGCTCGGCGTAGGCGCTCTCGTTCGATTCCGCGCTTTGCCCACTGTCGACCCCGACACGGGTGATTTCCGAGAGGTCGCGCACGATCTCCCCGACCTCTCCGGGCAGGCCGTTTGCATCCTGAATGGCACTACCCCCCAGGCCGTAGAGGAAGCCCTGACACCACTGCGCGAGAGCGACCGTCCGTGTGTCGAGCGAAGCTTCGTCCTCGGGCAGCAGCAGATCGAAGTCCATCTCGGACCCTTCCAGCGCACCGGAGGTCTCCAGATAGAGCGCGCGAAGTGCCGCCGTGGCCAATGGGTGGGCACGCCCCTCCGGAAGGATCTCGAGCAGCCAATCTTCGAACCTGTAGCCAATTGCTGCACACAGGCACCCCGTAAGGGTGCCATGCGCCTCGGCGGCGTCCGTCATCGAACGCTCGTCCGTGAGGACGCGCTGGATCTCCGTGTACGTCGCCTGGCTCATACAGGGGGGATTATGCCTGAAGCGTTTGCACCGCTGCGCCAGCCTCTCTATAGTTCCGAAACATGAGCGACACCACAAAAACACAGCTCGATCTCGAGCTGATGCGACTTGCCAAGCGCATCGAAGAACTGGTCGCAACCGTGGAACACCTGAAGGAAGAAAATCGCGCGTTGCGCCAACGACACGAGTCGCTGGCCGGCGAGCGGGCCTCCCTGCTACAGAAGAATGAACAAGTCCGCACGCGCGTGGAGGCCATGATTGGCCGCTTGAAAACTCTGGAGCACGGCTCATGAGCCAGCAAGAGCAGGCACGCGTGAGCGTGCGGATCATGGAAAAAGAGTACGTCATCGCCTGTCCGTACGAGGAGCGCACCGCGCTTCTGGACACCGCTGAATTCCTCAACAGCCGCATGCGCGAGGTCCGCGACAGCGGCAAGGTCGTGGGTCTCGACCGGATCGCCGTCATGGTGGCGCTCAACCTGGCGAACGAGCTGCTGCGCCTGAAAAATCACGATGCGAAACTCGAAAGCGACGCGAGCGGCCGGGTCCGCGCCCTGCGCGAGCGGGTCGAAGGCGCCATTGAGCGGGGCCAGCAACTCGAACTCTGAGTGCGGCAACGCGAACTCCAGGTTGAGTATTGCGGGCGGCCCTCCCCTGCCCATCGGTCCTGCAGGAGAGGCGGGGTTCGTGTAAAGTGAGTCTGGCGTCGCCTGCGGTGTTCGACACGCGTTCCGGGTTACCTCGGACCCTAGTTTGTACTACCCAGGGACAATGGGTTGCAGGCAGCATTGTGCAAGTCCGCGCCTGGAGCGGAAAGCCTTACCTGCCGCAGCTCGTCCCACTTGTTGCTCTGGTTCGAGAGCAACGGTTCGCACCGGCATCTGCGGGTGACGCTTCTTCTTCATTGGCTGAAAGTCGCCTGCGGCGCTTTCAGCGGAACAAACCCCGGCCGCTTCGTTCGGCGGCAGGCGAAAGGCGTGGCTTTCGCC
>CAZDTG010000599.1:0-1701 GCA_964508005.1 uncultured Steroidobacteraceae bacterium
AGTCCGCGATCCTTGTCGAAGATCACCTGGGTCGCGCCTTGCCGGTGCAACATCGCCACCATGAAACCGATGAAAACGGTCTTGCCGGAGCCGGTGGGACCACAGATGAACGTATGCCCGGTGTCCTTACGGCTACCGCCGTCGGGATCAGTTGGATCGCTCGCATGCAGAGAGAAGTAGTAGGGCGAGTGAGCGCTCGTCGATAGCAGGGCGAGCGCATCGCCCCAGTGGTTTCCGGAAGGCCGTCCCGCGGGATAGTTGTGAAACGGCATCATGGCGGCGAAGTTGCGCGAGGTGATGGGAGCCTTGCGCGGCCGCATGGCGAAATTCCCCGGCAACTGCGCCCAGAACGCTGCCTCCAGCGCCAGGTCCTCCCGGGCAACTGTCATTCCGGTATCGGCCAGAAAGCTGCGCGCGAGAGCCACGTGATCGTTGAGAGACCTGAGCCGTCCGGCAGCAGGCGCATCGGCGCTTTCGTCGCCAACGTCCGCGAGGACCTGCAGACAGAAATGATGATCGCCCATGACGAACTCGTTGCTGGTGAGCGCATCGAGGGCGTCCTTGAGCGCCGCCGCCTGGGACAGCGCGAAATCACCCGCATTGGCCAGTCGATGAAACTGTCTCTGCAGCAGGCCCTGGCTCGTCGCCCTGGACAGGAAGGTGAACGACTGAGTCAGGACGAGTGAAAACGGCGCGGATAACAGCCGGTTGTACATGCCAACCACGACAGGGGTTGGATATTCCTTGATGCCGAGGATCGCTCCGACGCGCGTACCGGTCGGAGCGCGATACTCCACCGCCTCCACTCCGAAAAGGAGGCGTGTGGTCGCCAACGCCTCATTCAGAGGCCCGCGCGGTAGCGGCATGCGTTGCCATTCGCCGTTGACCAGCGTACCGAGATACTCGAGCAGAGACGAGCACCAGGCATTACCGGCTCGATATGTTCCCAGGAGCTCCGGCTCGTAACGGGCGAGCGAGGCCCTCAATGTCTGAGCGAGTTTCGCACACGCATCCAACGCGCCAGCCAGCTCGAGCCGCGATGCCTCGCGTTGTGTACGCGAAAGCAGACCCGCGATTATGCCTGTAGCTACCGTCGACGCCGGCCTGTAGAGCACCGCCAGGTAGAGCTCGTTCACCATGAGCGTCTCGGTGGCCAGGCGCTCGCGATACTTCGTGGCTAGAGTCTGTGCGAAACCCATTGTCGGCTCCGCGGGAAGAGTACAGCGCTCGCGGCGCCGGATGACGTGCGTCCAGAGGGCAACATTCGGGCTCGCGATGTTGCGCCAGAGGATGTTCAGGCGCTCGTGCCACGTGTTCAATTGCTCATCGTCGGCGCTCTCGAAGCTCGCACCGCCGAGGCGAAACACCTGCAGGTAGTCGCCAAAGACGGTCCGCGCTACGTGCGCCGACACGTGAACGCTACAAGGAATGTGTCGGGCAGCCGTCAGCTCGCGACGTAGCGCGCTGGCTCGCTTCAGGGTCAGCATGGCACCTCCCCCTTCGAGCGCGCGCCCGCTCTCACGTCAACGGACTTCACTTGCCGGCCGCCCCGGACCGTCGGCAGATCAAGCACCAGCGGGCTGTAGCTGCTCGCTTTCCACACACGCAGGTTCGCCAGGAGAGCGGGCATGCGGGTTCGTCCCCAAAGCAGGACCAGATCGAAGAAGCGAGGATCGCGTGCGCACAGCAGTGCGCAGACCC
>CAZDTG010000600.1:0-1695 GCA_964508005.1 uncultured Steroidobacteraceae bacterium
GCGGGCTCGAGGCTCGCCCGTTATATCCCCAGCGGGCAGCCGCGCCACATGATCAAGGAGTGCGTGGCGGAGCTGGGGCGCGGTAGTGTCGTTCTGCTGTTTCCTGAAGGCACCCGTACCACCCGGCGGCCGATCAATCCGCTCACCGGCAGCGCCGGTGTCATCGCCAAGCATGCGCGGGTGCCGGTGCAGCTGCTCATGATCGAGACCGACTCGCCTCATCTGAGCAAGGGCTGGCCCCTCTTCCGGGTCCCGAGCCTGCCGATCACTTACCGGGTGCGCCTGGGCAGGCGCCTCGATCCTCCCCGCGACCCGGCCGCCTTCATGGAAGAGCTCGAGCGCGAATTCAGGGCCGAGCTGGCCGGCGCGCCTCAGGAGGGATGGCTCGGCCAGACGAGTGATCCACCGGACAACCGTCTGGTCCCCACCGAATGAGCCCTGCGTCGCGGACCCATCTGGTCCTGATCCCGAGCTACAACCCGGGACGCAAGGTCTTCGAGACCGTGCGCGCCGCGCGCGAGCAATGGGACCCGGTATGGGTCGTCGTGGACGGCAGCACGGACGGGACCGCCGCTGGCCTCCTGGAGATGGCCCGGAGCGATCCGGGGCTACGTGTGCTCATTCGGGAAAAGAACGGCGGCAAAGGCTCCGCTGTGCTCTACGGCCTCACCGAGGCCGCGGCGCGAGGCTTCACGCACGTGCTGACGATGGACTCCGACGGGCAGCATCCGGCCGAGCGGATCTGCGCTTTCATGGCCGCCTCGGCCGCCGTCCCCGAGGCCATGATCCTGGGTGAGCCGGTCTTCGACGCGAGCGCGCCCACCATCCGGGTCAAGGGCCGGAAAATCTCGAACTGGTGGGCGAACCTGGAGACCCTCTGGTCCGGCATCCATGACTCGCTGTTCGGCTTCCGTGTCTATCCGGTCGAGCCGCTGCTGCGACTCATGCGCTCGAGCCTGTGGATGCGGCGCTTCGATTTCGATGTCGAGGCGGTCGTGCGCCTGAGCTGGGCCGGCCTGCCCGCCCATAACCTCCCGGCGGCGGTCCGCTATTTCAGCCGCGAAGAAGGCGGGGTGTCGCACTTCAATTACTGGCGGGACAATGTACTGCTGAGCTCGATGCACGCCCGGCTGTTCTGCGGCTTTCTCATCCGCCTGCCTGTTCTCCTGGTTCGACGCTCGTTGCGGCAGCGGGCGCCTGGCTGAGTGCGCCGATTGACTGCGCGGTCATGCTCACGTCTGCGCGATCATCCTGGTGCGCGGGCGGGCATCATGGTTGCTTCTCCGCAAGGCGCTGTATAATGAGGACAAGTCGATTCGGCTTGCGGCCGAGGCCCCGTCAAGGGGGTTCGGGGCCGGTAGGGGGCTCGAGCGCCACGGATCGCTGCCGTTTCGTATTCCTAAGATCCGCATCGAAGTTTTACTGTATGCCTGACAACGCGTCGCCCGTTCGACAGCCGGCGCCGCCGGCCAGCAGCACCGCCCTGGAGCGCGAAGTCGCGGATCTCATCGTCAAGGCTTTGAACCTCGATGTGGGCGCGGCCGACATCGCACCGGATGCGCCTCTCTATGGCGAAGGTCTCGGTCTCGATTCAATCGACATTCTGGAGATCGCGCTCGTCGTTTCGAAGCAATACGGGATCCAGCTGCGCGCGGACAGCGAAGAGAATGAACACATCTTCCGCTCTCTACGACA
>CAZDTG010000601.1:0-1689 GCA_964508005.1 uncultured Steroidobacteraceae bacterium
ACGACGGGCATGGTGGCGCACTACTACGATACGAAGCAGGAGATCGTGATCGCGGCTTTGCGGCTGATTTTGCGCCGGATCGAGGAGCGTCTGACCCGTCCCGCGGGTGCTGCCGCCCCGGATCTCCTGACCGTGCTCACCGAAGCGCTGCCCGTCGACGAGCACCGCTTCATCGAATGCGCCTTCTGGACCGCGTTCTGGGGCCAGGTGTCCGCCGACAAGAAGCTGAAGCGCATCAACGCGTGGGTGCACAAGGAATACATGCGCCTGTTCGAGCGTTGCCTGGCGCAGGGGTGGCCGGCGTGGGCGCAGTGGTCCGCGACGGTGCGGGACCAGGTCCTGCGGTCGGTCGTGACATTCATCAACGGGCTGACCGCCAGCGCGGTCGCCAGCCAGAGCGACTGGCCGGCCGCCAAGCAGATCGAGCAGCTGCGGCTGCATCTTCAATTGCTGCACGGCTGGGCCGCTGAGACGGCGGTCGGGGGCAGAAAGAGCCCGAAGACCGCTGCATCGGGCTCATCCGCAGCCTGAGTCGCCCGCGTTTTTTTTGGGGGGGAGGCGGCCAATGGATTTCGCGCTCACAGAAGAACAGCAGATGATCGTGAAGGCCACGCGCGACTTCGTGCGGGAGGAGCTCATTCCTCACGAGCGGGAGGTCGAGGAGACGGGGGTTCTGCGCGAGGAGCTGCTCGGCGAGTTGAAAGCGAAGGCCATGGAGGCGGGCCTCTATGCGGCCAACATGCCCGCCGAAGTGGGCGGCGTCGGCCTCGACACGGTCACCTGGGTGCTGTACGAGAAGGAGCTCGGCCGCGCCAGCTACATTCTGCACTTCGCCTCGGTGGCACGGCCTTCGAACATACTGCTCGCCTGCGAGGGTGGGCAGCGAGAGCGTTATCTGCTCCCCGCCGTGCGGGGCGAGAGGACCGAATGTCTCGCCATGACCGAGCCCGGCGCGGGCTCGGATCTGCGCGGCATGAAGACGACGGCCGTGGCGCAGGGCGGCGACTTCGTCATCAATGGCACGAAGCATTTCATCAGCCACGCCGATCACGCGGACTTCGTCATTCTGTTCGCTGCCACGGGCGAAGAAGACAGTCCCCGGGGCAAGCGCAAGCTCATCACGGCCTTCCTGGTCGATGTCGGTACGCCGGGCTTCGAGGTGAGGCCGGGTTACCGCAACGTCTCGCATCGCGGCTACACCAACAGCATTCTGCAGTTCAACGACTGCCGGATTCCGAAGAGCGCGGTGCTCGGTGAAGTGCACAAGGGGTTCGAAGTCGCCAACACCTGGCTGGGCGCCACGCGCCTGCAGGTGGCGGCGAACTGTCTGGGCCGGGCGGAGCGGGCGCTGGAGCTCGCCAGGCAGTGGGCGGTCGACCGGGTGCAGTTCGGGCAGCAGATCGGCAAGTTCCAGGGGGTGGCGTTCAAGCTCGCCGACATGGCCGTGGAGCTGCGGGCGGCGGAGCTGCTGACGCTCGAGGCAGCCTGGAAGATGGACCGCAAGACGGCCACCGACATGGACATGGCGATCGCGAAGCTGAAGGCGAGCGAGATGTTGGCGATGGTGGCGGACGAGGCGTTGCAGATCCATGGCGGCATGGGGTTGATGTCGGATCTGCCGCTCGAGCGGATCTGGCGGGATGCGCGCATCGAGCGCATCTGGGAAGGAACGAGCGAGGTGCAGCGGCA
>CAZDTG010000602.1:0-1650 GCA_964508005.1 uncultured Steroidobacteraceae bacterium
GTGACACGCGCGGCCGAGGAAAATCGGCTCGAGCTGTTCTTTCAGCCGATCGTGCGCATCGGCTCGGACAGCGCGCCCGCTTTCCATGAGCTCACCATCCGCTTGCGCGACGACGACGGGCGCCTCGTGCCGCCGAGCGAGTTCATCCCGGCCGCCGAGCGCTACAACGTCATGTCGATCATCGATCGCTGGGTGGTGATCCGAGCGGTCGAGCTATTGAAGCGCCGCCGCGAGGCCGGAGGCTCGCTGCCGCTGCTTGCCGTGAATCTCTCCGGTACCTCGCTGAACGAGCAGTCCTTCGCAGACTTCATCCTGCACACCGTGGGGGAGCCCGAGATCGCCAGTGCCTTGTGCTTCGAAATCACGGAAACGGCGGCAGTCACCAGTCTTTCCAACGCGACGTTCTTCATGCGCGAGCTCAAGGACCGCGGCTGCAAGTTCGCGCTCGACGATTTCGGTACCGGGCTGTCGTCTTTCATGTATCTGAAGACGCTCCCGGTGGATTACCTCAAGATCGACGGGCAGTTCATCACTCATATCGCCACCGACGCCGTCGATCGCAGCATGGTCGAGGCGATCAGCAAAGTCGGCCGTGCCCTGGGGATCGCGACGGTAGCCGAATGGGTGGAGAGTGAGGCCGTGCTCGATGAGCTCGAGCGCATCGGCGTCGACTACGCGCAGGGCTACCACCTGGCGCGGCCGAAGCCGCTGGCGGAACTCGAGGAATAAGCGCAGGAAGCCTCGGGGACCTGGAGGCCCGGTATACTGGCTGTATCGCAGGCCGGTCCGGGGGACTTACCGTTGAGCGCTGAGCCGCCATTCACGGTGGGCATCGAGGAGGAGTATCTCCTCGTCAACCTCGATACGCGCGATGTGAACGAGAATCCTCCCACGGCCCTGCTGCGGGAGTGCACTGAGCGCGGCGGCAACCAGATCAGCCCGGAGTTCCTGCGGTCCCAGCTCGAGGTGAGCACCTGCGTATGCCGCTCCATCGCAGAGGTGCGCGCGGACCTGGCCCGCCTGCGCTCCATCATCGTCGAGGTGTCCCGCAAGTATGGTCTCGCGCCGATCGCGGCTTCGACACATCCGTTCGGAAGCGCAACCCGCCAGATCCCCACCGAGAAGGAGCAGTTCTTCGCGCTCGCACGGGAAATGCAGGCGGCGGCGCGCCGGCTGATGATATGTGGCATGCACGTCCACGTCGGAATCGATGACGACGACCTGCGCGTCGATCTCATGAATCAGCTTTCCTACTTCGTGCCGCACCTGCTGGCGCTGTCCTGCTCCTCGCCGTTCTGGGAAGGCGAGCGCACGGGCCTCATGTCGTTCCGGCTCAACCTTTTCAGCTCCCTGCCGCGTACCGGACTGCCGGATCGCTTCTCGAGCTACGCGGATCTGCGGCGGCATCTCGACATGCTCATCCGCAACGGGGTCATCGAGAGCACGACGAAAATGTGGTGGGACGTGCGCCCGAGCCCGCGCTATCCCACGCTCGAGATGCGCGTGATGGACTGCTGCACGTCAATCGATGATGCCATGTGCCTCGGCGCGCTCGTCGTTTGCCTCGTCCGCCGCCTCTACCGGCTGCGGGAGTGCAACCAGACCTGGCGACACTATCCGAACCTGCTCATCGCCGAGAATCGCTGGCGC
>CAZDTG010000603.1:0-1637 GCA_964508005.1 uncultured Steroidobacteraceae bacterium
CCCCCAAGCCAACCAAGCTAAGGCGCTTCGGCTGCTGGCCAGGCTCCCGACCGTTCTCAGCCACCACTACCGTCGCCGCAGAGGACTGCCACGCATCCCACCTCAATCCGATTTGGGATTCGCCGAGAACTTCTTTTACATGTGCTTCGAGCGGATTCCACCAGCGGAAGTGGTGCGCTCATTTGAAATCTCTCTCATCCTTTACGCAGAACATGGATTCAACGCCTCAACCTTCGCTGCCCGTGTGATCGTCTCTTCGCTTTCCGACATCTACAGCGCCGTGACAGGTGCGATCGGCGCCCTCAAGGGTCCACTCCATGGCGGCGCCAATGAGGCGGTGATGCGCATGATGCTGGAGATCGATGATCCGGCTCGCGCGTCTGCATGGCTGCGCTCTGAGCTTGCCGCCGGACGAAGAGTGATGGGCTTTGGCCATCGTGTCTACCGGAACGGCGACTCGCGCGTTCCCACCATGAAAGACGCCCTTAGCCGCCTCTCACAGCGATCCGGGCAGTCCAAGTGGATCTCGATGTACGAGGAGTTGGAACGGGCGATGTTCGAGGAGAAAGGAATCCGGCCAAACCTTGACTTCCCCACCGCTCCCGCCTATTACCTTATGGGATTCGACATCCCGTTGTTCACACCCATATTCGTCTTGAGCCGGACCGCGGGCTGGACTGCGCACATCATGGAGCAGCTGGCCGCCAATTCTCTGATCCGTCCTCTAGCCCAATACGCTGGCGTCGCGCAACGTCCTCTTCCGGAGCGTCGGCAGTGATCAGGCTATGACCCGGTGTTTATTGGTCGGAATCGGCGACCTGGGATCCCGTGGCCAGCAGTTGCCTGACCACCTGGAGAAGCCGGCCCCGAAGTTGTTCGATGTCGCTCGCCAGGTCAGGAGCGACCTGGTCGACGAAAGTCTCGGCGCGACCGAGGTAATCGGCTGCCAACCGGGCCTCGCTGGCGCGCATCACTATGGATTCGCACATCACTTATTTTGGCTACCGCAGTAGTGGACGATGAGGTCCAACTGGTTCATCCTTGCTTTACCTTAGCCACGCCCGTTTAAGCGCGCTGTGAAGTCCCTCACGCATCCGGTGTAAATCTGTTCACTGTTCGGGTACGCTGCGCGTCCGCAGGCACAATAGCGGGGCGCACCATGGCGTTGAGCACCATCCAGGAGGCGATCGAGGACTACCGGCAGGGAAAGCAGGTGATCATCGTCGACGACGAGGACCGCGAGAACGAAGGTGACCTCGCCGTCGCTGCCGAAAAGATCACGCCCGAGCACATCGCGTTCATGGCGCGCTACGCCGGTGGCCTGGTCTGCATGCCGATCGACGCCTCCCGTCTCGACGAGCTCGAGATCGAGCCGATGGTCACTCACAACACCAGCCGCCTGGGTACCGCCTTCAGCGTGAGCGTAGAGGCGAAGCACCTGACGACGACCGGCATCAGCGCCCACGATCGCGCCGCCACGATCAGGCACATCCTCAGTCCGGAAGCCAAGCCGAGCGATTTCTGCAAGCCCGGCCATACCTTTCCCCTGCGGGCGGTCGAAGGCGGGGTGCTCAAGCGGGCTGGCCAGACCGAGGCGAGCGTCGACCTCGCGCGCCTCGCCGGGCTCTACCCGGCCG
>CAZDTG010000604.1:0-1626 GCA_964508005.1 uncultured Steroidobacteraceae bacterium
GTCTCATGCAGATCGCGAACTCCGCCGCCCTCAACTTCAGCGGCAAGCCGATCACGGAGCTGCGTACGGCCATCAACCGTATGGGCCACAACATGGTGCGCAGCGCGTCGATCGCCTTCGCGATGTCGCAGCTGAAGAAGGTCGAATCCCTCAAGGGCCTGGAGAAGCCGCTCGACGAGCTGTGGAAGAGCAGCGCGGCCGTGGCCGCGATGTCGCATGCCGTGGCCCGGCGCTACAGCCGCGTCAACCCCGACACGGCGATGCTCGCTGGTTTGGTGCATGGCATCGGGAAACTCTACATTCTCACCCGCTCGAGCAAGCACCCCGCCTTGTTCGCCGACGCAGCGATCTATAATCAGATCGTGCGCGACTGGCACAGCCCGGTGGCGAAGGCGCTGCTCGAGAACTGGGACATGGCCGAGGAGATCGTGGCCGCCGTCAGCGAGTTCGAGGATATTGAGCGCGAGCACGACGGACCCGTCGACCTCACGGATGTGCTCACCGTGGGCACCCTCCTCGCCGCGTTCAAGGAGCATCCCGAGTCGCTCGAGATCAACATGCACGACGTCGCAGCCTGCAAGCGCATGAGCATCGACCGGGCGAGCTACGAAAAGCTCATCGACGAGTCGGAGCACGAAATCGAGGCCCTCAGACAAGCGCTCGGGGTCTGAAAGCGTCCCGTGCCGGCGAGATATACATGAGCGCACAAGCTTCGGCGAACGACACTCAAGGCGGCAAGGAAGGCGGCGATGTCGCCTTCACTTTCGTGCAGGCCCTCGCGGCCGAGCTCTCGGGCGGCAAGGTCGAGCTGCCCGGCTTTCCGCAGATCGTGATGCAGGTGCAACGCGTACTGAGCGATGAAACGGCCGATGCATCGCGCATCGTACGCGTCCTCGGCGGCGAGCCGGTGCTTGCCGCCCAACTCATGCGCATGGCGAACTCCGCGGCGCTCAACGGCGGTCGGCCTCCCGTCACCGACCTGCGCGCCGCCGTGGCTCGCGTGGGACTCGACACCGTTCGTTCCGCCACGATTGCCTTCGCCATGCAACAGCTGCGCGAAGCGCCCGCGCTGCGCGGCCTTGAAAAGCAGCTCGGCGTGCTCTGGCGTCACAGCGTGCAAGTCGCCACGCTCAGCTTCTCGGTAGCTCGCCGGCTGACGAGCGTCAGTGGTGACACCGCATTGCTCGCGGGCCTGCTGCAGGGAATCGGCCGACTTTATATTCTGACGCGTGCGAGCCGACACCGTGCTCTGTTCGCCGACCCGGTCGCCTACCAGACCATTGAGCACGACTGGCATTTGAGCATCGCCGCGGCGTTGTTGGAGAACTGGGGCATGGCCGATGAGATCGTGCAGGCCGTGCACGAGTCGGAGAATTTCGACCGCGAGCACCGGGGAACCCCGAATCTCGCCGACGTGCTCGTCGTCGCCACACTGTTGGCGGACCTCAGGGGCGAACCGGCGGTGCTGCAGGCGCAGACGCAGTGTGCGAAGCCCCTGCAGCGGCTCCGTCTCGACTACGCTGCCTGCCAGGCCTTCCTGAATGAATCGGCGCAGGAGATCGCGGTGCTCAGGGAGGCGTTGGGGTGAGCCTTTCCGAGCGATGATCGCCGTACCGAGGGCGACCC
>CAZDTG010000605.1:0-1618 GCA_964508005.1 uncultured Steroidobacteraceae bacterium
ATGGTGAAGGTTTTCGGATGCCGTCAGGCGTACGAAAACCGCCCATGCACGAACCCGCGGGTCTGCGGTGATGGGTCTATGGGGATTTGAAGTTTTGCTTGATTGAGATGCTCGCGAAGCCGGCTCGAAACGGGAGCCGGCGGGGGCTTGTTGATGGAGAATTTCCACCAGGCGGGCTCTGAATCGAAAGCTGGCTGCGGGTGAACCACAAGAGCTTCGCGCTGATGTTAGCGAAGAGCGTGTATTGGCGCATTCGCCGCAATGATGGTGTTGCGGTGTAAGGTGAGTGCAAACCGTGTCGGGTCACGGGTGGACGCTTTCGGTTGGTGTCGGCGCACGGGGTGGCGCGCGGGATTGCCTCCATCGCTCGAAGGTCTCGATGATGATCATGCGTCCGCCGCAGCAGGGGCAGGACGGAAGGTGATCGAGTGGCTCTGGCGATGCCACAGGCTCTGGCGGCGGCAGGACGGCGAGCAGTTCGCGGGCACGTGCAATATTGGCCTGGCGTGCGGAACTGGCGAGCAAGCCGTAATGCCGGATGCGGTGGAAGCCTCGTGGCAAGACATGGAGCAGGAAGCGGCGGATGAACTCGTGCGGGGCGAGTGTCATGACGCGCTGTCGTTCGGGGCCATCACGGCGGTAGTCCTTGTAGCGGAAGGTGACGCCGGCTTCATCGAATGCGATTAGACGTCGGTTCGAGATGGCAACCCGGTGAGTATAGCGTGAAAGATAGGCGAGCACGGCATCGGGGCCGGAGAACGGCGGCTTGGCATAGACCACCCATCGCTTGTTCCTGACTGCGGCGAGGTGGCGCAGAAAAACTCGACGATCCGTGAGACCAGCCTGGGTGCCGAAGAAGGCAAGTCGTCCGGCTGCGTGAAGTTGGATCAGCCGGGTGAGGAACAGGCGGCGGAACAGCGCGCCCAGCACCCGCACCGGCAGGAGAAAAGCCGGACGCGACGATATCCAGCGCCCTCCATCAAGTGCGATGCCGCCGGCAGGCACGATCATGTGGATATGGGGATGGTGTGTCATCGCCGATCCCCATGTGTGGAGGACGGCGGTAATGCCGATGCGGGCGCCAAGGTGCTTCGCGTCGGCTGCGATCGTCATCATCGTCTCCGACGCTGCGCGGAACAGCAGGTCGTAGACGCTCGCCTTGTTCTGCAGAGCTATGTCGGCAATCTCAACGGGAAGCGTGAAGACGACATGGAAGTAGCCGACCGGCAGCAGGTCGGCTTCGCGCTCGGCCAGCCAGGTGCGAGCGGCGGCGCCCTGGCATTTGGGACAGTGCCGGTTGCGGCAGCTGTTGTAGGCAATGCGCCAGTGCCCGCAGTCCTCGCAGGCATCGACGTGGCCGCCAAGCGCAGCCGTGCGGCAGTTCTCGATCGCCGACATGACCTTGAGCTGAGCAAGGCTCAGGTGACCGGCCTGAGCGGCACGATAGCCGCCTCCTTCAGCCCGGAATATATCGGCGACCTCGAGCGAGGTGCGCAAGCTGCGTCAGTCGCTGGGAGCCTCGCCCTGCATCAACGACGCCAAACGCTCGAGAGGACTGGTTACCGAGCGGATCGTCTTGGTCGCAACACGCGCATAGAGCGCAGTCGTATCCAGCTTG
>CAZDTG010000606.1:0-1611 GCA_964508005.1 uncultured Steroidobacteraceae bacterium
TGATCGAGCGAGGCCTCGACCTCGTCCAGATACTTCTCGAGCAGCTGCTGCGCTTCCTCTTCGAAGGACGCGAACATTGCACGGTGGACGTCCTCCTTCACCCAGCGGTTGTAGAACTCCTTGCGCGCGGTGACGAGGTGATCGACCCAGGACTTCTTGTGCTTGGCATCCATGCGCGCGTCGCTTTCGATGGCGTCCTTTATCGCGAGCAGCAGCTCCATGCTCGTCAGGCTATGGGTGTTCCCACGGGTGATGGCGTTCGAGATCGCATTGATCACGAAGCGGGGGCTGACGCCGGTCATGCCCTCTTCGCTCGCTTCGGAGTGCAGCCGCGCGGCTTCGGTCTCGGGCACCCCCTCGACGGCCTCGCCGGCGTACAGCCGCAGCTTCTTCGCCATGTCCAGACCTTCGCGCTCGGGCTTCGTCAGGCGAGTCAGAATCGCAAAGACCGAGGCCAGGTTCAGCACGTGCGGATCCAGGTGCACGTTACGGAAGGCCGGCGCACCCGAGACCAGCTTCTGATAGATGCGGGCCTCGTCGCGGTAGGACAACGCGTACGGCACCCGGATGATGACCATACGGTCGAGCAGCGCCTCGTTTTCCTTCTCTTGCAGAAACTTATGGAACTCCGCAAGGTTGGTGTGCGCGAGAATGGTCTCGTCCAGATGGATGAGGGGAAAGCGCGACACTTTGACGTTCTTTTCCTGCGTCATGGTCAGCAGCAGGTACAGGAACTCCCGCTTCACCTTCAGGATTTCGATCATCTCCAGGACGCCGCGGCTGGCGGCGTACACCGCGCCCGACCACGACCAGGCGCGCGGGTCGCCCTCGTCGCCGATCTGGGCGACCTTCGCCAGATCGACCGAACCGACGAGGTCGGCAATGTCCGCGGTGGTGGGGTCGTGCGGAGCATAGGTGCCGATACCAACTCTCGAGGCCTCCGAGAGGAAGATCCGCTCTACGGGAACGCGTACGAAATCACCGTCGAACTCACGCTCGACGTAATCGCGGGCCCATGGGGACAATTCTCCAGGAATATCCACACCATAGCGGTCACGGAACTCCGCCCTCAGGCTCGCTGGGACCAGATTCAGGGGGTTCTCGCGCAGCGGCGAGCCCTTGATGGAGTAGAGGGCACCTTCGTCGGTGCGGCTGTACTCTTCCAGCCCACGCTTCATGAGGATGGCCAACGTCGATTTACCGCCGGAGGGCGGGCCTAGCAGCAGCAGCAGCCGGCGGCCAACATCGGAGCCGGCGGCGGCGGCTTTGAAATAGTCGACGACCCGGGACAGCGGCTCGTCGATTCCGAACAGCTCGCGCTTGAACAGCTCGCGGGCCCGGGCGCTCTCGGGCGCATCGGGCTGTGCCACGCGGCCATGCCAGCGCAGCATGTCCCAGATGTATTCGTGGCTGGTACGCGCCACGGACGCCGGATTGGCGGGCACGATGTTGGCCAGGAATTCACCGAAGGTGCCCTCCCAGCGCTGCGCGCGGTGCAGGCGGCTGAAAGAGCTCAGAGAATCGATGAAAGCGGAATGATTCGTATCCGAATCAGCAGAGAGCGGTCGCATCGTCCTTCCCTCCCGTTGAGTGCAGATGTCTCGGCCGGGC
>CAZDTG010000607.1:0-1611 GCA_964508005.1 uncultured Steroidobacteraceae bacterium
TTCATGCGGAATGTGCCCGAACCGCAGCGCCAGCGGCTGATCCGCTCGCGAAACTCTGCGGGTAAGGCATCCGCGGCCAGCAGCTTCAGATACAGAAGCTTCGGATTGAGGTTGGATATGACAGCGGCTGCCCGGATGGTCTCGCCGCCTTCGGTGATGACCCCGACCGCGCGATCGCCCTCGACCAGCACCTCGCGCACGGCAGTGCCGACACGGATCACAGCCCCGCGCGCCTGAGCCGATTTTGCCATCGCCTGGGTGATGGCGCCCATGCCGCCGATGGCATGACCCCATGCGCCCTTCTTGCCGTTGACCTCTCCGAACACGTGATGAAGGAGGACATAGGCCGAGCCGGGAGTGTAGGGACTCGCGTAGTTGCCCACGATGCCGTCGAAGCCATAGGCGGCCTTGATCGGGTCGCTTTCGAACCAGCCGTCGAGATAGTCGCCCGCGGAGGCGGCGAACAAGCTGAGCAGCTCGCGGCGCAGGCTCATGTCGAGCCGGCGCAGCCGGCCGCCCACGTGTGCGGCGCGCAGCAGCTCGGGCAGCGCCATCCGCCAGCTGCCCTCGATCGCGTTGGGTGGGGTCTCCAACACCAGATCGCGCAGAACATCCGCGACGGCACCGAGCCGCTCGCCGTACTGTTCGAGCCTGGCCGCATCCCTGGCGGAGAATTTGGCGACCTCGGCGGCCGTCCGGCCCGCGCCCACCAACAGATAACGGCCGTCTTGCGCGGGGAGAAAATTCGACAGCCTGCGCTCGACGACCCGCAGCCCGTACTTGGGGAGCTCCAGGTCGCGGATGACCTTGGGATTGAGCAGGGACACGGTGTAGGCGGCCACCGAGTTGCGGAAGCCGGGGTGAAACTCCTCCGTCACTGCCGCGCCGCCCACCACCGGGCGTTGCTCGAGCACGGTGACCTTCAAGCCCGCCGCGGCCAGATAGGCCGCGCACACGAGACCGTTGTGGCCCGCGCCAATGATGAGCGCGTCGCTCGTCGTGCGCGGGCTATTCATGACTCCAGCCTCGTGCGGGCGCCCGCAACAGACGGCTTTCCGGAATCAAGCTGCGCATCCGCCGTCCGAAGCTGCGCAGGCAGACCTCACCGTCGCTGAGCGGTCCGACGGTGTAGCTGCTCGAGGTCATGCCTGTCTGCACCCGCTCGATGAGCGCCTTGTCCTCGACACTGACGCGGCGGTTGACGCGCCAGTTGAGATAGCGCGCCGCGCGCATCTCGCGCCGCGAATCCGGGTGCACGTAAGCGATCTCGCGAATGAGCGTCTCGGTGGGCGACACCGGCAGGAATTGCATGAAGTCGATCTGGTCCGGGTAGATGTCGAAGGCGACGTTGGGCCAGAGCTTGAAGTAGGTCCACTGCCGCTGCAGCCGCGCCGGCAGATGCGCGACCGCGGGCAGGCAACGCTGATAGAGGCGCTCCGACCAGTTGCCCGACAGCTCAGCGCGCAGCGAGCCCCACATCTTGTCGATCCACGGCCGGGCCTCGACACCGTAGCTGCGGCCGAAGAGTCGGGTCAGGCCGGGATGCGCCACCGTGATGTGCAGGCCGTCGGAATAGTTGTCGCCGACGTTCTTCCAATTCACCTGCCGCGG
>CAZDTG010000608.1:0-1609 GCA_964508005.1 uncultured Steroidobacteraceae bacterium
TCGCGCCATACGCTTCGGCGTACTTCACGAAGTCAGGGTTGTTGAACGTCATGCCAAAGTCGGGGAGCTGGTCCACCGCCTGCTTCCAGCGGATCATGCCGAAGGCGTGATCCTCGAGGAGCAGCACGACGAGATTGACCTCGAGCCGCACCGCTGTTTCCAGCTCCTGACTGTTCATCATGAAACCGCCATCGCCGCAGACAGCCATGATGCGGCGCCCGGGATACAACATCGCCGCCATGATGCCTGACGGCAGGCCCGCTCCCATGGTGGCCAGGGCGTTATCGAGCAGCAGGGTATTCGCGACCCTTGTTCGATAATTTCGCGCAAACCAGATTTTGTACATCCCGTTGTCGAGGGTCACAATGCCGTCGGCCGGCATGACTTCGCGGACGTCGTGCACGAGCCGTTGCGGAGTGAAGCGGTCTTCGGTGGCGCGCGCGGCAATCCGACTCAGGATGCCGTCCCGCAGCGGCAACAGGGCTTGTGCGTTGGGGATCTTGCCTTCGAGGCGATCTGCAAGCAGCCTCAGCGAGGGGCCAAGGTCGCCGATGACTTCCGCTTGCGGGAAGTAGACCTGCTCGACGTTGGCGGGCTGGTATCCAACGTGTATGACCTGCGGCCCGCCGGCGCCCATGATGAAGGGCGGCTTCTCGACCGTATCGTGGCCGATGGTGATGATGAGGTCGGCTCGTTCTATGGCTTCATGCACATAGTCGCGCTCGGACAGGGCGGCTGTGCCCATGTAGAGCTCCGTTCCGCCAGGCACCGTGCCCTTACCCATCTGCGTCGTGAAGTACGGCATTCGGGTTCGCAGTACGAACTGGGCGAGGTCAGAAGTCGATCGTGGCCGTGACGCCGCCGCCCCCAGCATCAACAGTGGACTGCGAGCCTGCACGATCATCTGCGCAGCGCGATCGAGCGACTCCGCGTTGGCCAATGGAAGCTCGACCGGATGCGGAGGAACCAGAGCAGCCTGCTCGCAGCTTTCGGCCGCGATATCTTCGGGGAGCTCCAGGTGTACAGGACCCGGACGCTCCTCTTCCGCGACGCGAAAGGCTTCACGCACCAGAGTCGGGATCATGGACGGGGAAACGATCTGACGCGAAAGCTTGGTCAGCGGCTTCATGGCCGCAACGACGTCCACAATCTGAAATCGCGCCTGCTGGGACGAGAGAATGCCCTTCTGCCCGGTGATCATGATCATAGGCATGGCCCCGAGCAATGCATAGGCGGCGCCGGTGGAAAGGTTCAGCGCTCCGGGTCCGAGGGTGGTGAGGCACACCCCAGGTCTGCCGGTGAGTCTGCCGTAAGTGGCAGCCATGAATGCCGCTGCCTGCTCATGGCGGGTCAGGATCAACTGGATCGAGGACTTCCGCAGCGACTCGACGACATCGAGATTCTCTTCCCCCGGGATCCCAAAAATCCGATCGACGCCCTCATTCTCGAGTGCAGCCACGAGCAGATCAGAAGCTTTGAACACGAGCGGTCTCCCGGTTTAGTGTCAAGCCGCGGCGTAACGGTGAGCTCGAGCGCGCCGCCAACAGAGGGTAGCCCAGCATTGCCGATCTCACCAGCCGGCTGAGGGCGGTAGTGAGACACTGATGGG
>CAZDTG010000609.1:0-1608 GCA_964508005.1 uncultured Steroidobacteraceae bacterium
GGCGCGCCCCGCTCGAGCTCGTTATGGACTGACAAGACATCCTCGGGGTGCCAGGACGGACGCGGAGCATCGGCGGCATCGAAGCTCATCTGCATTCGTGTACCCTCATCGAGCCTGCGGCTGGAGTGACCCGGTCAAGGATCAGGTAACATGCAGTATGTCGCAGGGGGTTGACGTGTCTGTGACGTCCCCATGGCGGATGTATGACGGGCGCGTTTCTTCTTAATCACCTCAGGTAAGCACCTTAACAGCCGGATATTACGGAGAAATTTCATAAGGTCTCCGTATCAGCTGCTTGAATTCCCTGGGCCGCCCCGTCCAAAATCCCGCGCCCGAGACGCCCGCGGGGAACTTTTGTACGGGACATTTATCTAGACGCCCATTCTTATGATCAAGACCGAACACCTGACCAAGCGATACGACTCGCTCACGGCCGTCGATGATGTGACTTTCACGGTGAGCCCCGGCGAGGTCCTCGGGTTCCTCGGGCCGAACGGCGCCGGCAAGACGACGACGATGCGCATGCTCGCCGGCTTCGTGTCGCCAACTTCGGGCAAGGCCAGCATCTGCGGCCATGACGTCGAGACCGACCCCCTGGGTGCGAAGGCGAGCTTGGGATATCTCCCGGAAGGGGCGCCCACCTACGGTGAGATGACGGTCCGCGGCTTTCTCGAGTTCATCGCGGACCTGCGTCACCTGGAGGGCGCGGCCCGCAAGGCGCGGCTGGATCATGCCATCGAGCGTCTCGAGCTGGGTAAGGTCCTCGAACAGACCATCGAGACCCTCTCGAAAGGCTTTCGCCGCCGCGTCGGGCTCGCGCAGGCGATCGTCCACGATCCGCCGGTTCTGATCCTCGACGAGCCCACCGACGGCCTCGACCCGAACCAGAAACACGAAGTGCGCACGCTCATCAATGATATGGCGCGCGACAAGATCATCGTGATCTCGACCCACATCCTCGAGGAAGTCGACGCGGTCTGTACGCGCGCAATCATCATCGCCCGCGGCCGCATCGTCGCCGACGATTCCCCCGCGAAACTTGCCGTCAAGTCACGCTACTACAACGCCGTCTCGCTGCAGCTCGACCAACCCGACCAGCTCGCCGCCCTGCGCGCGGCGCTCGTGGCGCTCCCGTCGGTGGCGGAAGTGGAGTTGAGCGAGCGTGAAGGGCGGGTCACAGCGCTACCCCGCGCTGGTGCGACGATTCTTCCCGCGGTCGCCGAGCTGGCCGTCGCCAAAGGTTTCAAGCTCACCGAGCTGCACCTGGAGTCGGGACGCCTCGACGAGGTTTTCCGCAGCATCACGAATTGATCCGGCGATGGAACCGGAACGCCCGCTGGCAAAAACCACGCTTTTTGCCAGCGTTTCAACCGCATCAATGGGCTGGCTGCTGAAAATGCCGCAGGCATGTTCAGCCAGTGAACAAGAGGAACACCATGCGTAACGTGGGCATCATCATGCGCCGCGAGCTCGCGAGCTACTTCGCGACGCCGCTCGCTTATGTCTTCATCCTCATCTTCCTCGTGCTGGCGAATGCCTTCACGTTCTACCTGGGCGGCTTCTACGAGCGCGGCCAGGCGGACCTGCAGCCGTTCTTCAACTTCCATC
>CAZDTG010000610.1:0-1603 GCA_964508005.1 uncultured Steroidobacteraceae bacterium
AGCTCGTCGAAGTCGATCTCGACCGCGCGCGCGGCCATGGGCACCAGGCTGTGACTCGTCATGCCGGGCACGGTGTTGATCTCGAGGAGCAGCGGGCGGCCGGTCGCATCCGCCATGAAGTCCGCCCGCCCCCAGCCCGATGCGCCCACGGCATCGAAGGCGGCCAGGGCGAGGTTCGCCAGATGTTGCTCGGCCTGGCTCGAGAGGCCGGAGGGGATGAAGTAGCGCGTATCGTCGCGGAGGTACTTCGCTTCGTAGTCATAAAACGCTTGCGGCGTCTCGATCCGTATGGCGGGCAGCGCGCGCCCCTGGAGAACGGCGACCGTGTACTCCTTGCCCGGGATCCAGGGTTCCGCGAATACGCTGCTCTCGAGAGCCGCCGCGGCCTCGTAGGCGGCCGGGAGCGCGGATTCACGCTCCACCTTCGTCATGCCGACGCTCGACCCCTGCGTCGCGGGCTTGACGATCATGGGCAGGCCGAGACGCTCGACCGCGATCTCGAAATCCTCCTGCCCGCGCAGGACCACATGGTCCGCGGTGGCGACGCCGATGGCCTGCGCGAGACGTTTCGTGCGCAACTTGTCCATGCCGATGGCGGAGCCCATGACGCCGCTGCCGGTGTAAGGCACGCCGAGATACTCGAGCGCACCCTGCACCGTCCCGTCCTCCCCACCCGGCCCGTGCAGAGCGATCCAAACACGATCGAAGCGCTCGGCGACGAGCTGCTGGAGTGAGCGGTCGCGCGGATCGAAAGCCTGCGCCTCGACACCCCGGCGCTGCAGAGCCGCGAGTACGGCATGGCCGGACAGCAACGAGACTTCGCGCTCGCTCGAGTCCCCGCCGAGGAGCACGGCCACGCGGCCGAAGGCCTGCGGATCCGTCGCGCGCCTGCGCCCTGTTGGATCGTATTGGAGGCGCATCAGGCGGCCTCCCCGACGACCCGCACTTCGGGATGCAGACGCACGCCGTGCACCCGCTCGACCGTGTCCTGCACGTGTTGGATGAGCCGTTCCAGATCAGCCGCGGTCGCCTGGCCGTGGTTGATGATGAAGTTCGCATGCTTGTGCGAGACGGAGGCGCCGCCGAGACGAAATCCCTTGAGGCCGGCCGTGTCGATGAGCCGCGCGGCATGATCCCCCGGCGGGTTGGTGAACACCGAGCCGCAGCTCCATTCGCCGATGGGCTGCGACGCTTTGCGGCGCTCCAGCAGCGCGCGGACCTGCGCCTCGTTGACGCCGGGATGGGGCTCGAAGTCGAGTCTGGCCGCGACGAACCATTCCTCGGCGACCGGCGGGACCACGTCGCGGTAGCTGACCTCGAACTCCCCCGCCGCGCGCGTGTGCACCTGCCCGCGGCGATCGATGGTCTCCACCGCAACGACGTGGCGCCAGGTCTCGCCCCCAAATGCTCCGGCGTTCATCGCAAGAGCGCCACCGAGCGTCCCAGGAATCCCGGCGAAGAACTCGGCCGGGCCCAGCCCCCACTTCACGCACTGCCTGGCGACGCGGGCACACGCCACACCCGCCTCGCCATAAACATGCGTCTGGCTCAGCCGGTCCAGCCGGTCGAGCGTCCCGTGGGTGCTGATGACGACGCCCTTGAG
>CAZDTG010000611.1:0-1601 GCA_964508005.1 uncultured Steroidobacteraceae bacterium
GAAACCAGGATCTCCGGCAGGAGGCAGACCGCGGTCACGTACAGCGCGCCCCACAGCGTCATGCGCGTCAGCACCTTGTCGATGTAGTCGGCGGTCTGCTGCCCGGGGCGGATACCGGGAATGAATGCGTTCGACTTCTTCAGGTTGTCCGCCGTGTCGCGCGCGTTGAAGACCAGCGCGGTGTAGAAGAAGCAGAAGAAAATGATCAGCAGCGCGTAGATCACCAGGTGCAGCGGCTGGCCGTACCCCAGGGCCGCGGCGATGCTCTGCATGGCGGAGGCCACCGGACCCTGTGAATTCGCGCCGAAGAAGCTCGCCAGCGTCGCCGGGAAAAGCAGCAGGCTCGAGGCGAAAATCGGCGGAATCACGCCCGACATGTTGAGCTTGAACGGCAGGTGGCTGCTCTGGCCCGCGTACATGCGGCGGCCTACCTGACGCTTGGCGTAGTTCACCGTGATCCGGCGCTGCGCGCGCTCGACGAACACCACGAACGCCGTCGTGCCCAGCACGAGGATGACCAGCAGCAGGGCAAACGGCCCCTGCATCTCACCGCTGCTCACGGCCTCGGCCGTGCTGCCGATCGCGCCCGGCAGGCCCGCGACGATACCGGCCAGAATGATCATCGAGATGCCATTGCCGACGCCGCGCTCCGTGATCTGCTCCCCGAGCCACATCAGGAACATCGTGCCGGTGGTCATGGTGATCGTGGCGACGAACAGGAACTGCCACCCGGAGATGACCGTCATGTTGCCTTTGGCGAGCGCACTGGCCGCGGCGAACGACTGGAACATGGCCAGGAAGACGGTCGCATAGCGCGTGTACTCCGTCATCTTGCGCCGGCCGGACTCACCCTCTTTCCGCAATTCCATCAGCGACGGAATGACCATCGACATCATCTGGATGATGATCGAGGCTGAAATATAGGGCATCACGCCCATCGCGAAGATCGAGAGCCGGGACAGCGCCCCACCCGAGAACATGTTCACGATGCCCAGGATGGTGTTCGACTGGTCGTTGAAGAACCGCGCGACCTCGGCCGGGTTGATGCCGGGGACCGGGATGAACGTGCCGATGCGGTAGACGATCAGCGCACCAATCAGGAACAACAGCCGGCCGCGGATCTCCCCGAAACGGGCAGCATCTCCTAGAACGGCGGCGGGATTGCTCAGTGTGTTGGTGGCCACGTTATTGCCATGCGCTAGCGCGCAACTGTCCTGCGGGTCGCAAGCGACCCGCGAAATCTAGCGGCGCTGCGCGCCGATGCGGAAATGTTCGTCATCCTACGCGCTGCTTACTCTTCGACCTTGCCGCCAGCGGCCTCGATCGCCGCCCGCGCGCCCTTGGTCGCCCCAATGCCCTTGAGCGTCACGGCCTTCTTGACCTCACCTGAAAGCACGACTTTGGCCTTCTCGGCGAACGCGGGGACGATCCCCGCCTTCTTGAGAGCCTCGAGATCGACCACGGTGCCCTCGACCTTCGCCAGCTCGCTCAGCATGACTTCGGCGCGGCTGCGCGCGACCTTCGAACGGAAGCCGACCTTCGGCATCCGGCGCTGGATCGGCATCTGGCCGCCTTCGAAGCCGACCTTGTGGTAACCGCCC
>CAZDTG010000612.1:0-1597 GCA_964508005.1 uncultured Steroidobacteraceae bacterium
TCACCGAGTCCACGAACAACAGGGCGGGGTGCTTGACGCTGTCCATCGCCTGGCGGATCGCCGCCACATCACTCGTAACGCCCGTGGCCGTCTCGTTCTGACACACCAGTACCGCCTTGATGCGGTACTGCTTGTCGGCGCTGAGGGAGGCGAGGTGGCGCTCGACCGGCGCGCCTTCACCCCAGGGTGTTTCCAGGATCTCGACCTCGTAGCCGAGCCGCTGGCACATGTCCGTCCACAGGTGGCTGAACTGACCGAAGCGCGCGATCAACACCTTGTCGCCGGGATTCAGGCAGTTGGTGAGCGCGGCTTCCCAACAACCGGTGCCGGATGACGGGAAGAGAACAGGGGTGCCCGTGGTGGTCTTGAACACGGGCTTCAGGCCGCTCAGGCAGGCGCGGGCGAGCTCCGGAAAAATCGGCGAGCGATGGTCCTCCATCGCAACGTGCATTGCGCGCATCACCCGGTCGGGGACGTTGGTTGGTCCGGGGACGAAGAGAAAGTTGCGACCGGCCATGACGGTGCTCCTCTTGACTGCAATAGTTTGATGGGGCTCGGACGATGGACCTGAAGCGGGCATCCGGGGGTGCCACATCCCCGGCCGCGGCTCCATTTTACCCCACTCGGCTTTCCAGATATATTAGATATTACGGGATTACCCATAAGGCGGGGCCGCACGCATGCGCATCGCGATCATCGGTCAGCAGGATTTCGGCAAGGCCGTCCTGGAGGCCTTCCTCAAGCGGGGTGATACGGTTGCGGGCGTGTTCTGCGCTCCGGAGAAGCCAGGGGCCAAGCCTGATCCACTGCGGGTTGCGGCCGAGCTGGCGAACGTTCCGGTCCATCAGTTGCCTTCGCTCAAGACGGCGGAAGCGCGCCAGATCCTCGGCAAGCTCGCTGTCGATCTCGGCGTAATGGCTTACGTCCTGCAGTTCGTGCCCCAGGACTTCGTTGGCATTCCGCGGCACGGCATGATCCAGTTTCACCCCTCGCTGTTGCCCCGCTACCGGGGCCCGAGCTCCATCAACTGGCCGATCATCCGGGGCGACACGCGCACGGGTCTGACGATCTTCCGGCCCACCGACGGCCTCGACGAAGGGCCCGTCATCCTGCAGCGCGAGACTCCCATCGAGCCCGATGACACACTCGGCAGCGTGTATTTCGATCGCCTGTTTCCGATGGGCGTCGCCGCGCTCGTGGAGGCGGCCGAGCGGGTAGTGAGCGGGCGGGCTTCCGAGATCGTGCAGGATGAGTCGCAGGCCACCTACGAAGGCTGGTGCCGGGCGCAGGAGGCGCGAATCAACTGGCACAATCATGTCGATGTGATCTATAACCTGATCCGCGGATGCAATCCGGCACCCGCTGCCTGGACGATGTTCAAAGCCAAGAAGCTGCAGCTGTTCGATGCGCGCAAGCACACGTTCCGTCGCTTCGCTGAGGTGCAGGGCAGCATCGGCTCGGTCACGGCGGTGGGCGCGGAGAGCGTGTTCATCACCGCCCAGGGCGGCCAGATCGAAGTGTTCAAGCTCAAGTATGGCGACGGCAAGAAGCTTGCCGCGCCGCAGGCCTGTGCCGAAGCGGGCCTCGCCGCGGGCGC
>CAZDTG010000613.1:0-1597 GCA_964508005.1 uncultured Steroidobacteraceae bacterium
TGCCTACACTGTGCCTACTGCGTGGGGTCGAGGAGGCGCGGCCACCAGCTAAGTTGCTGAATTATATGGCTCCCCGGGTTGGAATCGAACCAACGACCAACGGATTAACAGTCCGACGCTCTACCGCTGAGCTACCGGGGAAGCGGGGTGGTCACCCATCGAAGGGCGCGAATTCTCCGGCACCGGCGCGGGGTGCGTCAAGGAATACGCGCGTTTATTTCAAGATTTTAAGAGTCTAAACTCGCCGCCCGCGACGGCGAGATCGGCTGGACCTTGAGCCCTCGTCCGCACTACCGGAAGCGCGGGCTGCGGGTCAATGCCCCCCGGTCCCGCCGAGGATTACCCATCGGCTGGGGCGTGGCGGAAGCCCGGTCCGATCAGGCCCGCGCGTCCTCGGTCTCCAGACTCTCGCGCACCCGCCGCGTCGCCTCGATCCACGAGAACGGCGCGTTGGTCGACAAAAGGTACTGCGCGTCCACCTTGGGATCGGGAGGGAGTTGCGCACCGAACGCCGCCGAGTCGTCCGCGGGCACCAGCGACTGAGCGGTCGCGAGCGCAGCCAACAAATCGTATTCCGAGGGCTTCACACTGTAAGGCGTGTGGTGATGAGCTACCGCGTCGATCACCGGATAGGGGAGCCCCCAGATCCCCAGCAGATAGGCACCGATCTCCGCGTGCGATGCACCGATGACCTGCCTTTCCGCCGCATGCAAAGGAATGCGCTCTCGTGCCGCGATCTCGATACTCCGGTCGAGATCGGGGGCGCATTCCTGCGCCAGGATCCAATAGCCGATGTCGTGCAGCAGACCCGCCAGCAGCGCATCGTCAGCGGTGACCCCCGGGGCGGCCAGAGCACGGGCCGCGCCGGCTACGAGATGAACATGGGAATGCAGACGCTCCACATTCAGCCTCGTCGCCGCGCCCCCATCGGGCCAGCTGGAAAAGACCTCCACCGAGAGCGTCAGATTACGGATCGCCACGAAGCCGAGATAGCTCACGGCCTGCTCGATATTGGTGATGCGGCGGGCCAGCCGAAAGAAGGCCGAATTCACCAGGTGTAGAACTTTTGCCGCGACCACCGCATCGGCGGCCACGATCCGGGCCACATCGCCGGTGGTTACCGTGTCGGTGGCGAGGGCGGCGCACAGCTGGGTATACACCCGCGGCGTGGCCGGCAGCTTCTTTATGCGCCCCACGATCGCGCGCAGGTTCTGTTGTCGCAGGAGCTGATGCAGACGCAGGCAGCGGTCGATGATCGTTTCCAGCTGCTGCGGCTCGCAAGGCTTGCTCAGGTACTGATGCGCGTAGGGGACGAGTCGCAGGGTCTGCTCCGACTCCGGGTGTCCTGACAGCACGATGCGGATGACATCCGGCCAGCGTTCGCTGACGATACGCAGCAGCTCGGCGCCGTCCATGCGCGGCATGCGCATGTCGGTGACGACGACATCGAACACACCCTGCTCGAGCTCCTCGATCGCACGCTCGCCGCTCTCGACGAAATGCATCTCCCATCTGTCCGCAAACCGTTGCAGCCGGGCGCGTAGCGCATCGAGCATCGGCATTTCGTCATCGACCAGCAGAACGCGTTTCATGTTGC
>CAZDTG010000614.1:0-1573 GCA_964508005.1 uncultured Steroidobacteraceae bacterium
CTAGCGCACGAGGTCTCGATAAGCGTGCCACGTCGCATGGCCGAGCACGGGGGCGACGACGATCATCCCCAGCAGCAACGTGATGAAACCCAGGGCGCTCACGCCGATGATGAGAAGGGCCCATACCAGCATGGCCGGAACATTGGAGAAAGTAACCCTGATGCTCGTCCACATCGCCTCTGTCGCGCTCGCGTGACGGTCGATGATGAGCGGCACCGCCACAACGGACAAGGTGAAGACGATGCCGGCGAGCACCGCGCCGCAGGCGATATAGGCCAGGACCTGCGGACCGGTCACTGCATCAGTAAAGCCGCCCCAGAGCGCCACCGCCAGACTGGGTGTCGATGTGTGCAGGATCGATTGTACGATGATTGCGGAGGTGAGAAACCAGAGTAGAGCGATGACCCCAAGTATTGCCCCAAACAGGACCAGGCTTTCCTTGTCGCGAGTCAATGGTTCCAGCGACTCATCGAACCCCAACGGCTCGCGCGCCGCGCGGCGTCTGGACAACTCGCACAGCCCGGTCGTCATGATGGGTCCGACCAGCAGATAGCCCGTGACAGCTGCTGACACCAGGTACACATGGGAGCTGCACAGAGCGAGAAGCACGGCGCCCAGGATCGCGATCAACCCTCCATGCGCAAGACTTGGCGGGCCGAGATGCCGCAGATCGTCCCATCCGCGACGCAGCCAAATGATCGATTGAAGTGTCGGGACGCGGCGGACTTCTGCGTGCAGAAGCGAATGTTTGTCGACGCCGACTGAGGCGGTCATGGACTTTTCCCCGCATGGTAGGGTCCTGGCTTCAGATATTACGCCTCTGAGGACATATGGGAACCTCCCGGGGGTCGTGACTGCCGCGCGATAGCAGCTTGAGATCGGCCGTGGCGCGGTACGGCTGCGAGCCGCTCGTGGGCCGAACCGATGGCTCAGGACCAAGAACGTAATAGGCCTCGTCGCCGCTCGGTCTCGGCAACGGCCACGGCGCAGCCCTCGGCGCTGCCGAGGGCAGTTTCCGGGCACCTGAATGAATTTGATTATTCACGAAGCGTATTCTCCGAGTTCACGCCACACGCAGTGCCAGGGGTAGCGTGAAGGGCGTACCCTGCGGCCTGCTGTCGACGACGATCATAAAAAAGTTACGCGGCGTTAGGTGCTTAGACGGCATCTTCGACTCCGTTACGCAGAATCCAGGTTCGTTCGAGGTGAGGCGGGCTGTCTTCGGCGGATAAAGCACAAGAATTTGTTCGTTAGCGCCTGCGCTCGTGCTGAAGGGGGGTCATGTCTGTGCACGTGTCTGCATGCTTGCGGCGCTCAAACCTACGTGGGAGCGCCATCCAAAGTTATCGACTCGCGGGCCGCGAGCGACTCCTTGCTCCGGTAGTCGGCGCTCTTCTGGCCCTCGCAGGGCTTTCATCGGCCACGGCGGCCGATGTGGCGAGCCCTGCGGACCAGGATCAGGTAATCCCGACCGTCGCCCAGACGGCCGAACCTGCGCCGCCAGCCGGCGCCGCGCCCGGCCAGGAGGCGCCAACCACGTCGTTGCAGGAGGTCATCGTCACCGGCACGCGCT
>CAZDTG010000615.1:0-1573 GCA_964508005.1 uncultured Steroidobacteraceae bacterium
ATCTCCCGCAGGAAATCGTGGCGCTCAACCACGTGCTGCACGACATGCGGCTCTATAAGTCGCGTTCCGAGATCGAGACCATGCGCGAGTCCGCGCGCATCGCTGCCAACGGCCACGTACGAGCGATGCGCTTCTGCCGCCCCGGCCGCCACGAATACGAGGTCATGGCGGAGCTCGTCCACGAGTTCCGGCGCCACAACGCCGACACTTCCTACCACCCTATCGTGGGCGGCGGTGCGAACAGCTGTGTGCTGCACTACCGGGAAAACAGTCAGCCATTGCGCGACGGCGATTTGTTGCTGGTCGATGCCGGCTGTGAGTACGAGTGCTATGCCTCGGATATCACGCGGACCTTCCCCGTGAATGGACGCTTTGCGCCCGAGCAGCGGGCGGTTTACGAGATCGTGCTCGAAGCAAATCGCGCCGCTACCGCGGCGGTGCGTCCCGGGAATCACTGGAACGATCCGCACATGGCGGCGGTGCGAGTGGTTACACAGGGTCTGGTGAAGCTGGGCTTGTTGAAGGGGCGGGTCGCGAAACTCGAGCGCGAAGGCGCGTATCGCCGGTTCTTCATGCACCGCACCGGTCACTGGCTCGGCATGGATGTTCACGATGTGGGCGATTACAAGGTCGGCGACGCGTGGCGCGTGCTCGAGCCGGGCATGGTGATGACCATCGAGCCCGGCATCTACATACCGGCGGGCAGCCGCGGCGTTCCGAAACGTTTCCATAACATCGGCATTCGCATCGAAGATGATGTCGTGGTCACCAAAACGGGGGCGGAAGTTCTCACGGCGGGGGCGCCCAAGGACGCGGATGAGATCGAAGCACTCATGGCGGCAGCGTGAGCAGCGATGGCCGGCGCGCCGCCGCCGCTGACTCGATCCCGATGGACGTCGATGTCGCGATAGTGGGTGGAGGGATGGTCGGGGCCAGCCTGGCGCTCGGGTTGCGCGGTGCGGGCGTCCGCGTATTGCTGATCGAGGGCGTCGCACCGGGCTCCGGCGCGCAGCCCAGCTTCGACGATCGCACGACCGCGCTTGGCAACGCCAGCCGCCGGATCTTCGAGGGCCTGGGGATCTGGGGAAACATCGCGCCGCAGGCGGCCGCGATCCGCACCATCCATGTTTCCGACGCCGGACGATTCGGATTCGCGCGTCTGCGAGCGGCAGAGCAGGGCATCGATGCCTTCGGGTACGTGGTGGCCAACAGGGTCATTGGCGCAGCGTTGTGGGAGAGGCTGCCGGCATCGCCGGGCGTCGTGCTGAGAGTCCCTGCGAAGCCCGAGGCAATCGAAATCACCGCCGAGGCGGCGAAGCTCACCGTAGTCGGCGAGTCCGGTGCGCATGAGCGGGTGAACGCGCGCCTGCTCGTGGCCGCTGATGGAGCGCACTCGAGCGTTCGAGCTGCCGCTGAGATCGACGCCGGGGTGGAGGACTATGATCAGGTCGCGATCATCGCCAATGTTGCGGCGGACCATGCTCACGACGGCACTGCTTACGAGAGGTTCACGCCGTCGGGACCTCTTGCCGTGCTGCCACTCTACGATGGTAGCTACGGTGTCATCTGGTCG
>CAZDTG010000616.1:0-1571 GCA_964508005.1 uncultured Steroidobacteraceae bacterium
ATGCCCTGGTGTTGTTCGGAGCGACCGGGGACCTGTGTTATCGCAAGATCTATCCCGCGCTGTACCACCTGGTGCGCCGCAGGATCCTGGCGATACCGGTGATCGGCGTGGGCCGGGCGGGCTGGACGCGGGAGCAGCTCGCACAACGGGTGCAGAAGAGCATCGAGGAGTTCGTGCCGAAGCGCGAGCCGGAGGTGCTCGAGCGCCTCCTCAGCCTCCTCGGCTACGTGGATGGCGATTACCAGCAGCGCTCCACGTTCGAAGCGCTTCGCAAGAGGCTGGGTAGCGCCGAACGCCCCCTGCACTATCTCGCGATCCCCCCGAGCGTGTTTCCCGTGGTCATCGAGCACCTCGGGACCACGATGCCCGCCGGCGCGCGGGTCGTCATCGAGAAGCCTTTCGGACGGGACCTGGGCTCGGCAGTGGCCCTGAACCAGATCCTGCTCAAGCGCTTTCCCGAGTCGCACATCTTCCGCATCGACCACTACCTCGGCAAGGACGCGGTGCAGGGCCTGCTGTACTTCCGCTTCGCCAACTCGTTTCTCGAGCCGGTGTGGAATCGGAACTATGTCGCCAGCGTGCAGATCACGATGGCCGAGAGGATGGGCATGAATGGACGCGGCAAGTTTTACGAGGAAACGGGTGCGATCCGCGACGTCATGCAGAACCACCTGCTGCAGATCCTGGCGTTCCTGACACTCGAGCCGCCGGTGAACGCGGCCGGCGAGTCGCTGCGCGACGAGAAGGTCAAGGTGTTGAAATCCATCCGGCCGGCGAGGCCGGAGAATGCGGTGCGCGGACAATTTCGCGGCTACCGCAACGAGCCCGGCGTGGCGCCCGACTCGAAGGTCGAGACCTTCGCGGCGATGAAGCTGGACGTCGACTCATGGCGCTGGAGCGGGGTGCCGTTCTATCTGCGCGCGGGCAAGAATCTGCCGGTGACCGCGACCGAGGTGGTCGTCGACCTGCGGCCGCCGCCGACACACGTGTTCGGCGAGCTGGGACCCCAGCAGCCCAACTATCTGCGCTTCCGTGTCGGTCCCGACGTGGCGATCGCGTTGGGGGCGCACGCGAAGAAGGCTGGACCGACCATGCAGGGCAGGGAGGTGGAGCTGTTCGTGTCGCAGCAGCAGGGCGAGGAGATGGATGCGTACGAGCGGCTCATCGGCGACGCGCTCATTGGCGACACCTCACATTTCGCGCGCCAGGACGAAGTGGAGGCCGCCTGGGCGATCGTCGATCCCGTGTTGGGACTGAAGACGAGCCCGTACGAGTACACGCCCGGGACCTGGGGACCGCCCGAGGCGGACGGGCTGATCAGCGGGCCTTGCTCCTGGCACAACCCCGGCGCCACCGCGCAGACCTGGACCCGTGCCTGCGCGCCCCTGGAGCTGACGAAATTCGCGCCCTGAGCGGTTCAGCCGGCCATCAAAGAAAACAACGCAGCCTGCTCGACCCACAGCTCGACGCTGGGCAGCGCCTGGACCGCGCGCCATGCGATCAGACTACAGTCGCCGTTCATGAGTGAGCGGATGGCGTCGTGCTTGCCGCCGCCGGCCACGACGAACACC
>CAZDTG010000617.1:0-1569 GCA_964508005.1 uncultured Steroidobacteraceae bacterium
TGCGCCGCCGAGCTGCGAGTCGGCCGGCTGTAGTTTCGGCTGTCGCAGCCCTGCCCGTCGTAAAGGAATGGCGGAGGGTATCCAAAAATTGGTCGGCCTCTCTGGACTTTATTAGAACTCCGCTACGGGGAAGCAGCCGGCCAAGAGTCGAACAGCCAAGCCGTCTGGACTGACCTCTCGTCAGGCCCGCCGGCCCAACACCTCAGCGTGAGCATCCGAGATGTCCGTTGAGTGGCAACCAAGGCTCGACAGCGTCATTGCCCGGGCGTGTCTTCGATCGGTGACGCTCAAGATTCGGTGAGCGACCCGAGATCGAGGTCGATTCCCATCACTCCGGCCACCCGCGCGAAGTCGCGGTCATGAGCGAGGATGGTCGCGCCACTTCGGATGGCAACAGCGGCGATCATGCAATCGATCAATCCCCGCGGCGTCACCGCTGATGCGCGGGAGGTGCGGTACACGCGCACCGCACCCTCAAAGTCAACGATGGAGTCGAAAGGCATCAGATGGAATCGGCCCAACAGGCGGCGGAGTTGCAATTCGCGCCGAGTAGTGCGGGCACCAGACGCCACTTCCATGATCACCGGCTCGGTCACAGCGATGTCTCCCGCTTGGCCTATCAGTGCGGTGAGCCGGATATCGGAAGGGCTGCCGGTCGCCCGGTCGAACTCGACCCAGACAGAGGTGTCAACTAGGATCAAGGTCGCGACGGTCGTTGATCTGGCGGAATTCGGCCGATGGCGTGAGCCCCTCGCATAGACAAGGCCTCTTCCAGGATCATCGGTGAGCCCGCCAAATGCTTCAGCGCGAGATCAACCGCTTCCGTTTTGGTGCGCAAACGATACCGATCCATGATCGTTCGGACGGCCGAGTTGTCTAACTCGATGTTCGTGCGCGATCGGCTTGTCATACACCTATCGTACACCAAGCCTGTGCGGAATTGGCGCTCGCGACAGGGTACGTCGGGCGCTCCCGGCGCTGAATCGGACCATCGGATCCTCGATTGGAGAGACATGTGTTAGTTGCACGCGGACTCAACCGCGCTTGACCGCGGCCGATCTTGACCACGCTCGAAGCAGAGATTTCGCCAGCCGTGTCGGGTCGGCGAGATGTGGGGGATTCAGGTGATGAAGCCCCTCGTAGACCTCGATCTCCGTCTGGGGGGAGAACTCGGCCAAGCGACGAGTCTCGCGCTCGAACGCCGGATGGCTGAGGGTACCCAGCGCGATGTACATGGCCCCCTCGTACCGCGACAGGGCGTCGAGATCCAACGGGTATAGCCACGGCGTTCGCAGCAGGAGCTCCATGGCTGCAGGGCGCTTCGCCATCCACGGAGGAGGCGGACCGGATGGGGGTGCTGGGGGTTGCGTGCCAGGCTTCAAAATCATTAAAGCGGAAGCTCGGCCTCGCTCCTCAGGGGCAAGGGTCATCAGATGCTCAAACTCCTGCCACAGAGCATCCCCTTCGGCAGTCGTCTCCAGACGGCGAATAGGGGCGAACTCAAAAAGACCTAGGCCGGCCACCCGATCCGGATGACGGACTGCCGTGGCTAGGGCGACGGCCCCGCCC
>CAZDTG010000618.1:0-1564 GCA_964508005.1 uncultured Steroidobacteraceae bacterium
AGTACTTCCGCGAGCTCGTGGAAGGCGTCTGGCGCTCCCGCGCCGCCCTCGACACCCAGCTGTCGTCCTGGATGGACCGCAAGCCCGAGCTGCTCGACCCTATCGAGCACGCCGTGCTCCTGATCGGCCTCTTCGAGCTCACCGCGAAGCCCGACATCCCCTACCGCGTCGCCATCAACGAGGCGGTGAGTCTCTCCAAGCGCTTCGGCGCCACCGACGGCCATAAATTCGTCAACGCTGTATTGGACCGCGCCGCGAAAGAAGTGCGCCCGCACGAGCACTGACCGGGCCGGCGAATGAGGTCCACAGCCACACCAGGGCCAGGAGGAGAGCCGCCCCTGCCATAATGGGCGGCCAGCGCAGACGGGTTACTCAATGCCACTGTCCGAATTCGCGCTCATCGACCGTTACTTCCGCAACTGCGGAATGAGGCGCGCCGACGTCCGCCTGGGCGTTGGCGATGATGCCGCTCTGCTGGACTCCCCGGCGGGTTGCGACCTGGTAGCCGCCATCGATACCCTCGTGGACGGCGTCCATTTCCCGCACGGCTCCCCCCCTGCCTCGGTCGGCCACCGCGTGCTGGCCGTGAACCTGAGCGACCTGGCGGCGATGGGCGCCCGTCCGGCCTGGGCGCTCCTCGCCCTGACACTTCCGAGCATCGACGAAGCCTGGCTTGCCGAATTCGCGGCCGGCTTCTCCGGCCTCGCCCGCGCCCATGACGTCGCGCTCGTCGGCGGCGACACGACCTCGGGCCCCTTGAGCGCCACAGTGCAGATCCTCGGGCACGTCCCGCGCTCGCAGGGCCTGTTGCGCTCCGGCGCGCGCCCCGGTGACCTGGTGTTTGTTTCCGGTACCCCCGGCGACGCCGCCGCAGGTCTCGCGATCGAGCAGGGGCGCCTCGTTGCTCCGCCAGACAGCGCCACCTTCCTGCGCAAGCGCTTTCTCTACCCGTCTCCGCGCATGGCATTGGGCAGGTGCTTACGGGGCTACGCCAGCGCCTGCATCGACGTCTCGGACGGCCTGCTCGGCGATGTTGGTAAGCTCGCGCACGCGAGCGGCTGCGGCGTCGAGCTGTCCTATCGGGACCTTCCGGTATCCGAGGCGCTCGTGGAGGCCGTCGGAGACGAGCGCGCGCGTGAGCTGGCGCTCACCGGCGGCGACGACTACGAATTGTGCTTCACCGTGAGCGCCGCGAGCGCCGCAAAGCTGCGGCAGGAGCTGCCGCCCGAGCGCTGGGGCTATTGTCTGATCGGTACCGTGCGCGAGGCGCCGGGCGCCGCCGTGACGAACGACGGGAACGTGATGGAGTTCTCGCATTCCGGCTACGAACATTTCCGGAATTGAGTCCCGCTCGCGGCAAATGCCGCGCGCCGCTGCGACGCCCGAGGCGGTGAGGCGTGCATCACAGTAGCACCGCGGACCCAGACAGTATCCTGTCGTGCGGTTTTGCAATTTTCCCGAGTCATGTCAGTACCGGCTTCCAAGTCCAGCGCACCTCCAAAGCCAACCCCACGCAAGATCCCCGAGAAGATCGGCAAGTACGTGGTGATCAAGGAGGTCGGCC
>CAZDTG010000619.1:0-1552 GCA_964508005.1 uncultured Steroidobacteraceae bacterium
TCGGTACTCCTCAAACGAGACGAATCAGCGCGTCGACAGCGACGGCGCCCCGGCCCGCGGGTCGAACGATCACGGGATTGATGTCGAGCTCCAGGAGCGCATCGACATTCGCCGCAGCGTAACGCGTGCACGCCAGGGCAGCTTCCACGAGGGCGGCGATGTCGGCCGCCGGCCGGCCACGGTAGCCCATGAGCAGCTTTCCTACGGCGAGCGTCTTCACGGCGGACTCGACCGCCGTCGCAGTAAAGGGAGGCAGGAGCGTCACGGTGTCACGGAGCAACTCTGTCAGAACGCCGCCGGCACCGATCGTCAGGACCTGGCCGAACTGCGGATCGACGGTCATGCCGACGAGGATCTCGGCGACACCGTCGGCGACCATCTCCTCGACGAGCAAGGTGTCGGACAGCCGCGCGAGACGCTCCGCCGCCGCGTTAGCTTCCGCGGACGTGCGGATATTGACCACGACGCCCCCCACATCGGATTTGTGCTCCAGAGAGGCGCTGGCGGCTTTGATGACGACGGGGAAGCCGATCGCCTCGGAAGCGTCCGCAGCATCGCGGGGGCTGACGATCTGGAACCTCGGAACGCGTATGCCGAAGGCGGCCAACGCAGCTTTCGCTTCGTGTTCTGCCAGCGTCCGTTCTTTGGGAGTACGAGCCGGCGCCGGCCTGCGCAGCTGCACGTGCGAGCCGTTTGCCCACACTTCTCCAATGCCCGCCGCCAGATCCAAAGCCTCGAGGGCCTGCCGCTGGCCTTGCAGCGGGACGATGCCAGTGGCGAGGCACATCTCCCGGATCCCCGCGGAGAGCGACTCGGGCAGGGAGCAAATAACGGCGCCGCGGGTCGCTGCGCCGGGGAACGCGGCGATGAATTCCTCGATCGCAGCGACATAGCTCGCGGGATCCGCCTTGCTCGCCGGCGGGGAATCGATCATGAATCCCACGGCGTCGAATCCCGCTCGCTGCACGACCGAGAACAGCGCGCGCAGTGCCGGCCTGTCAAACCAGATGTGGGTGTGAAAATCGAAGGGGTTGGCGATGTGGACCTTGTCGGTGAGGATTTCCCTCAGACGTCCCACGGCGTCATCCGGAATGGGCGCAAAGGCGAGCCGCAGATCGCGTGCCGCATCCGCGGTCATCGCCATATCCCCGCCCGACGCCCCCATCACCAACACACGCCGTCCCGAAAGGGGTCCACCGGCATGCAACAGTTTCAACGTCTCGCAAAGCGTCGCAAGCGAATCACACCGCGCAACGCCGGCCTGCCTGCAAAAGGAGTCGAACACCGCGTCCGCGCCAGCCAGAGAGCCCGTATGACTGCGTGCCGTTCGCGCCGCCGCCTCGGTGCGCCCCGCCTTGACGATGGCAACAGGCTTTCCCGCCGCCCGCGCCTTGTCCACGGCCTGCGTAAACCGCACCGCGTCCTTGATCCCTTCCACGTAGAGCCCGAAGGCCGTAACCCGCTCATCCTCCGCGAGCAGCTCGATCATGTCCTCCACGGCCAGCCGCGTCTGATTCCCCACCGTGAGCACGTAGCCGATCGGCAACGAGCG
>CAZDTG010000620.1:0-1545 GCA_964508005.1 uncultured Steroidobacteraceae bacterium
TACTAGCCTTGAGAGGGCTATGTCCTGGGCCTCTAGACGATGGGAGCGGCGTGGGGTCCGCGGCAGGAGCCCGGCATTATAGTGGCGCCGGCCGCACTGTAAATACCGATCGCGCCAAGCCCCGGCGCGGGGTCTTACCGCGCCACCGCCGCCCCTCAGTGCGGAGTAAAGAACGGAATCGGCGCCCCCGCATACACATTCTGCGGCAACTGCCCATTCCACCGCTCCGCTTTGACGTGCTCGACCTCGATCCGGCGAAGCTCGAGCACGTCCTTGCTCTGGGTTAGCGCCTGATTCTGGATCCGCAGTGACTCGGCCTGGGCGGTAGCGTTCTTGAGGGTGGCATAGGCGTCGCCATCCGCCTTCGCCTTGACGGCATTCGCCTCGGCTTCGGCAATGGCCACCTTCTGCTTCTGCTCCGCCTCCACGGTCTTCAGCTTGTTTTCCGCGGCCAGGCGCAGCTGCTCCTGGGTCACCTTGTCGTTGATCGCGGCCATATACGACTGCGAGAACGAGAAGTTGCGCATGTCGATGTTGATGACCTGCGCGCCGTAGATGGCCAGCTTCGTGCGCAAGGCCTCGTTGATGTCGGAGGAGACGAGGGCGCGCTTGCCGATGAGGTCGGTGGCGACGTATCGGGCGGTGACCGCCTTGAAAATCTCCTGCGTGGCGGTTTGAACGTACGACGACAGATCCCCATTATGGGTGTACTTCTCGTAAACCTCGGCCACCTTGTCCGGCATGATGCTGTAGCGGACGGTCATGGAGACCTTGACCGGCTGGGTGTCGGCCGTGCTGCCGTCGGCGTTTTCGATGTCCGCCTGTTCGGCGCGCACGCTGAAGAGGGCGAGTTTTTGCCAGGGTGGCAGGATGGTGAGGCCTTCGGGCTCGATGCCGACTATGCGGCCGAACTGGGTGATCACGCCGCGGCTGCCGGTCGGGACGGAGTTGAACGGCCAGAGCTTCCAGAGGACGATGAGGACTACCAGGGAGCCGATGCCGTAACGGAGCAGCTTGTCGTTAGACATGATTTTGCCTGCAGGGTTTGCCGCTGAGGTGAACCTGGAGCGCGGCAACTATACTGGCGGGGGTTTGGCGGCAGAGTGTGTATGTCGCGGTCCAAGCGAACATGTCACGTTCCCGCTCTAGACCGTGGCTTGCGGCACAAGGCGTTCCTGAGCGATGGCTCGAGCACCCCAGTCCCCGCTCACGTCGCTAAGCTTTTGATCCTATTGGCCCGTGTACCCGCGTCGCGCCTTCCTGTGGCAGTGCCGCAAATCAGTGGATAAGTTTATGATTCTCCGAGAAAAACTGCATGCATCTGCGCTATAATCGCGCGCTTCGAAAACCGACCCAAGCCGAAAGCGCCTCATTGAACTCTTCTAACGCGTCCCCGGTGGCGCCCTCAGCGGTCCCCCGCATCATCCCGCGAGCCGATCACACGATCTCGCGGTCGCATATCTCGCCCAACGCCTTGCGGGTTTTGTACAAGCTGCGCGACGCCGGGTTCATGGCATTCCTGGTCGGCGGCTGTGTGCGCGACCT
>CAZDTG010000621.1:0-1542 GCA_964508005.1 uncultured Steroidobacteraceae bacterium
GTGTATCGTTGACATTCTTGAAAAAATCGATGTCGCACAGGATGAGCGACAGCGCCCCCCCGTAGCGTGCGGCGCGCTCCACTTCGCGCGGGAAGTGTTTGCTGAAGAAGCGCCGGCTGGCCACCCGGGTGAGATCGTCAGTCGTGGAAAGTTTGCGGTTCTCGATGAGGGCGATGCGCAGCACCGCCTCGAGCTCGGCTACGCGGCGCGCTGATCCAACACGCGCGCGCAGCTCGCTCTCCGGCGAGCGGCGCCCGATGCAGTCGTCCGCGCCGGCGATGAGCCCGGCTTCGCGCTCGTGGCCTTCGTCGAGCTCGGAGATGTAGAGAATGAAGGGAACGCGCTCCGCCTGTTGCGAGCGCAGGGTGCGGATGACTTCGAGACTGTCAGTCAGCACCACGGGCCGGAACTCGCGGCGGAAGAGATCAACCGCTGCGGCATCGCTGGCGGCGCTCTCGAAGTCGAGCATGTCGGGTGCGACATGGCTTTGAATATGGCCGCACAGGACTGGATCGCCGATCGCAAGCAGGGCCCGCGGCGGCGGCAGGCAGCGCAGCATCACCGCTATGGTGGAGGACGTATCGTCGTGGAGCGTCGGCGGCTGTTGCGCGCGCCGCTCGAGCACGCGCTGGATGACCGTGGTTTGGCCGCCTGCCCGCATTGTTGATCGACCCCGCTGCTGTGGTGCTTTATGTCCTCTTACATTACAGGGACTTTAGGCTCGGGCCTGTGATGTCCTCGACCAACGGCTCGAAAAGGCTGCTTTCACGGCGCGCCGCACTGTGACGCGCCTCGCAACACGGGCTTCTCGTCCGGAGCGAGCACACGGACCGTGACCAGCTCGACTCCCGGCGGCGCCAGCGTCTCGGTCAGGCGTACAGGCGCTCCACGTGCGATCACCGCACTGACACGCTCGAAATGGTCGTGGTCCGTGATCCGGCAGCGCTCGAGGACGTATGCGCGCCCGGGCGGGAGGTGCTCGACCGTAAGATCGAACCCCGCGTTGTCCCGATAAACGACATCGCGCCGCGACAGCAGCTGCACGTCGAAGACGGGCGGTACGTGGAGCACGTCGTCTCCCGCGCGGCGCCCGAGAAGTTGCGAGGGGATCTGATAATTGCTGATCAGGACCCGCAGCAGGCGCCCATCCCGGGAGCGGCCGGCCTCGACGGCAAACCCATCCGCATCGCCACCCGTGACGCCCAGGCGCACCGGCGTGCTTGTCATCTGCCCGAGGGCAATGAGCGCCTGTCCGGTCTGGTCGGGTGTCGCGCCATCGGCACCAAACACATTATCGGCGCGGTAGAGCGTCGCGGCATCGATCGGCGCATCCTGCATGTAGATCAGGGCACTCGTGATGAAACTCGCGCGGATGAGCGGGGAGGGCGGCGGCTCGGACAGTCCGTAATTCCACTCGGTCAGGAAGGAGCGGGTCCCGGTCAGGCCGTAGCGATCGAGCCGCGTGCGCAGGTCCTGCGCGATGCGATTGAAGTCGCGCGGATCGTTCGAGTCGGTCGCGTACCAGTGCCACGAATAGAAATC
>CAZDTG010000622.1:0-1539 GCA_964508005.1 uncultured Steroidobacteraceae bacterium
TACAAGGAGGCCGTCCCGGTCATCGACGCATTGGTGAACAAGCAGATCATCCACCGCAATAAGGCTGCGCGACACAAGAGCCGTCTGGCGGCTCAGATCCGCGCAATGCAGTGAGGTTGAGATGGACGCTAACGAGAAGGCACGCTGGAATGCTGTCCCCGTCGCCCCACCGGTGAGTCTGAAGCTGAAGCCCGCCGCTAGGCGGCAGTATCTCCTGCAGGTGCTTCGAGGGCGTGCGCCTCGCGAGCCTGCTGCTCCTCCAAAAACACCATAACCGCCTGAGCGAGTTCCTTCGTCCCCCGGCCCGTCGCCGCGGAGACGAGGAAATGCGGCCCGCGGAAGCGGAGCCGGCGCACGATCTCACGCGCGCGTTTTTCAGCCTCGTCGTCCGGTAGCAGATCGCGCTTCGTCAGCACGAGCCAGCGCGGCTTGCGAGCCAGGTCTTTATCGAATTTCTTGAGCTCGGCGACGATTGCGCGCGCATCGCGCACCGGATCGGCTTCGGGATCCAGCGGCGCAATATCGACGAGATGCAGCAGGACCCGGGTGCGCTGCAGGTGTTTCAGGAAGCGGATTCCCAGACCCGCACCGTCCGCAGCACCCTCAATGAGCCCGGGAATGTCCGCCATCACGAAGCTGCGGTGCTCGCCCACATCGACCACGCCGAGATTCGGATAAAGCGTGGTGAACGGGTAGTCAGCTACCTTTGGCCGCGCGTGGGAAACGGCTCGAATCAGCGTCGATTTCCCTGCATTTGGCAACCCTAGGAGCCCAACGTCGGCGATCACCTTCAGCTCGAAAAAGAGCGAGCGCTTTTCGCCGGGCAATCCGGGTCCGTACTGGCGCGGGGAGCGGTTCGTACTGGATTTGAAGCGCTGATTACCCCAGCCACCTTTACCACCCTTGGCCACCAGCAGCACGTCCCCCTCATGAGTGAGGTCGCTGAGCTCCTCGCCGGTGTCGGCGTCTTTCACCGTGGTGCCGACCGGGACCGGGACGTAGAGATCGCTGCCACCGCGGCCGGTGCAGTCGTTTGCGCTACCGGGCTCGCCGTGCCCTGCCTTGTACGTTTTTTCGATGCGGAAGTCAGCGAGGGTGTTGATGCCTTCCTGAGCACGGAGGTAGACACTTCCCCCATCGCCGCCATCGCCGCCGTCGGGACCGCCGAACGGCACGAACTTTTCGCGACGAAAACTGGTGCTGCCGCGGCCGCCATTGCCGGCCTGTACCTTGACCTTGGCCTCGTCGACGAATTTCATGATCGGAGCTTACCCAGCGGAAGGCGCTACAGGCTACGCGCGCCGACGCCCTTCAGATACACAAACCCCGGCGCTTGGCCGGGGTTCGCGTCAACGGTTCGATTGGCAGCAACCCTCAGTTGACGGTCGCCGTAACCTCGACTTCCGGAAGGACGCTCACGTACAGACGCTGCTCAGCGCCCTTCTTCTGGAACACGACCTTGCCGTTCACCTTGGCGAACAGCGTGTGGTCGGTGCCCGTGCCGACGTTCGAGCCCGCGCGCACCGGCGTGCCGCGCTG
>CAZDTG010000623.1:0-1538 GCA_964508005.1 uncultured Steroidobacteraceae bacterium
CCGGCTGGCGCAAGCGATGAAGCGGCTGCATGGATGGAGTTTCGCCCGAACAGGGACCCATTGCCAGTGGACGGGTCATCGAACGCGGCGGCCGGCCCGAAAGCCAGGCGGGACGGGCGGCGGTTGCTGGAGCCGCCGCCGGCTTGAGGATCAGCGTCAGTCCGACAGAGCCTTCAGGTCACGCAACAGTGCCGCGCGCCCGCGGTCGAGTTGATCCAGGCGCTGGGCGGCATCGCGGAGCGCGATGATGTTCTTCACCGGCTGCTCGTGGAGGCGGCGGTACGCGTTCCGTGCCGCCAGCCACTGGCGAGTGGTGGAGGCATAGCGCGCCGACAGGTCGCGGCGCATGGTGACGATGGCCAAGGGGCTCGATTGCATCGTTGCGGCCTTAAGTTAGTTGAGACTGGCACACCCTGAGAGCCTGTCTGGCTCCCAACGCCGGTCAGCGCGAAGGATGCCGGCGACTCGTTACAGCATTGCGACAAACGGCTTACCCTGCACGCATTCATTCAAGAAACGTTGCCCGGATCACAGTGCGTCCGTCACATTTCAATTTACGGGCGCGGTCTCGTCTTCGCCGCCCGCAGGTTTGCCGTCGTCGCTGCCGCCGGCGAGCCGCCGACAGCGGCCGCACCGTGTTGTGGCGGCACGATGTTGAGTCGGAACGGCCGGGCGTCCGCGACCGCGGGCCGCCACGCCAGGGCCTCGCCAGAGTTGAGCCTCGTGGGCTTCGTCGCAGGCACACTCACCCCGCCCGCCCGACAAAACTCCTCGAGCAGGGCCTGTGCCGTGGTGCCGATGGCCAGAAACAAGCTCGTCGCACGCAGGACCTCGCGCGCGACCAGGGCCGGGCGCTCCGTGATATGTAGAACGCTCCCGCCGTTTCCCATCGCCAGGAGCTCGCCGGACGCGCCGTGAGCCGGCAGGAGATGCTGCGTCTCGTCGATCGTGACCCAATGCGGATGTCCCGATTGCGTGCGCAACTGCGCGAGCTTCGGTGTGAGCGCCCTGAGAAAGGGCAGGCGGTCCGCCCCTGGCAGCCCCGCCAGGTTCACCACCCCACTCTTATCGGCCCCATGCAGCAGCTTCAGAATCTCGGTGTCGGCGGGCGGGCGGTTCGAAGTGCCGAGCGACACCGCGTCTGCGATCGTGCCGTAATCGCCCTCGACGTCGATGACGCAGAACGTGTACCCCGTTTCCGCGAGCCGCTCCATCAATCCTGCCGCCAGCGCCGACTTGCCGCTGCCGGCGGCGCCGGCCACGAGCAGCGTCTCGCCATGCGGCCGGACGCGGACCTCGCGGCCCTCATCGTCCGTTCCGAGCAGGATGTGATGTCGGGTGAGCTGCGGCTCGCGCGACGCTAGATCGTCGCGCAGGAGTTCTTCGATGAGCTCGACGACCCCCGCCCCATGGTCCGCCGTCGTCACGATGTCCGCCGCGCTCTTGAGTGTCGGCAGCGCATTTGCCACCGCTGCGGAGCATTCACACGAGGCAAGCAGCGCGTGATCGTTTTCCGCGTCGCCGATGCCGACCGCGTT
>CAZDTG010000624.1:0-1537 GCA_964508005.1 uncultured Steroidobacteraceae bacterium
AGCCAGATCGTGTTGACCCCGAGGTCCTGGATGTATTGCAGCTTGCTGGTGAGGCCGCGGAAGTCCCCGGAGCCGTCGTCGGTGCTGTCGAAGAAAGCGCGGACGTGCACTTCGTAGATGACGGCGTCTTTGTACCAAAGCGGGTCGCTGGAAGCCGGCCGTTCCACCTGTGCGTTCATCCCGTCCCCCGTTCCCCGTCAATGCCATGTGCAGAGCGACGCCTAGCTCAAGCAAGGACCATGCCCGGTACCGGACTTGACTTACCTGACTTTCGCGGGTGGGCTTCGCAAGCCGATGCAGTCAAAAAGTCCGATAAGTCAAGTCCGGTACCTTAAAGAAAATAATCGAAATCCCGTTCCGTGCGGACGCGGCGGCGGACGCGGAAGATGTGGGCGGGCGAGTGTTGCGGGTCCAGGGAGACGAAGTTGCGGGGGCCGCGCCAGAGGAAACGGGCGCCGGAGAGCAGGTCGTCCATCTGGAACGTCGTTTCGGAGGGCAGGCCCAGCGAGCGCAGGTCTATCGTCACCCAGCCCGCCTGGGTGTAGTGCGGATCGACGTTCGCGACCACGAGCACCGATTCGGTGCCGGTCAAGTTCGTTTTGCTGTAGGCGATGAGCATGTCGTTGTCGACAGGATGGAACGACAGGCCGTGATCGCTCTGCAGCGGGGCATTTTCGCGGCGGATGCGGTTCACGCGTGCGATGAGCTCCTTCAGGCTCGAGGGGCGGTCGCGATCCCAGGCGCGCAGCTGGTACTTCTCGGAGTCGAGATATTCCTCGCTGCCCGGCTCACGGGCCCGATCTTCCGTGAGCTCGAAGGCCGGACCGTAGATGCCGTAGCTGGCGCCGAGGGTGGCGGCCAGCACGAGCCGCACCATGAAGGCGGCGCGGCCGCCGAACTGCAGGTATTCGGGCAGGATGTCCGGGGTGTTGGGCCAGAGGTTGGCGCGGAAGAACTCGCAGACCGGCGGGGACGTGAGCTCGGTGAAGTAAGCTTCGATCTCGCGCTTCGTGTTGCGCCACGGAAAATAGTTATACGACTGGTTGAAGCCGGCCTTGGCGAGCCGGTACATCACCTTCGGGCGCGTGAAGGCTTCCGCGAGGAAGATGACATCGGGCTGCGAGCGCCGGATCGCGGCGATTATCCACTCCCAGAAGGCGAAGGGCTTGGTATGGGGATTGTCGACGCGGAAGATGCGCACCCCCTGTGCGATCCAGTAGTCGAACACGCTTTTCAGCTCGGCCCACAGCGCCTGGTATTGCGGCGTCTCGAACCAGAACGGATAGATGTCCTGATATTTCTTCGGCGGATTTTCGGCGTACTGGATCGTGCCGTCCGGCCGCTTCAGGAACCACTCGGGATGCTCGTGGACGTAGGGATGATCGGGGGTGCCCTGGAAGGCGATATCGAGCGCGAGCTCGATGCCGCGCTCGCCCGCCTTCGCCACGAGGCGCCGGAAATCCTCGAGCGTGCCCAACTCGGGGTGAATGGACTTGTGGCCGCCCGCCGCGCCGCCGATCGCCCAGGGGCTGCCGGG
>CAZDTG010000625.1:0-1527 GCA_964508005.1 uncultured Steroidobacteraceae bacterium
TGGGCCGTCCCAACGTCGGCAAGTCGACGTTGTTCAATGTTCTGACCGGCACTCGGGATGCGATCGTCGCGGACATCCCGGGCCTGACCCGCGACCGGCAGTACGGCTTCGGCCGCGTGGGGCCGGTCCCGTATATCGTCATCGACACCGGCGGACTCGTCGAGAATCCGACCGGCATCGAGACGCAGATGCGCGAGCAGACCCAGCGCGCGGTGGAGGAGGCGGACCGGCTCGTCTTCCTCGCGGATGTGCGTGAGGGCTTGACGCCGGCAGACCATTTCGTGCTGCGCGAGCTGCGGCGATCGGGGAAACCGGTCACGCTTGCACTCAACAAGGGGGAGGGGCTCGATCTCGATCTCGTGGGCGGTGATTTCCACGCGTTCGGGTTGGGTGAGCCGGTGATGATCGCGGCGGCACATGGCCAGGGCTGCGAGGAGCTCATGGAGCACGTGCTCGCCGGCCTCGAGGCGCAGCCCGTGGAGGAGAACGCGGATGCGGGCGCCATCCGCATTGCCATCATCGGACGGCCGAACGTAGGGAAGTCGACGCTCGTCAATCGGCTGCTCGGGCAGGAGCGGGTGATCGCAAGCGAGGTGCCCGGCACGACACGCGACAGTATCCTCGTTCCTTTCCGCAGGGACGAGCGCGATTTCGTCCTGATCGATACGGCGGGTGTGCGCCGCCGCTCTAAGGTCGAAAGTGTCGTCGAGCGTGCGAGCGTCGCGAAGACGCTGCAAGCCATCGACGAGGCGCACGTGGTCGTCATGGTGCTCGATGCGCATGACACGATCGCGGAGCAGGACGCGAGCGTGTTGGGCATCGCGCTCGAGCGGGGCAGGGCGCTCATCATCGCGATCAACAAGTGGGACGGCATTCCACCCGACCAGCGCGAGACCATCCATCGCCAGCTGTCTCTGAAGCTCGATTTCGTGCCGTTCGCTCCGCTACACTTCATCTCCGCGCGGCACGGCACCGGAGTGGGCGAGGTCATGCAGTCCGTCGTGCGCGCGTATGAGGCGGCCATGCGAGAGATGCCGACACGCGAGCTGACGCGCACCCTGGAGCATGCCCTGACGGTTCACCAGCCGCCCCTCGTTCACGGCCGGCGCATCAAGCTGCGCTACGCCCACCAGGGCGGGAAAAATCCGCCGCGCATCGTCATCCACGGCAACCAGACCGCCTCCGTGCCGGACGCCTACACCCGCTATCTGGCCAACGTGTATCGCAAGAAGTACGACTTGTTCGCGACGCCCGTCGTGATCGAATACCGCACCGACAGAAATCCTTTCGTGCGGGAGCGGCGCGTCAAACCGCACCCCGACGCCAAGCCGAGCCGGCGGGGGAAGCACAGCCGGCGGCGCTGACGTGAGACCTGGCGCCTCGTGGGCGGCCTTCAGCGCGAACGGGTTTGCAGCGCCGCGATCTTCACGCGCCATTCTTTCGGTCCGGTCTGATGCACGGACGTACCCGTGGAGTCGACCGCCACCGTGACGGGCATGTCCTGTACTTCGAACTCGTAGATGGCCT
>CAZDTG010000626.1:0-1510 GCA_964508005.1 uncultured Steroidobacteraceae bacterium
ACCTACACCAGAAGAAAGTCCATAGCCAGCAAATACATCTCGGCGCTCCGGGCTCTGGATGCGGCCGGCTTCTGCAGCTTCACCCGGGCAAATTTGCGCCGGGCGGCTCGTACCAGCTCCTGAAACCCGGCGCCTTGGAAGACTTTGATCAGGGCGTGGCCGTGCGGCTTCAAGACCTGCCCTGCCATATCGAGCGCGAGCTCGCCGAGATAGGCGGACTTCGCGTGGTCGATCACGTCCATGCCGCTCATATTCGGGGCCATATCGGATAGGACAACGTCCACCGACCCCTGCGGCAAGAGCCCGAGGATGCGCTTGAAGACCTCCTCCTCGCGGAAGTCCCCCTGCACGAATTCCACACCGGTAATGCCCGGCATTTCCAGGATGTCCGTCGCGATCACCCGTCCCTTGGGGCCCACCTTGCGGCGCGCGTACTGACTCCAGGCGCCGGGCGCCGCGCCCAGGTCCAGGCAAACCTGGCCGGGCTTGAGAAGCCGCTCGCGCCGGTCGATCTCCTCGAGCTTGAACACCGCCCGCGAGCGCCAGCCCTCGGTCTGCGCGCGCTTCACGAACGGATCTGAGAAATGCTCGTTGAGCCACTGACGGCTGCTTTTCGAACGCCGGGTCATCCGCCGTACAATCCGCTCATGGATAAAAAATCCGCCCCCGAGTCTCCTGCCGCCAGCGGCGCCCCGGCCGCGCCCGAGCTGTCGGAAAAGCAGCGCCGCTACCTGCGCGGCCTCGCCCATGCGCTCAGCGCCGTAGTCCGCCTCGGCAAAGAAGGACTCACCGACGCGGTCGCCAAGGAGACCACCCGCGCCCTGCACGACCACGAGCTCATCAAAGTGAAAGGCACCGGCGGGGATCGCGACGCCCGTGACGCCCTGTTCACCGCCCTAGCGGAGCGCACCGGCAGCGCTCTAGTGCACCGCATCGGCAACGTGGCCGTCCTCTACCGCCCCCGATCCGACCTGAAGCGGATCCTGATCCCGGACTGACGGCCGGCGCCCCGGCCGTTACTCGAATCTGACCGCGACAATCTCGTACGACCGGATACCGCCAGGGGCCGAAACGTCAACCACGTCGCCCTCCGACTTCCCGACGACCGCCCGCGCAATGGGCGAAGTAATCGAGATGCGCCCCGCCCGGATGTCGGCCTCGTCCTCACCCACGACCTGGTAGGTGACCCGATGCGAATCATCCTGGTCCTCGAGCTCCACCAGCGCCCCAAACACGACCTTGCCGGTGTTCGTGAGCTTGGACGTATCAATAACCTCGGCCGTGGAGAGCTTCGTCTCGATCTCTTTGATGCGTCCCTCGATGAACCCCTGCTGCTCGCGCGCGGCATGGTACTCCGCGTTCTCGGACAGGTCACCGTGGCCGCGGGCCTCCGCGATCGCTTTGATCACGTTCGGCCGCGATTCCGTCTTGAGCTTCTTCAGCTCCGCACGCAGCGCCTCTGCGCCACGCATGGTCATGGGAGTGCGTTTCATGCACGTAGCGCCTCTTG
>CAZDTG010000627.1:0-1507 GCA_964508005.1 uncultured Steroidobacteraceae bacterium
GCTTGGGAAGCTGCAGTTCTACCATTGAACTACACCCGCTTTTCTTTCCCTTTCAGGTACTTAGACATGGCCTTGCGTACCCGAAACGGCAGGCGAGCTGCAATGGGAAGCGGCTCGCTGCTGCCGGTGCGCAGTCTAGCGCCCGGCGCTGCTGGCGGAAACTGGCGGGTCGCCTTATCGCATGGGCGGCCCCAAATCGCATTGGAGGCGTCGGGCCCGCGATTGCGGCTTTGGGAAGGACGAGGCGACCTGCCGACCGCCTCGCACATGGACCAAGCGTGGGATGAGGCTATTGCTGTGGCCTGAACGCGGCCAGGAATTCCTCCTTGGTGATGACGCCGTCATGGTTTGCGTCCGCGTCATCGAAATGTGCCAGGACCGTGGGGTGGGCCTGCGCTTCCTCGCGGGTGAGCTTTCCGTCGTGGTTGGTATCGAGCTTGTCGAAAATGGCGCCTACATCAACCGGGGCGCCGGCGGGTGGGGTGGCGGGCCGCTGCACGCTGGCGTCGGGCGTTGCCGGGGGGCTCTGTGGCTCCTGCTGCGCAAACGCGGCGCTCGAGAGCAAGGCGGCGACCATGAGTGCGATGGGCAACTTCATGAGAGGGTCTCCTGTGTTCGGAATCGGCCGAGGGGGACGTACAGAGAAGTAAGCACCGCCCCTCGGCCCAGGTTCCCTGGAAACCCGTCGCCTGGCGGAGACAGTGACGGCGGGCATAGGCTGCAAGCCATGGCAGTGCAGCTCGCTTGGCAAGGTGCGCCCTCAGTTTGGCTTCCGCCTCCGCGGCTGTCTGGTCAGGGACCAGGCGCATGTCGAGCTTGGCGACGGCCTTTGACGGCAGAACGGTTTTACCGCCGGGGCCGGTATAACCTGCATACAGGCCCTCGATATTCACGGTGGGCTGCGATGCCAGCCGTTCCAGCGCATCCCTGTAGGAGAGGTCGCGAACCCAATGCTGTACACCCAACAGCTTCCTGGTGTCCGCCTCCCGGGTCGTCGCCACCTGTTGCGCGATGATCTGCTTCTGGCGCTCGGTCAATGGCTTGACGTGCTCGAACCGACGGCCAGCCTGGCGTGTTCGCCACTTTGGACGCTATATAACAACACGGCGAGCCGTGCGAAACGGTTTGGGGTCGTCGTTGGCAGGCAGCACCGGTCGTTCGAGGAGTGGTTGTACCGAACGCGCTGCTGCGCAAAGGGTTGGTCGCGGAAGCGGCGCCGCGCTACTTGCAAGGGTGCGTCGTGCTCGGGGGCGCGCAGCGCCCGCCAGCTTGGAACACCAGCGGGCGCCTGAGCACCACATGGGCTGTCTTGGCGCGGCCTGCACCGGTGCCGCGCGAGCATCGCTTACTTGCCGAGAATCCGCTCCACGGAACGATCGCTCAAGCCGGTATCCGCGCTTGGATGTGCATCCGTCCGCAGGCTCGTTTCGGGCGTGCGAACCGCGGCCTGGACGCTGCTCATGTCCACGGAACCGTTGAAATTGGCGCCTTCCATGATGCCGACGCG